>NZ_JBEYHH010000018.1:0-175988 GCF_040635175.1 Streptomyces sp. NPDC006997
CGCGCCCCCGGGCGGGACCTGCTCGCCGGGCTGACCGTGGCGATCGTGGCCCTGCCGCTCGCGCTCGGCTTCGGGCGCCCGACGCCGGGGGGCCGTGGGCCTGGCTGGCGGCGCGGCTGCGGGAGCGGGCGACCTGGCGGGAGCTGGGGTACGCCGTCCTGTGCGCGGGGCTGCTGTGGCCTGTCGACGCGCTGCTGGTCACCGTGGGGCTGCTCGTCCCGGCCGCCGTGGCCGCGACGCCGCTGCTGATGGCGACGGTCGGGGACGGCCGGGAGGCCAAGGTGCTCAAGCAGTGGACGGTCACCGACTGGCCGACCGCCTTCGCGGTGGCCGCGCTCGGGCTGGTGCTGCTCTGCGCGGGCGCGTATCTGCTGGGGGTGGGCGCGGGGGCGCGGGGCGCGCTGACACGGCTGCTGATCGCTTCACGCGAGGGCGAGCTGGACGAGCGGGTCGTCGAACTGACCCGCTCGCGCGTGCGGTTGGTGGACGCCTTCGAGGCGGAGCGCCGCCGTATCGAGCGCGATCTGCACGACGGGGCCCAGCAGCGCCTCGTCGGGCTGACGATGACGCTCGGTCTGGCCCGGCTGGACGCCCCGCCCGGTGGCCCGCTCGCCGAGCAGCTCACCAAGGCCCACCGGGAGGCGTCGGAGGCGCTGGCGGAGCTGCGGGAGCTGATCCAGGGGATCCATCCCAAGGTGCTCGCGGACTACGGTCTGGCCGCCGCGGTCGCCGACGCCGCCGACCGTTCCGCCGTGCCCGTCGACGTGGCGCTGGAACTGCCGGGACGGTTGCCGGACGCCGTCGAGGCCGCCGCGTACTTCGTGGTCGGCGAGGCGCTCGCCAACGTCGGCAGGCACAGTGGGGCGAGCCGGGCGCGGGTGGCCGGTGAGCATCGGGACGGGCGGCTGGTGCTGAGCGTCAGTGACGACGGGCGCGGTGGGGCGCGGGCCGGGGCGGGCAGTGGGCTGACGGGACTCGCGGACCGGGTGTCGGTGCTGGATGGCAGACTCTCCCTGGCCAGTCCGGTGGGCGGACCGACCGTGTTGCGAGTGGAGATCCCTTGTCAGCCGCGGCGTTCGGAGACGGCAGCGACCTAGTACCTGTCCGGCGGACCAGGTCGGAGGAAAGACGCCTCCGCCTTGTCAGCGCAGGTGAGCGGGGTCGTGGGGGTGCCCCCTGCTCGACGAGCGGAGCCGAGAGCTCGGGGGAGCGTGCGACTGCACGGCGGAGGAGGGAGCCGACGCGATGGGGGTTCCCCCGCGTGAGCGCAGCCGAGCGTGGGGGAGTCGGCGGGTGACGACAACGCGGCCGGGGGTCTCCCCTGCTCGAAGAGCTTGGGGGAGTGCGTGCCGGACCCCGTGGTTCCGACCTGATCCGCCGGACAGGCCCGAGGGTCCGCAGGGAGTGCGGGGGCGGGGGTAGACGGGTGCGTGTCGTGCTGGCCGAGGACAGCGTGCTGCTGCGGGAGGGGCTGGTCGGCCTGCTCGCCCGCTGTGGGCACGACGTGGTCGCCGCTGTCGGGGACGCGGAGGCGCTGGTCGCCGCGGTGGAGGCGGAGGCGCCGGACGTCGTCGTGACCGACGTGCGGATGCCGCCCGGTTTCCAGGACGAGGGGCTGCACGCGGCCGTACGGCTGCGGGAGGGGCGGCCCGGACTGCCGGTGCTGGTGCTCAGCCAGTACGTGCAGCGGGCGTACGCCGCCGAACTGCTCGACTCCGGGGACGGGTCGGGCGTCGGCTACCTGTTGAAGGACCGGGTCGGGCAGGTCGAGGAGTTCGTGGCCGCGCTCTCCGACGTCGCGGCCGGGGGCACGGTCGTGGACCCCGAGGTCGTACGGCAGTTGCTGCGCCGTCGCCGGGATCCGCTGGAGCGGCTCACGCCCCGGGAGCGGGAGGTGCTCGCGCTGATCGCGGAGGGGCGGTCCAACGGGGCGATCGCCCGGGAGCTGGTGGTGTCCGACGCGGCCGTCGGCAAGCACATCAGCGGGATCTTCACCAAGCTGGACCTGCCGCCGGCGGAGGAGACGCACCGGCGGGTGCTGGCCGTGTTGGCGTATCTGCGGGCGTAGGCGCGTCGGCCTGGCCGCTGGGGCGGGCGCTGAAGGCCGTCGGCCGGTCGCTGGGAGCCTCGGAAGGGCCGGGTTTTCCACAGGCGCGGAGTTATCCACAGGGGCTGACGGCATTCGGGCCCGTGGCTGTACGGTCGGCACGAGTTGATGTTCGGGCGTGCGGACGCGTTCGGGCACGTGGGCGCGGGGAAACGTGGGGAGGCGGTCGCTGTGACGGACGCTGGTGGGCGGGTCGTGGGCGCGGGTGGGCCGGGACGGTTGCCCCGGGTGCGGGGGTTCGCCGAGTGGCGGCCCCGTGGAGCGGCCGAGCGGGCGGGCACACCCTCGCCGAAGGAGGCGGGGAAGGCGTTGCGGGAGCGCCTCCCGAGGAGCGCGCACGCCACGTTCGACCTGGACGCGGCGCGGCCCGACGCGGTGACCGCGGTCGAGGAGTCCAACCAGGGCCGGATCCCCGGGCTCACCCCGATACGGGTGGGGCGGATGGCCGCCACGCCGTTCGCCTTCCTGCGCGGTACGGCGGGGCTGATGGCGTACGACCTGGCGCGCACGCCGATGACCCGGATCAGCGCGCAGATCTGCGGTGACGCGCACGCGGCGAACTTCGGTCTGTACGGCGACGCGCGTGGGCGGCTGGTCATCGACCTGAACGACTTCGACGAGACGGTGACCGGCCCCTGGGAGTGGGACCTCAAACGGCTCGCGACCTCGCTGGTGCTCGCGGGCCGGGAGGCCGGGGCGGACGAGGACGTCTGCCGGGCCGCGGCGCACGACGCGGTGGGCGCGTACCGGCGCACCATGCGGCTGCTGGCCAAGCTGCCGGTACTGGACGCGTGGAACGCCATCGCGGACGAGGAACTGGTCTCCCACACGGACGCGCACGACCTGCTCGGCACGCTGGAGCGGGTCTCGGAGAAGGCGCGGGCCAACACCAGCGGGCGGTTCGCGGCGAAGTCGACGGAGCCGACCGAGGACGGCGGGCGCCGGTTCGTGGACGCGCCGCCGGTGCTGCGGCGGATACCGGACGCTGAGGCGGCGGCGGTCGCGGCGTCCCTGGAGGAGTACCTGACGACGCTGTCGGAGGACCGGCTGCCGCTGCTGGCCCGGCACTCGGTGCACGACGTGGCGTTCCGCGTCGTCGGCACCGGCAGCGTCGGCACCCGTTCCTACGTGGTGCTGCTCCTCGACCACCGTGGCGAGCCGCTGGTCCTCCAGGTGAAGGAGGCCCGCCTCTCCGCGCTGGTCCCGCATCTGGTGACGGCCGGGTTCGAGCCGCCGGAGGCGGACCACGAGGGGCGCCGGGTGGTGCTGGGACAGAAGCGGATGCAGGTCGTCAGCGACATCCTGTTGGGCTGGACGACGGTCGAGGGGCGGCCCTTCCAGGTCCGGCAGTTCCGCAACCGCAAGGGCAGCGTCGACCCCACCGCGCTCTCCGCCGACCAGATGGACGACTACGCGCGGATGACCGGCGCGCTGCTGGCCCGCGCCCACTCGCACAGCGTCGACCCCCGGCTGGTCTCGGGGTACTGCGGCAAGAACGAGGAACTGGACGAGGCGGTATCCGCCTTCGCGCTGGCCTACGCCGACCGCACGGAGGCCGACCACGCCGCCCTGCTGGCCGGGGTGCGCGCGGGGCGGGTGCCGGTGGAACTGGGGGTGTGAGGGAGGGTGGACCGCGGGGGTGTGGCCTAGGCTGGTCGGGTGATGACCCCGGAAGCTGAGCAGTCGCGGCCCGAGGAGCGGCTTGAGCGGGCCGTGCGGGCGGCCGAACAGGCACTGATCGAGTACGAGATCGCCGTGGAGACCTTCCGGATCGAGGTCGAGAACTTCTCCCGTCTGCACCACCAGCGGCTCGGCCCGATGTACGCGCGCCTGGAGGAACTGGACGCGCGGATCGCCGAGGTCCGTGCGGAGCGCAGCGGTGACCCGGAGGACCGGCGCAAGGCGGAGGAGCTGCGGGCGCGGGTGATGCCGATGCCGGACGTGGAGGAGCTGTTCCACGGCTGGATGGACGGCGACGGCCTGTTCCCGGAGGCCGCGGCGATGCTCACGGACCAGCCGGTGCGGCCGCCGCAGCGGGTCCGGCCCAGCGACGAGGCCCGCAGGCTCTACCGCGAGCTGGCCCGCAAGGCCCATCCCGACCTGGCGCAGGAGGAGGGCGAGCGCAAGCGGCGTGAGGAGTTCATCACGCGCGTGAACGCCGCCTACGCCCGGGGCGAGGAGGCGCTGCTGCGGGAGCTGGCCGAGGAGTGGGCGGCCGGTCCGGTGCCCAAGGAGAAGGGTCCCAGCGCCAGCGAGGAGCTGTACGCCCGGCTGGAGTGGCTGGCCGAGCGCAAGGAGTTGCTCACGGAGGTGGCGCGGACGTTGGAGGAGGGCGCGATCGGCTCGATGCTGCGGCTCGCCCCCGACGATCCCGACCGCCTCCTGGAGGAGATCGCCGAGCAGCTGCTGGTGGAGGTCCAGGGCCGGGAGGCCGAGCTTTCGGAACTGCTCGGGCAGGGCTGAGTTCCCGGGCGTTCCCGGGCCGGTGTGCCGGACGCGGTGTCGGGTAGCGTCGGCGGCATGAACTTCGGAGCTGGTGTGCCCACGGTCCAGGTGACGGATCTCAAGGACGGCGACTTCCTGCTGGACGTCCGGGAGGACGACGAGTGGCGGGCGGGTCATGCCGCGGGGGCGCTGCACATCCCGATCAGTGAGTTCGTGGGCCGGTACGGGGAGCTGACCGAGGCGGCGCCGCAGGACGGGCGGATCCATGTGATCTGCCGCTCCGGCGGGCGGTCGGCGCAGGTCACGATGTATCTGGCGCAGCAGGGCATCGACGCGGTGAACGTCGACGGCGGGATGCAGGTGTGGCAGGCCGCGGGCCGCCCGGTCGTGGACGACAAGGGCGAGCCCGGGTTCGTCCTCTAGTCGCCCAGGTGTCTGAGTAGGGCTTGCGTGCCCGGCTCAGCCCCGTGGGCGGGCCGCCAGCAGGTCGCCCAGGGCCTCCTCGTGGGCGGGGGCCGGGCGTTCCAGGTGCCTGGCCCAGGCGTGGTAGCGGTGCGGCGGGTACTCGACGTCGGCACGTCGTGCCGCGCGGCCACCCGGCGGTCGGCGTCGTAGGCCCAGGGCACCGCGGTCTGGGTGCCGTCCAGTACCCAGTCGGCGCGGTCCCGCCGGGCGGTCACCGCGCGTTCGGCCGGGTCGTGGCCGGGTGCGGCCGTGGGCGGCGGCCGTCGGCACCGTCTCGCCCCGGGCCACCCCGGGCCACCCCGGCGGGCAGGGACGGCCGCGGCTCGGGGGAGCCGGGGGCCTGGAGGGCGGTCGCGGCCGCGGTCTCCAGCAGCGGCGCCCTGGCCAGCGCCTTCGCCGACTCACGTGGCACCAGGCACAGCGCCACGGCGTCCAGACCGGCCCCGCCGTACTGGGGGTCCAGCGGCAGCCCCAGCAGGTCGGTGTCGGTCAGTCGGGCCCACAGCGCGCGGTCGTACCCGTCGGCGACGGGCCCGCGGTCACCGCCGGGCTGGCACCGCGTCGGGGGCGACGTCGGCGAAGACGCCGCGCGCCGCCTCTGCCGCCGCCTGCTGTTCCTCGGTGAAGGTGAAGTCCACCGCCCCTGTCCTGGCGCCACGACGCGACCTGGCGGGGTGTCGGAACCTCGTCAGAAGAGAACAGGTTCCAGGAGAAGGGCACGGGGTGGCGGGGTCGTAAGGTGCCCACCGCCGTGGCTGGGCTTACCGCCGCGTATGTGGTGCGCGGCTCAGCCGTTGGGGCTGTGCCGGGCCGGTCGGCCTGAGTACCGTTCCCGTGCGCACGCCGAACGGTGGCGGGCGCGGGCGGGGTCACCTGAGGATGGACCTGGGATCGGGAAACGGGGCGGGATGGACGCGTACGGCGCAGGGGACGCGCGCGGCGGCGGCGAGAACGGCCCACCCAACGACGGCCCACCCGCCGACACCCTGCCTGCCTCCGCCAGCCCAGCCGTCGACGACCCTCCGACCCTCGATGGCCTGTCCGCCGTGGGTGGCCGTCACGCCGTGGACGAGCCCTCCAGCCCCCACCCCCCGGACCCGCCGCCCCGCGCGGGTGTGGCCGCGCTGCGGCTCCCCTACCAGGTGGGGGTCGCGCTGGTGCTCGCCGTCGTCGCGGTGGTCGTCAGTGTGCACCTGGGGATGGTGTTCCTGCACGTCGCCCCGTCGAACACGGTCACCAAGCAGCACGGCGAGGCGATCGAGAACTGGGTCTACCCGGAGTTCGAGCAGAACTGGAAGCTGTTCGCGCCGAACCCGTTGCAGCAGAACATCTCCGTGCTCGCGCGGGCGCAGGTGCGGACGCCGGACGGCGGTTCGCGGATCACCGGCTGGTACGACCTGGCCGCACAGGACGGCCGGGCCATCGACGGCAACCTGCTGCCCAGCCACACCGTGCAGAACGAGCTGCGCCGCGCGTGGGACTTCTACACGGGCTCGCACGACGCCGAGAACCGCCCCTCGGGGGAGCGCGGCGCGATGAGTGCGGCGTACCTGCGGCGGATCGTCGTGATGCGCCTCGACCGCGCGGGCGCGCTCGGGACGGGCGGCAGCCTGGAGCGGGTGCAACTGCGGATCAGCACCACCAACGTCGCGCCGCCCGACTGGAGCGCCGAGCGGGTCTCCCTGCGGCCGGTCCACCGGGAACTGCCCTGGTGGCCGGTGCCGCCCGCCGAGGCCGAGGGAGGCGTCGGGTGAACCGCGTCGCCCTGGCGGTCTCCGGGGGCATCGCCCGGGTCACCGAGTCGGCGCTCGGTCCGTACCAGACCGCCGTGATACGCGTCGGCTTCGCCGCGACCTGGCTGTTGTTCCTGCTGTGCGAGTACCCGCACCGGCAGGAGCTGTACGGGCCGGACGGTCCGTGGAGCTGGGACCTCGGGCAGCGGCTGATCGGGCTGAACGGCTCGTTCACGGTACTGGTGTGGTCGGACGCCCAGCTCTGGTTCGAGGCGGGCTACGCGCTCGCGGTGCTGGCCAGTCTGTTGTTGCTGCTCGGCTGGCGCACCCGCGCCACGTCGGTGCTCTTCATGGTCGGCGTGCTCTCCCTGCAGAACCGCAGCGTCTTCATGGGGGACGGCGGCGACAACGTCCTGCACCTGATGTCGATCTACCTGGTGTTCACCCGGTGCGGCCGGGTGTGGTCCCTCGACGCCCGGCGGGAGCGGCTCGGGCGGGCGGCACGCGCGCGTGGCGAGCGGGTCGTGGACCGTACGGGGCCGGTGCTGTGGGGCGTGCTCGGGCTGGCGCTGCTCCTGGCGACCGGGTTCGGACGGCTGTTCGACTCGGACTGGCTGATCCCGGTGCTGCTGTGGGGCGTCTGGCTGGCGCAGGCGCTGTGGTGGGCCGTGGCGCGGTGGGCGCGGAACGCCGAGCCGCGCATCGCGCTGGACGTGCTCGCGAACGTGCTGCACAACGGCGCGCTGTTCGTGATCATGGCGGAGGCGTGTCTGATCTACGCCACCGCGGGCTGGTACAAGATCCAGGGCTCGCGCTGGCAGGACGGCACCGCCGTGCACTACCCGCTGCACCTGGACTACTTCTCGCCCTGGCCCGCGCTGGCCGACCTGCTCTCCAGCAACGGCACGATGGTCATGCTGGTGACGTACGGGACCGTCGTCGTGCAGGTCGCCTTCCCCTTCACGCTGCTGCACCGGCGGGCCAAGAACGTGCTGCTCGCCTTCATGATCACCGAGCACTCGGTGATCGCCGTGGTGCTCGGGCTGCCGTTCTTCTCGCTGGCGATGATCGCGGCGGACGCGGTCTTCCTGCCGACGTCGTTCCTGCGGCGGATCGGCGGCCTGGCGGCACGCGCGCGTGCGGGGCTGCTCTCGCGCGGCGCCTGGAACACGCCTCCGCCCCCTCCGCCCGTCCCCGAGGACACCGAGCGCGGCCACGTAGGCTTTCCGGCATGAACGACCCCCGGAGCCCTGCGGAGACGACGGTGCTCTGGCAGCGGCTCGCCAGCGCCTCCGTGCTCCTCGACGGCTTCCACGCCCTCAAGCACGCCCTCCGCTTCGGCGCCGAGGTCCCGGTGGCGGTCACCGTCGACCGGCGGGCGGCGCTGGCCCTCGCCGACGAGCTGGCGCCCGACGTACGGCGGACGCTGGACGCGCTGCTGACCGAGGTGACGCCGTCGGCGTACGCCGCCCTGGTGCCGCGTCCGCACCCCACCGCGGTGGCCGCCCTCGCCGTACGGCCCGCCCGGGAGGCACAGCTGCGGGTCCTCGGGCGGGCCGCGCGGGAGGCGCCCGTCGTCGTCCTCGACAACCCGCGCAACCTGGGCAACGCGGGGGCGGTGATCCGGCTGGCCGCCGGGTTCGGGGTGACCGGCGTGGTCACCACCGGCACCCTCGACCCCTGGCACCCCACGGTGGTGCGCGGTGGGGCCGGGCTGCACTTCGCGACCGCGGTGGAGAGGCTGGACGTCGCCGAGCTGCCGCCCGGGCCGGTCTACGCACTCGATCCGGAGGGCGCGGACATCCGTGGCCTGAAGCTGCCCGACGACGCGCTGCTCGCGTTCGGCTCGGAGCGCAGCGGGCTCTCCCGCGAGCTACGCGCGCGTGCCGACCAGTTGGTGGCGCTGCCGATGCGCCCCCAGGTCTCCAGCTACAACCTCGCGACCAGCGTGGCGATGGCGCTGTACCACTGGAGTCTCACCGGGGGCGCGTAAGGACGCCTCACGCCTCCCGGCGCACCTCCACCATCCTGAAGCGGTTGGCCACGAACGCTCCGTCGCACAGGGCGGAGTTGGCGGCCGGGTTGCCGCCGGAGCCGTGGAAGTCGGAGAAGGCGGCCGTCTGGTTGACGTACACCCCGCCGGTGAGGTTGAGCGACAGCTGGGCCGCCTCGTCCAGGCAGACCTCCTGCACGGACCGCTCGAACTCCGGGTCGGTGGTGTACGCGCCGACCGTCATCGCGCCCTTCTCGCGGACCGTGCGCCGCAGCAGCTCCAGCGCGTCGGCGGGCGAGTCGACGGCGACGGCGAAGGAGACCGGACCGAAGCACTCGCTCATGTACGCGGCTTCGGCGTCGGGCTTGGCGCCGTCCAGCTTCACGATCACCGGGGTGCGGACGACCGCGTCCGGGAACTCCGGGTTGGTGATCTCGCGGGAGGCGAGGGCGACCTCCCCGAGGCCCGCCGCGGCCTCCAGACGGGCCTTGACGTCCGGGTTGACGATCGCGCCGAGCAGCGCGTTCGCGCGGGCGTCGTCGCCGAGCAGGCCGTCCACCGCGCGGGCGAGGTCGGCCACCACGTCGTCGTACGACTTGTGGCCCTGGTCGGTGGAGATGCCCCCGCGCGGGACGAGCAGGTTCTGCGGGGTGGTGCACATCTGGCCGCTGTAGAGCGACAGGGAGAACGCCAGGTTGGACAGCATCCCCTTGTAGTCGCCGGTGGACTCCACGAGGACCGTGTTGACGCCCGCCTTCTCGGTGTACACCTGCGCCTGGCGGGCGTGGGTCTCCAGCCAGTCGCCGAACGCCGTGGAGCCGGTGTAGTCGATGACCCGGATCTCGGGGCGCACGGCGAGCGTCCTGGCGACGCCCTCACCGGGCCGTTCGGCGGCCAGCGCGACCAGGTTCGGGTCGAAGCCCGCCTCGGTCAGCACCTGCCGCGCGACCTGAACCGTCAGCGCGAGCGGCAGCACCGCGCGCGGGTGCGGCTTGACCAGCACGGCGTTGCCGGTGGCGAGGGAGGCGAACAGGCCCGGGTAGCCGTTCCACGTCGGGAAGGTGTTGCAGCCGATGACCAGCGCGATCCCGCGCGGGACCGCCGTGAACTCCTTGGTGAGGGCGAGCGGCTCGCGCTTGCCCTGCGGCTTGGTCCACTCGGCGGCGGCGGGGGTGCGGACCTGCTCGGCGTAGGCGTACGCCACGGCCTCCAGGCCGCGGTCCTGCGCGTGCGGGCCGCCCGCCTGGAACGCCATCATGAACGCCTGGCCGGAGGTGTGCATGACCGCGTGCGCGAACTCGTGCGTCCGGTCGCTGATCCGCTTGAGGATCTCCACGCAGACCAGTGCGCGCAGTTCGGGCCCCGCGTCCCGCCAGGCGCGCTGTCCGGCCCGCATCGCGGGCAGCAGCACGTCGACGTCCGCGTGCGGGTAGCTCACGCCCAGCTCGACGCCGTACGGCGAGACCTCGCCGCCCACCCAGTCGTCGGTGCCGGGCTGGCCGAGGTCGAGGCGGGTGCCCAGGAGGGCGTCGAAGGCGGCCTTCCCCGCGCCCGCGTCCAGGCTGCCGTGCTCGCCGTACGCCTTCGGGTGCTCGGGGTGCGGGGACCAGTACGCGCGCGTGCGGATCGCTTCCAGCGCCTGGTCGAGGGTCGGCCGGTGCTGGGCGGTCAGCTGGTCAGCGGTGAGATCGGCGGCCATGCGGGTCCAACTCCTCGTCTGGAAGGACTCCTCGTCGAGTCCTGATGAGTCCTTGACCTGGTGGAAACGGCAAGAGGTGCAGCTCAAGCGGGGGCGGGACAGGGCGGTCAGAGTTAGAGTAACCGAACGATCGGTCGGTACAAGGGGGTCCGGCGCATCTGTGGATAACTCCGTGCGGGAGGATCGCGCCATGACAGCACTCGACCTCAGCAGCACCGTGGCCGTCGTCGGAACCGGCACCATGGGCCAGGGCATCGCCCAGGTCGCGCTGGTCGCGGGCCACCCCGTACGGCTCTACGACGCCCTCCCCGGCCGGGCCCGCGAGGCGGCCGACGCCATCGGCGCCCGCCTCGACCGGCTGGTGGCCAAGGACCGGCTCACCGGCGCGGAACGGGACGCCGCGTGCGCCCGGCTGCTGCCCGCCGAGAGCCTCGGCGAACTGGCCGACTCCGCACTCGTCGTCGAGGCGGCCCTGGAGCGTCTCGACGTCAAGCAGGAGCTGTTCCGGGAGCTGGAGGACATCGTCGACGACGACTGTCTGCTGGCGACCAACACCTCCTCCCTGTCGGTGACCGCGATCGGCGGCGCGCTGCGCCACCCCGGCCGCTTCGTGGGCCTGCACTTCTTCAACCCGGCGCCGCTGCTGCCGCTGGTCGAGGTCGTCTCCGGGTTCGCCACCGACGTCACCTACGCCACGCGCGCGTACGAGACCGCCCGCGCCTGGGGCAAGACGCCGGTCGCCTGTGCCGACACCCCCGGCTTCATCGTCAACCGCATCGCCCGGCCGTTCTACGCGGAGGCGTTCGCCGTCCTGGAGGCGCAGGGCGCCGACCCCGCCACCATCGACGCGGTGCTGCGCGAGTGCGGCGGCTTCAGGATGGGCGCCTTCGAACTGACCGACCTGATCGGGCAGGACGTCAACGAGTCCGTCACGCACTCCGTCTGGCAGTCGTTCTTCCAGGACGTGCGCTTCACGCCCTCGCTCGCCCAGCGGCGGCTGGTCGAGTCCGGCCGCCTCGGCCGCAAGAGCGGACACGGCTGGTACGACTACGCGGAGGGCGCCGAGCGTCCCGAACCGCACACCGCCGAACCGGCCGGGCCGCCCGCCTACGTCGTCGTGGAGGGCGACCTGGGCCCCGCCGCCGAACTCCTCGCGCTGATCCGTGAGGCGGGCATCCCGGTCCGCGAGGAGGACGAGGACCACGGCACCCGGCTGGTGCTGCCCGGCGGCGGCCAGCTGGCGCTCGCGGACGGACAGACGTCCGTGGAGTTCCGCGACGTCGTCTACTTCGACCTCGCGCTGGACTACCGGCGCGCCACCCGCGTCGCCCTGTCCGCCTCCCAGGACACCTCCTCGACGACGCTCACCGAGGCCACCGGCCTGTTCCAGGCGCTCGGCAAGAAGGTCAGCGTCATCGGCGACGTGCCCGGCATGATCGTCGCCCGCACGGTCGCGCGGATCGTCGACCTCGCGCACGACGCCGTGGCCAAGGGCGTCGCCACCGAGGAGGACGTCGACACCGCGATGCGCCTCGGCGTCAACTACCCCCTGGGCCCCTTCGAATGGAGCCGCCGCCTCGGCCGCAACTGGGCGTACGCCCTCCTCGACGACCTGCACCTGCGCGACCCCTCGGGCCGGTACGCGCCCTCCCTGGCGCTCTACCGGCACGCCTACGCCTCCGACAAGCGGGAGGGCAGCACCTCATGACCACCGCCAAGCGCGACACGTACACCCCGGAGACGCTGCTGACGGTCGCCGTGCGGGTCTTCAACGAGCGCGGCTACGACGGCACCTCCATGGAGCACCTGTCCAAGGCGGCCGGGATCTCCAAGTCCTCGATCTACCACCATGTCGCGGGCAAGGAGGAGCTGCTGCGCCGGGCGGTGAGCCGGGCGCTGGACGGGCTCTTCGGCATCCTCGACGAGGAGCACGCGCGCGTGGGGAGCGCCGCCGACCGGCTGGAGTACGTCGTACGGCGCATGGTCGAGGTGCTGATAGCCGAGCTGCCCTATGTGACGCTGCTGCTGCGGGTGCGCGGCAACACCGGCACCGAGCGGTGGGCGCTGGAGCGGCGCCGCGAGTTCGACCACCGGGTGGCGGGGCTGCTGAAGGCGGCGGCGGCCGACGGGGAGATACGCGACGACGTGGAGGTGCGGCTCGCCACCCGGCTGGTCTTCGGAATGATCAACTCCATCGCCGAGTGGTACCGGCCCGACGGCCGCGGCACGGGGCAGCGCGAGGTGGCGGACGCGGTGGTGCGGGTGGCGTTCGCGGGGCTGCGGCAGGGCTGAGGGCGGCGGGGCCGCGGCAGGGCTGGGGACGTGGGTCTGAGGGCGGCGGGGCTGGGGACGCGGGTCTGAGGGCGGCGGGGCTTGGGACGGCGGGGCCTGACCTCACCCCTGGGGTTCCAGGTCCTCCTCCTCGAAGACGAGCAGCGTGCGGGTGCTGAGCACCTCGGGGATCGCCTGGAGACGGGTGAGGACCAGCTCGCGCAGGGCGCGGTTGTCCGGGGTGTGGACCAGCAGCAGGACGTCGAAATCCCCGCCCACCAGGGCGATGTGCGACGCACCGGGCAGCTGGCGGAGCTGCTCGCGGACCGTGCGCCAGGAGTTCTGGACGATCTTCAGGGTGATGTACGCCGACGTCCCCTGCCCGGCGCGTTCATGGTCGACGCGCGCCCCGAAGCCGCGGATCACGCCGTCCTCCACCAGCCGGTTGATCCGCGCGTAGGCGTTGGCGCGCGAGACGTGCACCCGCTCGGCGACCGACCGTATCGAGGCCCGGCCGTCCGCCTGGAGCATCCGCAGGATGTCCTCGTCGACGGCGTCCAGTGGGCGGGGCGGCGGCGGACCGCCAGCCTCCGAGCCGTCGGCCATTTGTTCAGATGCCATGTCCCCCCGCCTCCCTGCCATGGACGTACTGCGTCCATCACAGGTTGTGGAGAACCGTTTGTCCACAGCCCCGGGCCGCCTGTAGCCAAAATGTGCCGGCGACCGAACAATCGGTAGGTGAGGCGCATCACACCCGACGCGTCTCTTCCAGCCGCTCCCACGAGGAGGTGCCGTCATGACGGTCATGGAGCAGCGTGGCGCGTATCGGCCGTCGCCGCCGCCCGCCTGGCAGCCCCGCACCGACCCCGCGCCGTTGCTGCCCGACGCGGAGCCCCACCGCGTCCTCGGCACCGACGCCGCGGCCACGGCCGACCCCGGCCTGCTGCGCCGCCTGTACGCCGAGCTGGTGCGCGGGCGCCGCTACAACGCGCAGGCCACCGCGCTCACCAAGCAGGGCCGCCTTGCCGTCTACCCCTCCAGCACCGGGCAGGAGGCCTGCGAGGTCGCCGCCGCGCTCGCCCTGGAGGACCGCGACTGGCTCTTCCCCAGCTACCGTGACACCCTCGCCGTCGTCGCCCGCGGCGTCGACCCCGTCGAGGCGCTCACCCTGCTGCGCGGCGACTGGCACACCGGCTACGACCCGTACGAGCACCGGGTCGCCCCGCTGTCCACGCCCCTCGCCACCCAGCTCCCGCACGCCGTCGGGCTCGCGCACGCCGCCCGGCTCAAGGGCGACGACGTGGTCGCGCTCGCCATGGTCGGCGACGGCGGCACCAGCGAGGGCGACTTCCACGAGGCGCTGAACTTCGCCGCCGTGTGGCAGGCGCCGGTCGTCTTCCTGGTCCAGAACAACGGCTTCGCGATCTCCGTGCCGCTCGACAAGCAGACCGCCGCCCCGTCCCTGGCCCACAAGGCCGTCGGGTACGGCATCCCGGGCCGCCTGGTCGACGGCAACGACGCCGCCGCCGTCCACGAGGTCCTCAGCGACGCCGTACGGCACGCGCGCGCGGGCGGCGGCCCCACCCTCGTCGAGGCGGTGACGTACCGCGTGGAGGCGCACACCAACGCCGACGACGACAAGCGCTACCGCGCCGACGACGAGGTGGCGGCCTGGCGCGACCACGACCCGATCCTGCTGCTGGAGCGCGAGCTGACCGAGCGCGGCCTCCTCGACGAGGACGGCGTCCGGGCCGCCCGCGAGGACGCCGAGACCCTCGCCGCCGACCTGCGCGCCCGGATGAACCAGGACCCGGCCCTCGACCCCGCGGACCTCTTCGCCCACGTCTACGCCGAACCCACCCCGCAACTGCGCGAACAGCGGGCACAGCTGCGCGCCGAACTGGACGCGGAGTCGGACGCCGAGCAGGAAGGGACCCGTTGATGACCACCGTCGCCGTGAAGCCCGCCACCATGGCGCAGGCCCTCACGCGCGCGATGCGCGACGCCATGGCCGCCGACCCGGCCGTGCACGTCCTCGGTGAGGACGTCGGCACCCTCGGCGGCGTCTTCCGCGTCACCGACGGGCTCGCCAAGGAGTTCGGCGAGGACCGCTGCACCGACACCCCGCTCGCCGAGGCGGGCATCCTCGGCACCGCCGTCGGCATGGCCATGTACGGGCTGCGGCCGGTCGTGGAGATGCAGTTCGACGCCTTCGCCTACCCGGCGTTCGAACAGCTGGTCAGCCATGTCTCCCGGATGCGCAACCGCACCCGCGGCGCGATGCCGCTGCCGATCACCGTCCGCGTCCCCTACGGCGGGGGCATCGGCGGCGTGGAACACCACAGCGACTCCTCCGAGGCGTACTACATGGCGACTCCGGGGCTCCACGTCGTCACGCCCGCGACCGTCGCCGACGCCTACGGCCTGCTGCGCGCCGCGATCGCCTCCGACGACCCGGTGGTCTTCCTGGAGCCCAAGCGGCTGTACTGGTCGAAGGACTCCTGGAACCCCGAGGACCCGGCGACCGTTGAACCGATAGGCCGCGCGGTGGTGCGGCGCTCCGGCCGGAGCGCCACGCTCATCACGTACGGGCCGTCCGTACCCGTCTGCCTCGAAGCCGCCGAGGCGGCACGGGCCGAGGGGTGGGACCTGGAGGTCGTCGACCTGCGCTCGCTGGTGCCGTTCGACGACGAGACGGTCTGTGCCTCGGTACGGCGGACCGGGCGAGCGGTCGTCGTACACGAGTCGGGCGGGTTCGGCGGCCCGGGAGGGGAGATCGCGGCCCGGGTCACGGAGCGCTGCTTCCACCACCTGGAGGCGCCGGTGCTGCGCGTGGCCGGGTTCGACATCCCGTACCCGCCGCCGATGCTGGAGCGGCACCACCTGCCCGGCGTCGACCGCATCCTGGACGCGGTGGCGCGTCTGCAATGGGAGGCCGAGAGCTGATGGCACGCGCTTCTGACATGCACAGCCTGGAGTTCAAGCTGCCCGACCTCGGCGAGGGGCTCACCGAAGCGGAAATCGTGCGTTGGCTCGTCGAGGTCGGGGACCTCGTCGTCGTCGACCAGCCGGTCGTCGAGGTCGAGACGGCCAAGGCGATGGTCGAGGTGCCCTGCCCCTACGGCGGCGTGGTCACCGCCCGATTCGGCGAGGAGGGTACCGAGCTGCCCGTCGGCGCCCCGCTGCTGACGGTCGCGGTGGGGGCCACGCCCGCCACCGACGGTACGGAGGCGGGCGGCGCCCGGGAAGCCGCGGCGCCCACCGCCACCGACGCCGGTGCATCGCCCCGCCCGGACACGGGTCCCGCGCGGGGCGAGGCCTCGGGCAACGTCCTCGTCGGGTACGGCACCGGGGCGGCTCCGGCGCGCCGCAGGCGGCTGCGTCCGGCGGGGCCCACACCGGCTGCCGCCCTCGCCTCCGTCGGCCCCGACGCCGCGGCGACGGCTCCCGGACCGGACCGCACCGCGCCCGCCTCCGGGCTGACCAACGGCCACCGGGGTGACGGCCCCGTCCCGGTGATCTCGCCCCTGGTGCGGCGGCTCGCCCGGGAGAACGGCCTGGACCTGCGGGAGCTGACCGGCTCCGGGCCCGACGGGCTGATCCTGCGCGCGGACGTCGAGTACGCGCTGCGCGCGGCGGCGGCACAGGGCCGACCGGCCACGTCCACCCTCACCGAGCCGCGCCCCGAAGCGGTTACGGCACCGGCCTCGGCGCCCACCGCCCCCGGCGAGACCCGTCTCCCCCTCAAGGGCGTCCGCGGCGCCGTCGCCGACAAGCTGTCCCGCAGCCGCCGTGAGATCCCGGACGCGACCTGCTGGGTGGACGCCGACGCCACGGAGCTGATGCGGGCCCGCGCCGCGATGAACGCGTCCGGCGGTCCGAAGATCTCCCTCCTCGCGCTGCTGGCCAGGATCTGCACCGCCGCCCTCGCCCGGTTCCCCGAGCTGAACTCCACGGTGGACACCGCGGCCAGGGAGGTCGTCCAGCTGGACCGGGTGCACCTGGGCTTCGCGGCGCAGACCGGACGCGGCCTGGTCGTGCCGGTCGTCCGGGACGCGCACACGCGGGACGCCGAGTCGCTGACCGCGGAGTTCGCCCGGCTGACCGAGGCGGCCCACGCGGGGGCGCTGACGCCGGCCGAGCTGACCGGCGGCACGTTCACGCTGAACAACTACGGCGTGTTCGGCGTCGACGGCTCCACCCCGATCATCAACCACCCCGAGGCGGCCATGCTCGGCGTCGGCCGGATCGTCCCCAAGCCCTGGGTACACGAGGGCGAGCTGGCGGTGCGGCAGGTGGTGCAGCTCTCGCTCACCTTCGACCACCGGGTGTGCGACGGCGGCACGGCGGGCGGCTTCCTGCGCTACGTCGCCGACTGCGTCGAACAACCGGCGGTGCTGCTGCGCACCCTGTGATCCTTTGGACCCCCGCGTCCCCTTGGGCCCTATGGCCCTGCTGATGAGGCCCTCCGCCCACGTTCCCCGTGATCCCCCGGGACCGCATACTCGGGGGATGACCAGAACCGAGCCCTCCGCGCGCCCGGCCGACGAGGGCGCCGCTGCCTACGACGCCGTCGCTGCCTACGACGCCGTCGTGCTCGCCGGTGGTGGCGCACGGCGGCTCGGCGGCGCCGACAAACCGGGCGTGCGGGTCGGCGGACGGACCCTGCTCGACCGGGTGCTGGCGGCCTGCGCCGACGCCCGGCGCACGGTCGTCGTCGCCGAGGCCCGCCCGACCGCGCGGCCGGTGCTGTGGGCGCGGGAGGACCCGCCCGGCGGCGGACCGCTCGCCGCCCTCGACGCCGGGCTGCGGCACAGCACCGCGGAGCAGGTCCTGCTGGTCTCGGCCGACCTGCCGTTCCTCGGCGCCGGGACCGTACGACGGCTGCTGGACGCCCTGCGGACCGGCGGCGTGGAGGGCGCGCAGCTCACCGACGCCGACGGCCGGGAGCAACCCCTGGTGGCGGCGTACCGGACCGCGGCGCTGCGCCGGGGGCTGGCGGCGCTCACCGCGGAGCGGGGCGGCCTCACGGGGCTGCCGCTGCGGCTGCTGACCGCCGGTCTCGACCTCACCCGGGTCCCGGACCCCGTCGCGGCCTTCGACTGCGACACCTGGGACGACATCGCCTCCGCGAGGGCACGCATCAGGGAGCATGGGCACGTGTTGGATGAATGGATTTCCGCAGTCAAGGACGAGCTGGGCATCGAACTCGACGTCGACACCGGCGTCCTGCTCGACCTGGCCCGGGACGCCGCCCACAACGTGGCCCGGCCCGCGGCACCGCTGACCACCTTCCTGGTCGGCTACGCCGCCGCGTCGGCCACCGGCAGCCCCGACGCCGTCGCCGAGATCGCCCGCAAGGCCTCCGCCCTCGCCCTGCGCTGGTCCGACGAGACCACCGGCGCCCCGTCCCCGGGCGAGCCCGACGTGGCCCCCGACGCCACCCCGGACACCCGGCCGGACGCCGGATGACCGCGCACGGCGTGCGGTCCGAGCAGGACGCCGACGACCTCGACGTCGAGGAGGCGCTCGCCCTGGTGAAACGGCCGGAGCACGAGCACCGCCCGACTCCGCAGCCTCACCCGCGCGAGGAGCCGTCACCGAGACCGGCTCCCGACACCCCCCGCCACAAGGCCACCCCCTGGCCCGACGCCCGGGCCGTCGCCGAGCGGGCCGGGCGGCGCGCCGGAGCGCGCCGGGAACTGGTCTCGGTGACCCTCGACTCCGCGCTCGGCCTCACCCTGGCCGCCCCGCTCACCGCCCTCACCGACCTGCCGTCCTTCGACTCCTCCGCGATGGACGGCTGGGCGGTCGCGGGCCCGGGCCCCTGGGACCTCCGCGAGGACGGTCTGCTGGCCGGGCACGCGGAGCCCGAGCCGCTCGCCGACGGTGCGGCGGTCCGGATCGCCACCGGCGCCCGGGTCCCCGCCGACACCACCGCCGTCCTGCGCAGCGAGCACGGCCGTATGGACGACAAGGGGCGGCTGTACCCCACCCATGGCGAGGTCGGCCACGGCCAGGACATCCGCCCGCGCGGCCAGGAGTGCCGCAGCGGCGACCAGTTGCTGCCGGTCGGCGCCCTCGTCACCCCGGCCGTGCTCGGCCTCGCCGCAGCCGCCGGGTACGACACCCTCACCGCGGTCCCCCGCCCCCGCGCCGAAGTCCTCGTCCTCGGCGATGAACTGCTCACCGAGGGCCTGCCGCACGACGGCCTCATCCGGGACGCCCTCGGCCCGCTGCTGCCGCCCTGGCTGCGCGCGCTCGGCGCCGAGGTGACCTCCGTACGACGTCTCGGCGATGACGCGGAGGCGCTGTACCAGGCGGTCGCGGGCAGCACCGCCGATCTGATCGTCACCACCGGCGGCACCGCCGCGGGCCCCGTGGACCATGTCCACCCCACCCTGCGCCGCGTCACCGCGGAGCTGCTGGTGAACGGCGTCCAGGTGCGCCCCGGCCACCCCATGCTGCTGGCCCGCACCAAGGAGAACCAGCACCTCGTCGGCCTGCCCGGCAACCCGCTCGCCGCCGTCTCCGGACTGCTGACCCTCGCCGAGCCGCTGCTGCGCACCCTCGCCGCCCGCCCCGCCGTGGAGCCGTACGCGCTGCCGCTGACGGAGGCGGTGCACGGGCACCCGTACGACACCCGGCTGGTCCCGGTCGTGTTGCGCGGGGACCGTGCCGCTCCGCTGCACTACAACGGTCCGGCGATGCTGCGCGGTGTCGCGGCGGCCGATGCGCTGGCCGTCGTACCGCCCGGTGGGGCACGAGCGGGTCAGGCGGTGGAGATCCTCGATCTGCCGTGGGCGACCTCCGGCATCAGCGTGTGTTTCACGTGAAACGCTGAAACGGGTCGAAGTGTCGCGGCAGTGGGTGTTTCACGTGAAACAGCCTCCTCCCACCGCCAGTTCACTCCTCGCCATGGCCTCGCGGAGTCGCCCGGGCGACGGTGACCACCCGGTCCCCCACCCGTAGTTCCTCCAGCCGGGGATCGGCGAAGTCCAGCACGTCACGGTCGCGTACCACGGCCAGGACCAGTTCCGCGGACTCTCGGGGCGGACGGCCCACCTCCTGCGCGGTCACCGGCCGCTCGATCAGGTCGAGCCCGCTGCCGATGGTCATCAGGTCATCCAGGGTCCGGGCCACCGGCGGGCTGACCAGGGACATCCCGAGGAGCCGTCCGGCGGAACTGGAGCTGGTCACCACGGTGTCCGCGCCGCTCTGCCGCAGCAGTGGCACGTTCTCGTCCTCCCGGACCGCGGCGACGATCGTCGCGCGCCGGTTGAGCTGGCGTGCGGTGAGGGTGATGAGGGTGGCCGCCTCGTCGCGCTGCGGGGCGACGATCACCTGGGCGGCGCGCTGGACCTCCGCCTTCAGCAGGGTCTCGGACCGGGTGGCATCCCCCAGCACCGCGACCAGACCGTCGTCCCCGGCCGCCTCGGCGTTCTTGGCCTGGGCGTCCACGATGACGATCCGGTCCCGGGTGACGCCCTGGGCCCGGAGGGTCTGCACGGCGTGCCGTCCCTTGGTGCCGTAGCCGATGACCACCACATGGTCGCGGGTGCGGTGCCGCCAGCGGTGGATGCGGACCTGCTGGCGGGTGCGCTCGGTGAGCACTTCCAGGGTGGTGCCGACCAAGATGATCAGGAACAGCACACGCAGCGGTGTGATGACGAGGATGTTGGTGAGCCGGGCGGCGTCACCGGCCGGGGTGATGTCGCCGTACCCGGTGGTGGAGAGGGTGACGGTGGCGTAGTAGGCGGCGTCCAGGAAGTCGACGGCGCCGTCCACGTTGTCGTTGTAGTCGGCGCGGTCGAAGTAGACGATCAGGGTGGTGAAGACCAGTACCAGCAGGGCCATGGCCAGTCGCCGCAGCACCTGCTGGAGGGGCGGCAGGACGGTCTGGGTGGGCATGTTGATGGAGCGGCCCGCCTCGGCGTCGTCGCGGGCCTCACGGTGCGAACGGAACCAGAGGGAGCGGAGGATGGACAGCCTCCCCGGGCGGGAAGGTGATTGCTCGTCGCCGTGCACACGGGCCCCCTGCGATGCGGTGCTGGTCCGGACTGTGGGCACTATGGTCCCTGACTGATCGCCGTGATTCCCGCCGCGATACTCGATGTGACTGATCGGTGTCCTTCGCTTCGCGTTGCCCAGGGCCCGACCCTCCGACCAGGCTGGAGAACTCCCGTGCGTGACCACACCGTTGTCGTGGGCTTCGGAACCAAGGGACGGGCCACGATCCGGGCCGTCTGCGCGGCCGGGCTGCGGAAGGACCAGGTCGCCGTCATCGACACCGCCGCCAAGGTGGTCGACGCCGCGCAGGCCGAGGGCTTCTCGGGCGTGGTCGGGGACGGGACGCGCAGCGACGTGCTGCGGCAGGCCGAGGTACAGCGGGCCGGGCGGATCGTGATCGCCACGGGGCGGGACGACACCGCCGTCCTGGTGGCGCTGACGGCCCGGCAGGTCAACAGCGGCGCGAAGATCGTGGCCGCGGTGCGGGAGGAGGAGAACGCACCGCTGCTGAGGCAGTCCGGCGCCGACGAGGTCGTCACCAGCTCCGGAGCGGCCGGGCGGCTGCTCGGGCTGTCCGTGCTCAGCCCCGCGGCCGGGCTGGTGATGGAGGACCTGATCCGGCGCGGCAGCGGGCTCGACATGGTCGAACGGCCGGTCACCCGGGCCGAGACGGGGCTGAGTCCGAGGGAGACCGGCGACATGGTGGTGAGCGTCGTCCGCGGACACCGGGTGCTCGGCTACGACGATCCGGCGATCGGGCGGCTTGAGCTGACGGACCGGTTGATCATCGTCGTACGGACCCCGCCGGAGGCTGCCGGGCGCGGTCCGTACGACTGAGGGCGGCGGGCGCTCGCGACGCTACTTGCGGTTGTAGAGCCGCATCGTGACCGGGCCGAAGACCAGCACGAACAGGGCTGCCCAGCCCAGGGACCAGGCGACCTCGTCGGCGGGCCAGTCGCCCGCCATCAACCCGCGCACGGCGCTGGCCACATGGGTGACCGGGCTGTTGTTGACGAACGCCTGGAGCCAGCCGGGCATGGTCCGCGGGTCGACGAAGACGTTGGACAGGAAGGTGAGCGGGAAGATCACCATCATGCTGACGCCCATCACCGACTTCTCGGTGCGCAGCAGCAGCCCGAACATCGTCCAGATCCAGGAGAACGCGAAGGAGAAGACGACCAGCAGCGCTATCCCGGTGACCACGCCGCCGACGCCGCCGTCCGGGCGGTAGCCGAGGATCATGCCGACCGTCAGCATCACCACGGAGGCGATGGAGTAGCGCAGGGCGTCGCCCAGCAGATAGCCGACCATCACCGACGGCCGCCAGATCGGCAGGGTGCGGAACCGGTCGAAGACGCCCTTCTCGATGTCCGTGTTGACCGAGACCCCGGTGTACATCGTGATCATCACCACCGACATCACCAGGATGCCCGGCAGCAGGAACTGGATGTACTCCTTCGGCGAACCGGCCAGCGCCCCGCCGAACAGGTACGTGTACATCAGCACCATCATGATCGGGAAGGCGGTGACGTCGAAGAGCTGTTCCGGCACGTGCTTGATCTTCAGGATGGCCCGCCAGCCGAAGGTCAGCGACGCCGACCAGGCGCTGGGCCGCGGCGGCCGTTCCCGGCCGACGAGCAGTTCGGCGAGCGACTCGGCGCTGACCGGCGCGAGGTCCTTGGTCTCCGTGGTGGTCGCGGTGCTCATGCCGCCGCCTCGCTTTCCGTGCCGTCGGTGGCGTCGACGTTCGTGTCATGACCGGTGAGGGCGAGGAACACCTCGTCCAGGCTGGGCTGTCCCAGCGAGAAGTTGTCGACGGTGATCCCGCCGCGGGCCAGCTCCGCCAGCGCCCGCGCCGCCTGCTCGGCGGCGCCCTGGCCGTCCGCGGCCCCGGCGCCCACCCGGGCGGTCAGCGCCACCGGATCGGGCTCCAGCTGCACGTCGGCGTCGAGCGTCAGCCGCAGCACCTGCTCGGCCTGCGGGCGCTGGGCCGCGTCCCGCAGCCGCAGATGCACGGACCCGGCGCCCACGGACGCCTTCAGCTCGCCCTTCGTGCCCTCGGCGATCACCTTGCCGCGGTCGATGACCGCGATCCGCGACGCGAGCTGGTCCGCCTCGTCCAGGTACTGCGTGGTCAGCAGCACGGTGGTGCCCTGGGCGACGACCGCGCGCACGATGTCCCACACCTGGTTGCGGCTGCGCGGGTCGAGGCCCGTGGTCGGCTCGTCCAGGAACAGCAGGTCGGGCGTGTTCAGGATGGACGCGGCGATGTCGATGCGGCGCCGCATACCGCCCGAGTAGTGCTTGACCTGCTTCCCGGCCGCCGAGGTCAGCCCGAACGCCGACAGCAGCTGCGCGCTGCGGTCCCGGGAGGCCGTCTTGCCGTGCCCGAGGAGACGGCCCAGCAGGACCAGGTTCTCGGTGCCGGTCAGGTCCTCGTCGACGGAGGCGTACTGCCCGGTGAGGCTGACCCGGCCGCGGACCTCGTCGGCGTCGCGCACGACGTCCCGGCCGAAGACGCGGGCCTCTCCGCCGTCGGGCCGCAGAAGGGTGGCGAGCATCTTGACGGTGGTCGTCTTCCCGGCGCCGTTGGGGCCGAGGACGCCGTAGACCGTGCCGGTCGGCACCGCCAGGTCGACGCCGTCCACGGCCCGGGTCTCACCGAAGGTCTTGACCAGGCCCGTCGTCTCGATGGCCAGGCCAGAGCTTGGCTCGCTCATGGTGGGGTGTCCTTCCACATACTTGGGTTACGCATGGGGAGACCTTTACGGTCCCGCGAACTCATCGGTGCCGCACCGGGTTTTTCGACGGATCCGCCCACGCGGCCGGGAACGCCGGAAGCGGACCGGTCGCGGGACCGCGGGGTAGCGTCCCTCGCATGGATGCGATCACGATTCCCGAACCTGGAGGACCCGAGGCGCTGGTGTGGGACGCGGTCCCCGACCCGGTGCCCGGCGAGGGCGAGGTCCTGGTCGAGGTGGCGGCGAGCGCCGTCAACCGGGCCGACGTCCTGCAGCGGCAGGGCTTCTACGAGCCCCCGCCGGGCGCCTCCCGCTACCCCGGCCTGGAGTGTTCCGGCCGGATCGCCGAGATCGGGCCGGGCGTCGGCGGCTGGTCGGTCGGTGACGAGGTGTGCGCGCTGTTGTCCGGCGGCGGGTACGCCGAGAAGGTCGCCGTACCGGCGGGTCAGCTGCTGCCGCTCCCCGAGGGCGTCGGCCTCACCGAGGCCGCGGCGCTGCCCGAGGTGACCTGCACGGTCTGGTCGAACGTCTTCATGGTGGCCCACCTGCGCCCCGGCGAGACCCTGCTCGTGCACGGCGGCTCCAGCGGCATCGGCACCATGGCCATCCAGCTCGCCAAGGCTGTCGGCGCCAAGGTCGCCGTCACCGCGGGCAGCAAGGAGAAGCTGGAGCGCTGCGCCGAGCTGGGCGCCGACATCCTGGTCAACTACCGGGAGCAGGACTTCGTCGCCGAGGTCAGGGAGGCCACCGGCGGCGCGGGCGCCGACGTGATCCTCGACAACATGGGCGCCAAGTACCTCGACCGCAACGTCAAGGCGCTCGCCGTGAACGGGCGGCTGGCGATCATCGGGATGCAGGGCGGCGTCAAGGGCGAGCTGAACATCGGCGCGCTGCTGGCCAAGCGCGCCGCGATCAGCGCGACCTCGCTGCGGGCCCGCCCGCTCAGCGAGAAGGCGGCGATCGTCGCGGCCGTACGCGAGCACGTGTGGCCGCTGCTGTCGGGCGGCCACGTCCGTCCGGTCGTCGACCGTGAGCTGCCGATGCGGGAGGCGGCCGAGGCGCACCGCCTGCTGGAGGAGAGCGGCCACGTGGGCAAGATCCTGCTGGTCACGGGCTGAACGACGCGCGGGACCCACCCCCGCCCCCCGGGTCATCCGGCGTTGCACGGACCCCGCGGGACCCGCCCTCCGGGTCATCCGGCGTTGCACGGACCCCGCGGGACCCGCCCTCCGGGTCATCCGGCGCCGCGCCGCACCCGCAGCCCCACGAAGGCGAGCCCGAGACCGAGCCCGATGAGGACCAGCCCGCCGCCCAGCGGCAGGATCCGCAGCACGGGCTCGGCGCCCCCGCCCGCCTGCCGTACGGGCTCCCCGGCCGGTACGGAGGGCGCGGACCCGGCGGTCTGAGCGTCCGCTGGCCTGGTCGCGGCGGTGGCGGCGGGTGCCGTGGACGGCACCTCGGCCCCCGGCTCCACCGGCCGACCGGGCCGCACCCGCCCCTCCCCGGCCGGACTCCCGGCCCGCCGACGCTCACCTCCGGACACGGACGGCGAGGCACCGGCGGACGGCGCTCCGGACGGGGAGACCGCGGCGGGACCGATGGACGGCGCCCTGGACGGGAAGACCGCGGCGGGACCGGCGTACGACGACCCGGCCCCGTACCGCACCCCGCCCCCGCAGCCCACCACCGTCACAGCGGCCAGCACCCACCCCCACCGCAGCAGACGCAGCCATGGAGTCACACCCGTGACCCCCTCCCGGAACCGTATTTCTGCAGTAGTCGGACCCCATAACCTTCACATCCACCAGCAACCACGGCATTCCGGACTCCGCCGATGGGCCGACCCCGCTGCACAATCCGCCTATGTCGATTCGACACGGCCTGCTGGCCCTCCTGGAGCCCGGCCCCCGCTACGGCTCACAGCTGCGCACGGAGTTCGAGACGCGTACGGCGGAGAGCTGGCCGCTGAACATCGGGCAGGTCTACACGACCCTCGGCCGTCTGGAACGGGACGGCATGGTCGTCCAGAAGGGCGTGGACGAGGCCCGGCGGGTGCGGTACGCGCTGACCGACGCGGGCCGCGCCGAACTGCGGGCCTGGTACACGCGCCCCGTGCAGCGGGCCACCCCGCCCCGCGACGAACTGGCGATCAAGCTGGTGATGGCGGCCGGGACGCCCGGCGTCGACGTACGCCAGATCGTGCGGACGCAGCGGCGGCACGTGGCCGGGGCGCTCCAGGCGTGTCTGGGGGAACGCGCGCGGGCGCTTGCGGTGGCGGAGTCCGGGAACCCGGAGGCCGTGGCCCGGCTGCTGGTGCTGGAGCAGCGCGTCTGCCACGCGGAGGCGGAACTGCGCTGGCTGGACCACTGTGAGACGCGGCTGCTGCGGCGGGCGTGACACGGGACGCGCGGCCGGGCGGTCGGTGACCTGACACGAAGTCCCCCCACGTAAACGGTGGAACAGCCGTCACGGGGGGGCACCACGGTGATGAGGTGGGGGCGTGCGAGAGAATGACGGCATGGAGATGCCGAGGAACGAGAGGTCGCCGGAGAACGCCCAGCGGATCCTGGTCGTGGGCCAGGACGGCATGGCACTCGGCGGTGGCGGGGACGACGATTCCCAGGAGACTCCGGTGACGGACCAGGTGGAGCAGCCCGCCAAGGTCATGCGGATCGGCAGCATGATCAAGCAGCTGCTTGAGGAGGTGCGCGCGGCTCCCCTCGACGAGGCCAGCCGCGTCCGGCTCAAGGAGATCCACGCCAGCTCGGTGAGGGAGCTGGAGGACGGTCTGGCGCCGCAGTTGGTGGAGGAGCTGGAGCGGCTGTCCCTGCCGTTCACCGACGAGGGCACCCCGAGCGACGCGGAGCTGCGGATCGCCCAGGCCCAGTTGGTCGGCTGGCTGGAGGGCCTGTTCCACGGCATCCAGACCACCCTGTTCGCCCAGCAGATGGCGGCCAGGGCCCAGCTGGAGCAGATGCGCCGGGCGCTGCCGCCGGGCGCCGCACCGGAGATGGACGACCACCAGGGCCCGGGGGGCCGCACGGGCGGACCGTACCTGTAACCCGAGGACGACAACGGGCCCGGCATCCCGGATGCCGGGCCCCTTTCTCATGCCGGGTCAGGACGCCGGGTTGCCCGTGGAGACCCTCAGCTCGATCTCGGGCATGTCCTCGGGGTCGACGTCCGTACCCGCGGACGGGAACTGGTTCATCACCGTCCCCTCCCCGTAGGTGTTCTCGTCGACGTCCTTGAGGTCGAGCTGCCAGCCCGCCGCCTGCGCGCACTCCTTGACCGAGCCGATGTACTTGTACCGGAAGTCCGGGAGCTGGATCTGCTCCGGGTCGTTGTACGACTCCTGCGGCTCCGTGCACTCCGTCTTGTCGATCTTCTTCGAGGTGTCCGGCCCGCGGTACCCCGCCGCCTGCGTCTCGGAGGCCGACGCCGAGGCGCTGGCGTCCGTGCCCTGGGCCTTGCCGCCGTCGTCGTCGCCCCCGCCGTTCATCAGCAGCGCGGTGATCAGGCCGCCGACCGCCAGCAGGGAGACCACGATGGAGCCGACGACCACCGGCTTGTTGCGGCCGCCGCGCCCCGAGGGGGCCGCGGGCTGCTGCGGGGCGAGGTTGTACGGCGGCGGCGTCGACGGACCCTGCGGGGCGTACGCCGACGGTGCCGGGGTCTGGTAGCCGCCCTGCTGCGGATAGCCGTAGGCCGGGGAGGGCGCCGACGGGTGCGGGGTGTTGTACGGGTTCGGCTGCGGCGTCGGCTGGTACGGCGTCTGGACGCCGCCCTGGGGCGCCGGGGTGGACTGGTCGACCGGCGGGAACACCGCGGAGCCGACGCCCGAGCCGCTGGACGTCGGGGCGCCGGCCACGATGTTCGGCGCGGCGGCGTGGAAGGAGGACGCCACGCGCAGGCACTCCTCGCGCATCGCGTCGGCGGTCGGGAACCGTTCGTTCGGGTTCTTCTTCAGCGCGCGGGCCACCAGCGCGTCCACGGCCGGCGGCAGCGAGCGGTTGACGGAGGACGGCGCGACCGGCTCCTCCTGCACATGCGCGTACGCGATGGCCAGCGGCGAGTCCGCGTCGAACGGCAGCCGCCCGGTGACCAGTTGGAACAGCATGATGCCGACCGAGTACAGGTCGGAGCGGGCGTCCACGCCGCGGCCGAGCGCCTGCTCGGGGGAGAGGTACTGCGGGGTGCCGACGACCATGCCGGTCTGCGTCATCGACGTCACGCCGGACTGCATGGCGCGGGCGATGCCGAAGTCCATGACCTTGACCACCCCGCGCTTGGTCATCATCACGTTGCCCGGCTTGATGTCGCGGTGGACCAGGCCCGCCTCGTGGCTGATCTCCAGCGCGGCGAGGACGTCCGCGGTGATCTTCAGGGCCTTGTCGGCGGGCATCGCGCCGTACTGCTGGACGTCCTGGTCGAGGACCGAGCCGAGGGGGCGGCCCTCGACGTACTCCATGACGATGTACGGCGTGGTCATGCCGTCGACGTCGTCCTCGCCGGTGTCGAAGACGGAGACGATGTTGGTGTGGGTGAGCTTGGCAACGGCCTGGGCCTCGCGGCGGAACCGCTCGCGGAACGCCTGCTCGCGGCCCAGCTCGGTGTGGAGTGTCTTGATCGCGACCTGGCGGTCGAGGACGGAGTCGTAGGCGAGGTGCACGGAGGCCATGCCGCCCTGGCCGAGCAGGTCACGCAGCTGATAGCGGCCCCCCGCGATCGCCCGCCCCGCGTACTGGTTGTGCGCGCCGTCCTGGCTCATCTCTCCGCGTCCCCCATACAGCCCGTGGCGCCGCCGACTGTCCTCCGGCCCACCGCCCGGCCACTGTCTCGATCTGCCTGGACCTGTCGTGATCCAAAGTGTCTATTACCGGCCAAGTCTGCCCCAGGCCACTGACACGTCAAGCTCGGTGCCCGTTCCGTGACCGTACGCGAAAGAAGCGTCGCGGAAGCGTTACAGCGGGCCTACGCCCGGTACACAGGATTTGCACCGGGTCGCGTCAGCGCGCTTTGATGGCCGGTCCGTCTGGTGCCGTCCCCGGCGCCCGTTGCGGACAGGCGGTTGGCGCGGAGGCTGTAGCGTGGCCGACGGAGACCGTAACAACACCGCGCGCACCGCGGGCAGAAACGACGGCGAGGACTGATGGCACAGCAGCAGCGCGCTCAGGGCCCGTCCGACCCCGAGGCGACTGGCGGCGGCATCTCGGACGCGCCGGAGACCTGGGGCAACGGAGGGCTTGTCGGGGACGGCCGGTACCGGTTGACCCGCAGGCTCGGCCGGGGCGGCATGGCCGAGGTGTTCGCGGCCGAGGACGTACGCCTCGGCCGTACCGTGGCGGTGAAGCTGCTGCGCGCCGACCTCGCCGAGGACCCGGTCTCCAAGGCCCGCTTCACGCGCGAGGCACAGTCGGTCGCCGGGCTCAACCACCACTCCATCGTCGCCGTGTACGACTCCGGCGAGGACGCGGTCGGCGGCCAGTCGGTGCCGTACATCGTGATGGAGATCGTCGAGGGCCGCACCATCCGCGACCTGCTGCTCAACGCCGAGGCACCCGGTCCGGAGCAGGCCCTGATCATCGTCTCGGGGGTGCTGGAGGCGCTCGCCTACTCGCACCAGCACGGCATCGTGCACCGCGACATCAAGCCCGCCAACGTGATCATCACGCACAACGGCGCCGTGAAGGTGATGGACTTCGGCATCGCGCGCGCCCTGCACGGCGCGTCCACGACGATGACGCAGACCGGCATGGTCATGGGCACCCCGCAGTACCTCTCCCCCGAGCAGGCGCTCGGCAAGGCCGTCGACCACCGCTCCGACCTGTACGCGACGGGCTGCCTGCTCTACGAACTCCTCGCGCTGCGCCCGCCGTTCGTCGGCGAGACCCCGCTGTCGGTGGTCTACCAGCACGTCCAGGACATCCCCACGCCGCCGTCCGAGGTCTCCGACGCCGTGCCGCCGGAGCTGGACGGACTGGTGATGCGCTCGCTCGCCAAGGAGCCCGACGACCGCTTCCAGACCGCCGAGGAGATGCGCGGCCTGGTCCAGTACGGCCTCCAGATGCTGTACGACCAGGGCGGCCACACCGGCACCTGGAACACCGGCCCGGTGGCCGGGCACGACAGCCGCGGCACCGCCGTGATGGGGATGGCGGGCACCTCCGTCATGCCGCACCCCGACGCCTCCGGCACCACCCAGATCCCGCAGCCGATCCTGCCCGCCGGGTACGGCGGCGGTGACGACGGCGGCTTCGAGGGCCAGGGCAACCGGGGCAGCGGGCGCGGCAAGCTGTGGATCCTCGCCGTCCTCGCGGTGATCGCCATCGCCGCCGGGGTGGCGCTGGCCCTGAACAACGGCAACGGCGAGAAGGGCGGCCCCGGCACCACCGAGTCGCCCACCACCTCGGAGTCCGCCACCAAGGACGAGGCCAGTCCGACGCCGACCGAGGACGCCACCGAGGAGGAGACGGAGACCGGTACGGAGGACGGCACGGGCACCGGCGGCGACTGGGACTACACGCCGACGCCGACGCCGTCGTGGACGCCGACGCCGACGCCGTCCGACGAGCCGACGGACGTCCAGCCGTCGAACACGCAGCCCACCGAGACCGAGACCACCGGTGGCGAGCCGACCGACACCGAGCCGACGGACGGCGAGCCGACCGGCGAGGCGACGGGCGGCGAGGAGGGCGGCACCGGCGCCCTGGACGGCGCCCTCGGCACCACCGGCCGCTGAGCACCGGTACCGGCGAGGGCGGCCAGCTCCGCTCACTCCACCCACTCCGCTCAGTCCACGAACGCGTCGCACACCGCGTCGTACGCGCGGGTCCACCACACCGCCAGCGCGGAGGCGGCCGGGAACTGCGGGTCCGCGCGGGTGTCGCCGCGCTCGTAGTGCCAGCGCAGCATCCAGAAGTCATTGAGCCGCTCCCACCACACCCGGTGCACGGCCGCCGCGAGCTGTGACGGCGTCGCCTGCGCGGCACGCCGGTACGCGCGCGCGTAGGCGCTCGCCTTCGGCAGGTCGAGCCTGCCGTCGGGCCGTACGAAGAAGATCGCGGCGGCGCGTACGGCTTCCTCCGCGCGGGGCTGTACGCCGAGCCGGTCCCAGTCGACGATCGCGGCCGGGGCGTCGCCCCGGTACAGCAGGTTGAACGGGTGGAAGTCGCCGTGCACCCAGCCCACCGAGCCCCCGCGCGGGGGACGCCGGTCCGCGTGCCGCTCCAGCAGGGCGCGGCGTTCCAGGAGCCGGTGCCGGGCGAGTGCGTCGAAGGAGTCGGCGGGGCGGTGGCGGCGCACCCGCGCGAGCAGGTCGTCGATCAGCGCGAAGGTGTCGGCCGGGTCGGCGCTGCGCACGGGGTGCGGGCTCGTGGCGGGGCGGGTGCGCCGCTTGGGCGGCATGACCTCTTCCAGGCCCGCGTGTACGGCGCCCAGGAGCGCCCCCAGCCGGGCGCACTGCCCGGCGGTGAGCTGGCCGCCGTGCCGGTGGCGGCCGTCGATCCACGGGTGCAGGGCGTAGGCGTGGCCGCCGACGACGGCGACGGTGCGGCCGTCCCGCGCGGCCAGCGGCGGGGCCACCGGGACGCCCAGGCCGGCGAGGCGCGCGGTGGCGCGGTGGCGGCGTTCCAGGGCGGCGGGGTCGGCCGTCTCGGGGTCGAAGTGGTGTTTGAGGAAGTAGCGGCCGCGGGTCGTGCGGAGCCGGTAGCCGCGGTTCAGCAGCCCCTGGTCGACGGGTTCGCAGGCGAGTGCGGAACCGGCGGCGTACTGGCGGAGCAGGGCGCCCAGTGGGGGCGCGTGGGGCATGAGGGGTGGTACACACGGGCGCGACACGCGGCAGATGCTAGGGCACGAAGAAGCGCCGCTGAGCTGGGGCTAATCACAGAAAGCCACAGTCGGTCACTTTCGGTCACAGGTGGTGCCGCTCCATTCAGTACAGCCGATCGGCTTGATTTTTCGGTGGCGGCTAACTCTTCACGAGACCTCGGTCACCGGGTTAACGTGCCGTTGTTCCGGCCCTCTGCAAGGCTGTGACCAGCGGCTGTGCCCCGTCCTCCGGATTTACTTGGAAATCCAAGCAAAAACGCAGGTCAGATGGGGTTTCACAGAAATGTGCGGCACTGGGTAACGTGCTTTCTGCAGGGCGCTCGCCGGGGCACCTGTCACGCCTGTTCCCGACCGAGCCGCACCCACCCCGTGCGCGTCTAGTCGGAAGCACGGTGAGCCGCTCCCTCACGCTCCCATCGGAGCAGGGGGGACCCCCAGGCACCCGGCGAACCCGGGGCCGGACCGACGGAGGAGCACACGTGACCGTGGAGAGCACTGCAGCGCGCAAGCCGCGAAGCAGCGCCGGTGGCAAGAGCACGGCCGGTAAGCGCACGACGACAAGGAAGGCGCCCGGCGGCGAGACCCAACTGGTGCAGCTGCTGACGCCCGAGGGCAAACGCGTCAAGAACGCCGAGTACGACAAGTACGTCGCCGGCATCACCGCCGAGGAGCTGCGCGGTCTGTACCGCGACATGGTCCTCACCCGCCGTTTCGACGCCGAGGCGACCGCGCTCCAGCGCCAGGGCGAGCTGGGCCTGTGGGCCTCGCTGCTCGGCCAGGAGGCCGCCCAGATCGGCTCCGGCCGGGCCCTGCGCGGCGACGACTACGTCTTCCCGACCTACCGCGAGCACGGCGTCGCCTGGTGCCGCGGGGTCGACCCGACCAACCTGCTCGGCATGTTCCGCGGCGTGAACCACGGCGGCTGGGACCCGAACAGCAACAACTTCCACCTGTACACGATCGTCATCGGCTCCCAGACGCTGCACGCCACCGGCTACGCCATGGGCATCGCCAAGGACGGCGCGGACAGCGCGGTGATCGCCTACTTCGGCGACGGCGCCTCCAGCCAGGGCGACGTGGCGGAGTCCTTCACCTTCTCCGCGGTCTACAACGCCCCCGTGGTGTTCTTCTGCCAGAACAACCAGTGGGCGATCTCCGAGCCCACCGAGAAGCAGACCCGCGTCCCGCTCTACCAGCGCGCGCAGGGCTTCGGCTTCCCCGGCGTCCGGGTGGACGGCAACGACGTGCTGGCCTGCCTCGCCGTGACGAAGTGGGCGCTGGAGCGCGCCCGCGGCGGCGAGGGCCCGACGCTGGTCGAGGCGTTCACGTACCGCATGGGCGCCCACACCACCTCCGACGACCCCACCCGCTACCGCGGGGACGAGGAGCGCCTCGCCTGGGAGGCGAAGGACCCGATCCTGCGACTCCGCCGCTACCTGGAGACCTCAAACCACGCGGACGAGGGATTCTTCGCGGAACTGGAGGCCGAGAGCGAGGCGTTGGGCAAACGAGTGCGCGAAGCGGTCCGCGCCATGCCGGACCCGGGCCACTTCGCCATCTTCGAGAACGTCTACGCGGACGGGCACGCGCTCGTCGACGAGGAGCGCGCCCAGTTCGCCGCCTACCAGGCGTCGTTCGCGGACGCCGAGGGACAGGGGGTCTGACATGGCGGCAGAGAAGATGGCCATGGCCAAGGCGATCAACGAGTCGCTGCGCCGCGCCCTGGACTCCGACCCCAAGGTCCTGGTCATGGGTGAGGACGTCGGCAAGCTCGGCGGCGTCTTCCGCGTCACCGACGGCCTCCAGAAGGACTTCGGCGAGAGCCGTGTCATCGACACCCCGCTCGCCGAGTCCGGCATCGTCGGCACGGCCATCGGCCTCGCGCTGCGCGGCTACCGGCCGGTCGTCGAGATCCAGTTCGACGGCTTCGTCTTCCCAGCGTACGACCAGATCGTCACCCAGCTCGCGAAGATGCACGCCCGCTCGCTGGGCAAGGTCAAGATGCCCGTCGTCGTGCGCATCCCCTACGGCGGCGGCATCGGCGCGGTCGAGCACCACTCGGAGTCCCCGGAGTCGCTGTTCGCGCACGTCGCGGGCCTGAAGGTGGTCAGCCCGGCCAACGCCTCCGACGCGTACTGGATGATGCAGCAGGCCATCCAGAGCGACGACCCGGTGATCTTCTTCGAGCCCAAGCGGCGGTACTGGGACAAGGCCGAGGTCAACACCGAGGCGATCCCCGGCCCGCTGCACAAGGCGCGCGTGGTCCGCGAGGGCACCGACCTCACCCTGGCCGCGTACGGCCCCATGGTGAAGACGTGCCTGGAGGCCGCCGACGCGGCGGCCGAGGAGGGCAGGTCCCTGGAGGTCCTCGACCTGCGCTCGGTCTCCCCGCTCGACTTCGACTCCGTCCAGGCGTCCGTGGAGAAGACCCGCCGCCTGGTCGTGGTCCACGAGGCCCCGGTGTTCTTCGGTTCGGGCGCGGAGATCGCCGCCCGGATCACCGAGCGCTGCTTCTACCACCTGGAGGCCCCGGTGCTCCGGGTCGGCGGCTACCACGCCCCGTACCCGCCCGCGCGCCTGGAGGAGGAGTACCTGCCGGGCCTGGACCGGGTACTCGACGCCGTCGACCGCGCCCTGGCGTACTGAGGAGAGGGGCATGACGACGATGACAGAGGCGTCCGTGCGCGAGTTCAAGATGCCCGACGTGGGCGAGGGGCTCACCGAGGCCGAGATCCTCAAGTGGTACGTCCAGCCCGGTGACAAGGTCACCGACGGACAGGTGGTCTGCGAGGTCGAGACGGCGAAGGCGGCCGTGGAGCTGCCCATCCCGTACGACGGCGTGGTCCGCGCGCTGCACTTCCCCGAGGGCACCACGGTCGACGTGGGCACGTCCATCATCGCGGTGGACGTGAGCGGCGGCGCCGCCCCGGCGCCAGAGGCCGCGCCCGCCCGGCCGGAGGCGCAGCCAGCGGCCGAGGAGCCCAAGCCGGAGGGCCGTCAGCCGGTCCTCGTGGGCTACGGAGTGGCGACGACGTCCACCAAGCGCCGTCCCCGCAAGGGCCCCGAGGTCCAGGTGGAGCAGGCGTCGGCGGCGATCCAGTCCGAGCTGAACGGCCACGGCGCGGCACCGGCGGCGCCCGCTGCCCCCGCCGCCCGCACGGCGGAGCGCCCGCTGGCGAAGCCGCCGGTGCGCAAGCTGGCCAAGGACCTGGGCGTCGACCTGACGACGGTCACCCCGACCGGCCCCGACGGCGTCATCACCCGCGAGGACGTCCACGCGGCGGCGGCCCCGCAGCAGGCCCCGGAGCCGGTGGCGGCCCCGGTGGCGGCGCCCGTGCCCGTACCGACGTACGACACGGCGCGGGAGACCCGTACCCCGGTCAAGGGCGTCCGTAAGGCGACCGCGGCGGCGATGGTCGGCTCGGCCTTCACGGCACCGCACGTCACCGAGTTCGTGACGGTCGACGTGACGCGCACGATGAAGCTGGTCGAGGAGCTGAAGCAGGACAAGGAGTTCACCGGCCTGCGGGTGAACCCCCTCCTCCTGATCGCCAAGGCCCTCCTGGTCGCCATCAGACGCAACCCCGACATCAACGCCGCCTGGGACGAGGCCAACCAGGAGATCGTGGTCAAGCACTACGTCAACCTGGGCATCGCCGCGGCCACCCCGCGCGGGCTGCTCGTGCCCAACATCAAGGACGCGCAGGCCAAGACGCTGCCGCAGCTGGCGGAGTCGCTGGGCGAGCTGGTGTCGACCGCCCGCGAGGGCAAGACCTCCCCCGCCGCGATGCAGGGCGGCACGGTCACGATCACCAACGTCGGCGTCTTCGGCGTCGACACCGGCACGCCGATCCTGAACCCCGGCGAGTCGGCGATCCTCGCGGTCGGCGCGATCAAGCTCCAGCCGTGGGTCCACAAGGGCAAGGTCAAGCCCCGCCAGGTCACCACCCTGGCCCTGAGCTTCGACCACCGCCTGGTCGACGGCGAACTGGGCTCCAGGGTCCTGGCGGACATCGCCGCGATCCTGGAACAGCCGAAGCGGCTGCTCACCTGGGCGTGACACCCGGGACGGCCCCTGATCCCGGGAACGCCGGGGTCAGGGGCCGTCCCGTCCTGCCAGGCTCAGAGGTCGGAGCCGCTTGAGGCCTTCGGACGCGGCTCGCTCCCTGATCGAAGCCGTTGTAGGCCAGATGACCGGGTTCCAGTTCACCAAGTCCAGCTACAGCGGCGGTGACGCCGGGCAACAGTGCGTCGAAGTCGCCCGCAACATACCCGGCGTCGTCGCCGTGCGGGACTCCAAGCGGGCCGGTGGGGTGGTGCTGCGGGTCGGGCGGGACGCCTGGGTGGCGTTCGCGCGGGGTGTATGACGTCGTCCGTCACCGGCGTGGTGCGGGCAGCCCCAGGACCCGGTCCTTGAGTGCCGGGAACTGCTCCCGGGTGGCCGCGACCTTCCCCACGTCGATCGAGACCGTGAGCGTCTCCCCGCCGGGGCCCGCCTCCGCGAGGACGGCTCCCCAGGGATCTACCACGATCGAGTGACCCGCCTGCGGAACCCCGGCGTGGGTGCCAGCCGTTCCACAAGCGAGTACGAACGACTGGTTCTCCACCGCCCGCGCCCGAGCCAGGAGTGTCCAGTGCTCACGTCGGCGCTCCGGCCACCCGGCCGGGATGACGAGGACGTCCGCGCCCGCGTCGACGAGTCCGCGGAAGAGTTCGGGGAAACGGAGGTCGTAGCAGGTGGCCAGACCCACGGTCGCGTCCAGTAGACGCGCCGTCACCAGCTCCCGCCCCGCCCCCATCAGCACGGCCTCGCCCTGGTCGAAGCCGAAGCGGTGGATCTTGCGGTAGGTGGCGGCCAGTTCACCGGCAGGGGAGAAGAGGAGGGAGGTGTTGTAGAGCGGCCCGTCAGGGTCCCGTTCCGGGATGGAGCCCGCGTGCAGCCAGACGCCCGCGTCGCTCGCCGCCTTGGCCATCGCCTCGTACGTCGGGCCTTCCAGCGGCTCGGCCTCGGTCGCGAAGTCCCGGTAGGCGAACGCCCCGGTGGTCCACAGCTCCGGCAGCACGACCAGGTCGGCACCGGCCTGCTCCCGTACCAGGGAGGCGACGCGTTGCCGACGTGAATCGACCGATTCAGTGTCGTCTACGACGATTTGGAGAAGAGAGGCGCGCACACTACCACCGTCCTGGCATTCGAGCCGTTCATACGGGCCTACGATCGTCACACGAAAGCACTGCCGGGGTGCCGCTCAGCAGCGTAACTTAGCGTTCCACGACACCCGCTGACAGCCGCCGACAGCCACCGTCTCCCGCTGGCAACGCCGCCACCAACCGCCCGTGTACCGACCGCCGAGGGGTCCCGTTCCCGTGAGTCTGCATCCCACTCTCCAGCCCTACGCCGACGCCTGGACCCACTCCATCGAAGCGATATCCGAGCTGGTGACACCCCTCGTGGAGGCCGACTGGAACCGGCGGACGCCGTGCCCCGGCTGGTCCGTGCGCGACGTGGTCTCCCATGTCATCGGCCTCGACTGCGAGATGCTCGGCGACCCGCGTCCCATCCACACCCTCCCGCGCGACCTGTTCCATGTGACGAACGACCACCAGCGTTACATGGAGATGCAGGTGGACGTCCGGCGCCACCACACCGCGCCCGAGATGACCTCCGAGCTGGAGTACACGGTCATCCGCCGCAACCGCCAGCTGCGCAACGAGTCCCGCGACCCCGGCGGCAAGGTGCGCGGCCCGCTCGGTGCCGAGCTGACCCTCGAAGAGGCCATGCGGGGCCACGCCTTCAACGTGTGGGTGCACGAACAGGACCTGCGCGCCGCCCTCGGCCGCCCCGGCAACCTCGACTCGCCCGGCGCCTACATAGCCCGGGACGTCCTGCTCGACCTGCTCCCCGAGGTCGTCGCCGGACGCGCGGACGCGCCCCGCAGCTCGGCCATCGTCTTCGACGTGCACGGGCCGGTGGAGTTCCTGCGGACGGTCCGGGTGGACATCCAGGGGCGGGGCACGGTGGAGGCCACCCCGGCGCTCGGACCGGCCGCCACCCTCAGCCTCGACTGGGAGACGTACGTCCGGCTGGCCTGCGGGCGGGTCACCCTGGAGGCCGTGAAGGACCGGGTCAAGGCGGAGGGCGACCCGGAGCTGACCTCGGCCATCCTGCGGAACTTCGCGGTCACGCCGTAGCCGGACGCGGGGCAGGCCCGGGGCCGCCCGGCCCCTGGGCCCCGGGTCTCACGCGGGTACGTGCACCGTCTCCACCCGGCTCGCCACCAGCCGTTCCCGCTCGCGGCGGGCGGCTCGGCCGCGGAGCCGGAGGATCTGGACGACGCCGAGGGCCTGGAGGACGAAGACGGAGGAGAAGGCGACGGTGTAGTCGTCGCCGGTCGCGTCCAGCAGCACGCCCACCGCGAACAGGGTCGTCATCGACGCCGTGAAACCGCCCATGTTGGTGATGCCGGACGCCGTGCCCTGGCGCTCCGGCGGGTTCGCGGGGCGGGCGAAGTCGAAGCCGAGCATGGAGGCCGGCCCGCACGCCCCCAGCACCGCGCAGAGCACGACCAGCAGCCACATCGGCGCCCGGTCCGCCCCGGTGAGCGCCGGGCCGAAGAGGGCCGACGCCCACACCACCGCCGTGGTGGCGACGGTGCCCAGCGCGAGCGGCAGCCGCGCGCCCTGGTGGCGGGCGACGAGTTGGCCGTAGACCAGGCCGACGACCATGTTGGACAGCACCACCAGGGTGAGCAGTTCACCGGCGGTGGCGCGGGACAGGCCCTGTGCCTCGACCAGGAACGGCAGCCCCCACAGCAGCAGGAACACCATCGCCGGGAACTGGGTGGTGAAGTGCACCCACAGGCCGAGACGGGTGCCCGGTTCCCGCCAGGAGGCGGCGATCTGGCGCCGTACGTAGGCCGCGCCCCGGTGCGGGAACGGCTCCGGTTCATGGCCCTCGGGGTGGTCCCGCAGGAAGAGCAGCAACAGCACCAGGACCACGACACCGGCGAGCGCGCTGCCGCCGAACGCCGCGGTCCAGCCGACGCCGTGCAGCAGCCGGGCCAGCAGCAGCGTGGAGACCAGGTTCCCCGCCATCCCGGCGAGCCCCGCGAGCTGCGCGATCTGCGGCCCGCGCCGGGCCGGGAACCAGCGGGTGCCGAGCCGCAGCACGCTGATGAACGTCATCGCGTCGCCGCAGCCCAGCAGCGCCCGCGAGGCCAGCGCCATGCCGTACGAGGGGGACAGCGCGAAGCCCAGCTGGCCGGCCGTGAACAGCACCACCCCGATGGTCAGCACCCGCTTGGTGCCGAGCCGGTCGACCAGCAGGCCGACGGGTATCTGCATCCCCGCGTAGACCAGCAGCTGGAGGATGGAGAAGGTGGACAGCGCGGAGGCGTTGACGCCGAAGCGGTCGGCGGCGTCGAGACCCGCGACCCCCAGGGACGTACGGAAGATGACGGCGACGAAGTAGACCGAGACGCCGATGGACCAGACGGCGACGGCGCGTCGGCCGCCGGGCGGGTCACCGGGCAGCACGGAGGTCCGGCTCATCGGACCTCACCCCGCGCCAGGTGCGAGAACCAGCCGATGTGCCGGTGGACGAGTGCGACGGCCGCCTCGGCGTCCCCGGAGCGCAGCGCGTCGAGGATCTCCCCGTGCTCGGAGAGCGTCTTGGCGATCCGGTCGGGGTGCGAGTGCATGACGGCGACGCCCATCCGCAGCTGGCGGTCGCGCAACTGGTCGTAGAGGCGGGAGAGGATCTCGTTGCCACCGCTGCGGACGATCTCGGCGTGGAAGCAGCGGTCGGTGACGGCGGCGGCGGCGAGGTCACCGGCGGCGGCCTGCCGCTTCTGCCTCTCCAGCAGCTCCGCGAGTCGCTCCAGCAGACCCGGCGGGGCCGGTACGGCCTTGCGCGCGGCGTGCTCCTCGACCAGCAGCCGGGTCTCCACGACGTCCTTGATCTCCTGCGCGGAGACCGGCAGGACCAGGGCGCCCTTCTTGGGGTAGAGCCTGATCAGACCCTCGACCTCCAGCCGCAGCAGCGCCTCGCGCACCGGGGTGCGGGAGACGCCGACGGCCTCGGCCAGCTCGCCCTCGGTGAGCAGCGTGCCGCCCTCGTAGCGACGCTCCAGTACGCCTTCCTTGACGTGCGTGTAGACGCGGTCTGCGGCGGGCGGTTGCTTCACGGCGGCCAAGGTCATGCCGACAGGATAGATACATCACGTACGCATGAGGGCGCGGGTCCAGTATGCGGACCCCCGCCGAGGACGACGACGGGAATTCCGGCAGCCGCCGCACAACCTTCCCCGGTGCCTGCGTGTCATATACGTGCGGCCCAACCCTGTCGCCCCACCTCGGCCGCACCGCAGGGGCATTCCAGCAATCGGGGTATTCGACTTGATAACCGGCATTCAGGGCGTCCGTCTTCGTCGGGCCGCCGCGGTCGCCATGACCACCGGCGCCGTGCTCGCGGCCGGGGCCGTCACCGCGACGCCCGCCCAGGCGCTCACCAAGCCCACCATCTCGGCCCTCGGCGGCTACGCGATGAACGGCTCCACCGGCACCACGCTCTACACCAAGTCCGCGGACACCAAGCGCGCCACCGGTTCCACCACGAAGATCATGACCGCCAAGGTCGTCCTGACCCAGGCGAACCTCAACCTCGACGCCAAGGTCACCATCAAGAAGGCGTACAGCGACTACATCGTCTCGAAGAACGCCTCCTCCGCGCGGCTGATCGTCGGCGACAAGGTCACCGTCCGCCAGTTGCTGTACGGCCTCATGCTGCCGTCCGGCTGCGACGCGGCGTACGCCCTCGCGGACAAGTTCGGCTCGGGGACGACCCGGGCGGCGCGCGTGAAGTCGTTCATCGGCAAGATGAACCGCAAGGCCGGCCAGCTCGGCATGACGAACACGCACTTCGACTCGTTCGACGGCATCAGCAACGGCTCGAACTACTCCACGCCGCGCGACCTGACCAAGCTGGCCCGCAGCGCGATGACGAGCCCGAACTTCCGTACGATCGTCAAGACCAAGTCGACCAAGCAGAAGGTCACCACCGCCAGCGGCGGCTACCGGTACTACACCTGGTCCAACACCAACACGCTGCTCGGCAACTACTCGGGCGCCACCGGTGTGAAGACCGGCTCCGGCAGCCAGGCCAAGTACTGCCTGGTCTTCGCCGCCACCCGCAACGGCAAGACGGTCATCGGCACGGTCCTCACCGCGCCGTCCGCCAGCCAGCGCGAGACGGACGCGAAGAGGATCCTCAACTACGGGTTCGCCCGGCTGGGCTGAGCCGTCAGGCGTTCTCGTGCTCCTTCTCCGCCAGATGGATCGCGCAGACCGCCACCGCGATGAGCAGGGCGGGGTCGGCGTCGTCCCGGACGATGTCGACCCCGTAGGTGTCGCGGAGGTGGAACCAGCGGCGGGAGACGACCGCGAGGAGCTCGTCGTCGTACTCGATGGCGAACTCGCGGTCCAGGAGCTTGCCGCTGACGTCCAGCTCGGTGCCCTCGACGAGGGTCACCCGGTAGTGGTTGCGCAGGAGTGAGAGGCGTTTGCGGCGGATGGTGGCCAGCGGCTCGCCGTCGCGTTCGATGAGCATGGTGTCCCGCAGGGACAGCAGCTTCTGGCGGATGTCGATCAGCACCCGGCCCTCGGTGTCCTTCAGCTCGAAGGTGTCCCGCAGCCGCATCGCCTTGCCGTCGACGAGGAACGCCTTGTCGCCCTGCTGGTCCTCGATCCAGTAGTCGTCGCCGAAGCCGATCAGCCGGTCGCGTACGAGGTATCTCATGGGACCACCGGTTCCCCGGCGGCCGGTCCGAAACGCCGCCGGTAGGCCGACGGGCTGAGTCCGGTCTCCCGCCGCAGCCGGGCGCGCAGGTTGGCCGCGGTGCCCAGACCGCTGCGGGCGGCCACCACGTCGAGGCGCTCCTCCCCCCGTTCGATCAGGCGGCAGGCCAGCGCCACCCGCTCGCCGGTCAGCCACGCCAGCGGGGTCGTGCCGAGCTGGGCGCGGAACCGCCGGTGCAGGGTGGCCGGGGAGAGCGCCGCGCGGTCCGCGAGGTCCGTCACCGTCAGGGGGTCTCCCAGCCGCTCGCGCGCCCACGCCAGCAGCGGGGCCAGCGACTCGTCGGGTACGTCGGGAAGCGGGCGCTCCACGAACTGCCGCTGCCCGCCGTCCCGGTGTGCGGCGAAGACCAGCCGCCGGGAGACGGCGTTGGCGACCTCGGCGCCGTGGTCGCGCCGGATGACGTACAGCCCGAGGTCGAGCGCGGCGGCGCTCCCGGCGGCGGTGAGGATGTCACCCTCGTCCACGAAGAGGACGTCGGGTTCGAGGCGCACGCGCGGGTGCAGCTCACGGAAGGAGTCGACCCACATCCAGTGGGTGGTGGCCCGGCGCCCGTCGAGCAGCCCGGCCTCCGCGAGCGCGAAGGTGCCCGTGCAGAAGCTCAGGACGCGTGCCCCGCGCGCGTGGGCGCGCCGGATGGCGCCCAGGACGTCCGCCCCGCGCGGGACGACGTTGTCGGGGCGGCCCGGCACCACCAGGGTGTCGGCGTCGTCCACCGCGTCCAGGCCGGGCACCCCGGCCATCGAGAAGAAGCCGTGGTTCATCCGCACCTCCCGCGTGGGCGTGCACAGCGTCACCTCGTACAGCGGACCCGGCAGCCCCAGCTCCGGCCGGGGCAGCCCGAACAGCTCCGTGGCGACACCGACCTCGAACGGGTTGGTGCCGTCGTCCACGATCACGGCGACCCGGTGCGGTGCCCTGGACACGGTGTGAGAGGAATCTTGCGGCATACGCGATTTCTAGCACTCGTGCGGCGGTCCGTCCCACCCCACGATGGACGCATGGCACAGGAACCCATCCACCTCCCCACCGCGCTGGCCTCCTTCTCCGAGCAGTGGAGCCCTCGCATCGTCACCGCCGTCAACGACTACGACGTCCGCGTCGCCAAGGTCGAGGGCGAGCACGTCTGGCACGTGCACGACCACACCGACGAGTTCTTCCTCGTCCTTGAGGGGGAGCTGCACATCGCCCTGCGCGAGGCGGACGGGGAGCGCACGGTCGTCCTGCGGAAGGACGCCGTGTTCACCGTCCCGCGCGGGACCGAGCACAAGCCGTACGCGCCCGTCCCCACCCAGATCCTGCTCCTGGAGCCGACCGGCACGCTCACCGTGGGCGACCGCCACGACGACGTACCGGACCACGTGGACGCGACGACCGGCCACCGGCTGGCCTGACGAGCGGCGGAACCGGGGCGTCCCCGCCCGGCTGACGGACTCCGGCCGGGCCCAGCGTGCGCTGGCCCCGGCCGGTCCGGACGGCTGACGGTGCCTCACACCGACTCGCCGCTCACACCCCGTACCCGTCGTTGTAGCCGTCCCGCCGTGAGGGGTGCCGTTCCTCGTCGATGACCGTCGTCGCGGGGGGTACCACCACGCGCCTGCGCCTCGCGATGCTGCTGAACGTCGTGACGCCGATCAGCCCGACGATCATGAGGATGATCCCGACCAGGTCGAGATTGACTCCCTCCATGTCCCAGTCGGTCGCGAACGTGAGGATGGCTCCCGCGGCGATGAGGATGATGCACCCGCCGAGGCCCATGAGTTGTCGCCTCCCTGCCCGGTCCGGTACTTCCGTGCTTCCGGTCGGAGCCGGGTACCCGGACCCCCGGGGGGCAGTCCTCAGCCTTGCAGGAACGCCACCAGCGCGTTCGCCAGCAGGTGCGGGTCGTCCGCGCCGCACAACTCCCGTGCGCTGTGCATGGACAGGATCGCCACCCCGATGTCGACGGTCCTGATGCCGTGCCGGGCGGCGGTGATGGGGCCGATCGTGGTGCCGCAGGGCATGGAGTTGTTGGAGACGAACGACTGGAACGGCACGCCCGCCTTCTCGCAGGCCGCCACCCACACCGCGCGCCCCGAACCGTCGGTGGCGTAGCGGTTGTTGACGTTCACCTTCAGGATCGGGCCGCCGTTGACGCGCGGGTGGTGCGTCGGGTCGTGCCGCTCGGCGTAGTTGGGGTGCACGGCGTGACCGGTGTCGGAGGACAGGCAGACGGTGCCGGCGAAGGCCCGGGCCCGGTCCTCGTACGTACCGCCGCGGGCGAACACCGAACGCTCCAGGACCCCGCCGAGCAGCGGCCCGTCGGCGCCGGTGTCGGACTGCGAGCCGTTCTCCTCGTGGTCGAAGGCGGCGAGGACGGGGATGTACGGCAGGGGCGCGTCGGCCGTCGCGACCGCCGTCAGGGCCGCCGTGCCGGCGTGCACCGAGAGCAGGTTGTCCATCCGGGGCCCGGCCACCAGCTCCCGGTCGCGGCCCAGGTGGGCGGGCGGCTCCACGGAGTGCACCATCAGGTCCCAGCCGGTCACCTCGCCCGCCGTGAGCCCCGACTCCGCCTCCAGGAAGGCGATCAGGTCGCCGTCGCGGACGTCGTCGCCGAGCCCCCAGACCGGCTGGAGGTGGCGCTGCTTGTCGAGCTTGAGGCCCTCGGAGGAGACCGCGCGGTCCAGGTGGATGGCGAGCTGCGGCACCCGCAGCAGCGGCCGGTCCACGTTGACCAGCCGGGTGGAGCCGTCGCGCAGGCTGAGCCGCCCGGCGAGACCGAGGTCGCGGTCGAGCCAGGAGTTCAGCAGCGGGCCGCCGTAGATCTCCACGGCGACCTGCCGCCAGCCGTGCGCCCCGGCGTCCGGCAGCGGCTTGACCCGGAGGTTGGGGGAGTCGGTGTGCGCGCCGACGATCCGGAACGGCGTGTGCGGCGCGGCCCCCTCGGGGACGTACCAGGCCACGATGGCGCCCCCGCGCAGCACGTACTTGCCGCCGCTGGTCCCGTCCCAGGCGTCCGTCTCGGCGACCTGCCTGAAGCCCGCCTTCTCCAGGCGTTCGGCGGTGTTCGCCACAGCGTGGTACGGCGACGGGCTGGCCGCCAGGAAGGACATGAGGTCGTCGGTGTGGCCGCGGTCGAAGCGGGAGGGTTCGCTCATGGAGTTCACCTTAACGACGTGGGAACGGTCCCCTCACGGGCTGCGGGGGCACCCGGGTGCACGAAGCGGGCCGTAACCGGACGGGGTGTCCGGACACGGCCCGCTCGGCACGCGCGGCGGGTGGGCTAGAACGCGTCCTCGGCCAGCTCCATCACGTCGAGGTCGACGCCCTCGGCCACCTTGCGGGCCAGGGTGACGCCCGGCAGCACGGTGGCCGCGAAGAACTTCGCCGCGGCGATCTTGCCGGTGTAGAACGCCTTGTCCTTGGCGGAGGCCGACTGGAGCTTCTCGGCGGCGATCGCGGCGCCCTTGAGCAGCAGGTAGCCGACGACGACGTCACCGGAGGCCATCAGCAGGCGGGTGGTGTTCAGGCCCACCTTGTAGATGTTCTTGACGTCCTGCTCGGTGGCGGCGAGGTCGGTCAGCATCAGGCCGACGATCGCCTCCAGCTCCACAGCGGCCTTGGCCAGGTGCTCGCGGGCGCCCGACAGCTCCTCGCCGCCGGTGCCGAGGGCGAGGAACTTCTTGATGTCCTCGGCGAGGGTGTTCAGCGCGGCGCCCTGGTTGCGGACGATCTTCCGGAAGAAGTAGTCCTGGCCCTGGATGGCCGTGGTGCCCTCGTAGAGGGTGTCGATCTTGGAGTCCCGGATGTACTGCTCGATCGGGTACTCCTGGAGGAACCCGGAGCCGCCGAAGGTCTGGAGCGACTGCGCGAGCTGCTCGTAGCCCTTCTCGGAGCCGTAGCCCTTGACGATCGGCAGGAGCAGGTCGTTCAGCGCGTGCTCGGCCTTGGCGTCCTCGCCCGCCGCCTCCTTCACCGCGATCGCGTCCTGGACCGAGGCGGTGTAGAGGACGAGGGCGCGCATCCCCTCCGCGTACGCCTTCTGCGTCAGCAGCGAGCGGCGCACGTCGGGGTGGTGGGTGATGGTGACCTTGGGCGCGGCCTTGTCCATGAAGTTGGCCAGGTCGGGGCCCTGGACGCGCTCCCTGGCGTACTCCAGCGCGTTCAGGTAGCCGGTGGAGAGCGTGGAGATCGCCTTCGTGCCGACCATCATCCGCGCGAACTCGATGATGCGGAACATCTGGCGGATGCCGTCGTGCTTGTCGCCGATCAGCCAGCCCTTGGCCGGGTGGCGGTCACCGAACGTCATCTCGCAGGTGTTGGACGCCTTCAGGCCCATCTTGTGCTCGACGTTGGTCGCGTAGACGCCGTTGCGCTCGCCCAGCTCGCCGGTCTCGAAGTCGAACAGGTGCTTGGGGACCATGAAGAGGGACAGGCCCTTGGTGCCGGGACCGGCGCCCTCGGGACGGGCCAGCACGTAGTGGAGGATGTTCTCCGACATGTCGTGCTCACCCGAGGTGATGAACCGCTTCACGCCCTCGATGTGCCAGGAGCCGTCCTCCTGCTGGACCGCCTTGGTGCGCCCCGCGCCCACGTCGGAGCCGGCGTCCGGCTCGGTGAGCACCATCGTCGAGCCCCACTGCTTCTCGACGGCGATCTCGGCGATCTTCTTCTGGACGTCGTTGCCCTCGTCGTAGAGGATCCCGGCGAAGGCCGGACCGGAGGAGTACATCCACACGGCCGGGTTGGCGCCGAGGATCAGCTCCGCGTACGACCAGATCAGCGACGGGGGAGCCGTCGTACCGCCGATGGCCTCGGGCAGGCCGAGCCGCCAGTACTCGGAGTCCATGAAGGCCTGGTAGCTCTTCTTGAAGGACTCCGGGACCGGAGCGGTGTTGGTCTCCGGGTCGAAGACGGGCGGGTTGCGGTCGGCGTCCGTGAAGGACTCGGCCAGCTCGTTCTCCGCGAGCCTGGTCAGCTCTTCAAGGACGCTCCTGGCGGTGTCGACGTCCATCTCCTCGAACGGGCCGGTGCCGTACAGCTTGTCGCGCCCGAGTACTTCGAAGAGGTTGAACTCGATGTCGCGGAGATTCGACTTGTAGTGCCCCATGGTGTCTGGCTCCGTTTAGAGAGTCGGCGAGGCACTGACTCCTCGCTCCTAGTTCACGTACCAACAAGTAGCTACGCATGATGCTACCCGTCGGTAATAAGAAGCAACCCCGTTCCCGTCATCTGTGACAGGTCACACCGGAACCACCGTGTCACAGGTGCCGTGCGCGCCAGAGGGGTTTCTCCGGGTGACCCCGCCGGTCGGGCCGCCGCGCTCGGTACTCTTGCGCCCATGTACGGCTACGACCAGAACGTGGGCCCCCAGCAGCAGTACGCCCCTCCGCAGCAGCCGATGAACGGTGGCTACGGGCAGCAGCCGCCGCTGTACCCCGAGCCGTCGCCGCCCTCGCTCGCGGACGCGGTGCGGGCGTTCACCACCGGCCAGATGATCGCCGAGGACTTCCAGCAGGTCTTCGCCACCTCCAAGGTGTACTGCCCGCGCGGTGACAACCCCGGCTTCCTCGCCCTGCACAACACTCAGCAGCCGGTGATCCCCATGTTCACCTCGCTGAAGGAGCTGCGCCGGTACGCGGGCAAGGAGTCCAAGTACTTCGTGATCACCGGCGCCGAGGTGATCGACCTGCTGCCGACCGGCTACGGCTTCGTCCTCGACATGGAGGGCGAGCACCGGATGGTGTTCGACGCCAAGGCGGTGGAGGAGATGGTCGACTTCGCCATGCGCCGGATGTACGGCTGACCGCCGTGACCCACGAGCCCGGAGGGAATGCCCTCCGGGCTTTCTCTGTTGGGGGTGGCAGAAAGTTCAATGCTCAACTAAACTGGTCGCACAAGGAGGTACCGACATGCCCGCAGTGACCGTCGAGAACCCGCTGACGCTGCCCCGCGTGAACGCCACCGCAGACGCCGTGGCACGTCCCGTGCTCGCCGTCACCACCGCGCCGAGCGGCTTCGAGGGCGAGGGCTTCCCGGTGCGCCGGGCGTTCGCCGGGATCAACTACCGCTATCTCGACCCGTTCATCATGATGGATCAGATGGGCGAGGTGGAGTACGCCCCGGGCGAGCCCAAGGGCTCTATCAGTTGGGGGAGTATCCCGACGGATGCTCGCTGACCTGCGGAAACTTCCACCCAGAGGAGAGTCGGACCCATGCCTGCTGTAACCGTCGAGAACCCCCTGACCCTTCCGCGCGTGGCCGCGTCGGCGGATGCCGTGGCTCGCCCCGTGCTAACCGTGACAACCGCGCCCAGCGGCTTCGAAGGTGAGGGTTTCCCCGTTCGTCGGGCGTTCGCGGGGATTAACTATCGGCACCTCGACCCGTTCATCATGATGGATCAGATGGGTGAGGTGGACTATCAGCCTGGGGAGCCGAAAGGGACCCCGTGGCATCCGCACCGCGGCTTCGAGACCGTCACGTACATCATCGACGGGATCTTCGACCACCAGGACAGTCAGGGCGGCGGCGGCACCATCACCAACGGCGACACCCAGTGGATGACGGCCGGCTCGGGCCTGCTCCACATCGAGGCGCCGCCGGAGTCCCTCGTCATGTCCGGCGGTCTCTTCCACGGCCTGCAGCTGTGGGTGAACCTGCCGGCCAAGGACAAGATGATGGCGCCGCGCTACCAGGACATCCGGGGCGGGCACGTACAGCTCCTCACCACCCCCGACGGCGGCGCGCTGCTGCGCGTCATCGCCGGCGAGTTGGACGGGCACGCGGGGCCCGGCATCACCCACACCCCGATCACCATGGTCCACGCGACCCTCGCGCCCGGCGCGGAGCTCACTCTTCCGTGGCGGGAGGACTTCAACGGCCTGGCGTACGTCCTCGCGGGCAAGGGCGCGGTCGGCGCGGAGCGCCGCCCGATCCATCTGGGGCAGACCGCGGTCTTCGGCGCGGGCTCCTCGCTGACGGTCCGCGCGGACGAGAAGCAGGACGCGAACACGCCGGACCTGGAGGTCGTGCTGCTGGGCGGACAGCCGATCCGTGAGCCGATGGCGCACTACGGCCCGTTCGTCATGAACACCAAGGACGAGCTGCAGCAGGCGTTCGAGGACTTCCAGAAGGGGCGGCTGGGAACGATCCCGGCAGTGCACGGCATGTCTGAGGGCGGACTGTAGGGATCACTACGGCCGCATGTGGACGAGTCCACCCGGAAAGGGGTGAGGCTCGTCCGCGCTCGAAGCCGCCTTCTTGGTCTCCTAGTAATGGGCCGGGTCGGTGACCTGCGGGAATCTTTCCTGTGGGGCGCTGGCCTGGCCTTTTGGCGATTGCTGGCGATGGCGTGCGACGGTCTTGATCGGGTGTTCTGCGGACTGTGTGCGGACTGCGGGCTGATCCCTGGGGAGCCGTCGTCAGGCTCGGGCGGCGGGCGCGTTCCGTTCCAGGCGGGCGCGCAGGGTGCCTTCGAAGTCCTCGGCTCGGGAGAGCTGGACACGGAGCTTCTCGACCTGCTCGGCGGCTTCCTGCTGGTAGGTGCGGACGCGTTCCAGGAGGGCCTCGCGCTCGTCGGCACCGAGAGTGGCGTCAGCGTCGAGGCGATCAGTGGCGTCGAGCAGGTCGCGCATCTGGTCCAGGGTGAAGCCGAGCGGCTTCATGCGGCGGATGACCATGAGGCGGGCGACGTCGTTCTCGGTGTAGAGGCGGAAGCCGCCCCGAGAGCGGGCGGAGGGGACGACGAGGCCGGTCTCCTCGTAGTGGCGGATGGTGCGCATGGACAGTTCGGTCCGTGCGGCGACCTCGCCGATCTGCATGTGCTTGCCGTCCACGCCGTGATCCTCTGGCCCTTCTCCTTGGTCAGCGGCCTCGGCCCAGGTGGGCGCCGTCGGCCCAGGTGGGCGCCGCCGATATCTACTCTAACGTTAGGGTAGAGTTGCTGGTGGTGAGGGCGGCGTTTCGCTGCCTCGCTGTTGCCGTGTCGGGGCCGATGGTGCCTCCGGCGAAGATCTGATTCTTGCAGGAGAGAAGCGTGCGCGAGCCCATGACGCCCGGCGCCGCCGCCTGCCCGCCGTGACGCTTCGCCCCCGGACGTGAGCCTCGCCGCGCTGACGGTCATTCCCAGCCGCGTCTTCCTTCAACTTCCGGCTCCGCATCGCGCGGCGCCGCCCGCGGGGTGCTGGCCCGGCCCCTCCGCGTCCTCCCGCCCGCCCCGGCCTGCCGAACGGGGTGTGCCCGAGCACGACAGGTTCCGTCTCCCTTGTTTTCCGTTGCCACTGCTGTGTCCCCCGCCGCGCGCCTGCGTGGCCTGAAGCCCGACTGGATCTCCGACCCGAAGGTCTGGCGCACCGAGGTCCTGGCCGGCCTGGTCGTCGCCCTCGCGCTGATCCCCGAGGCCATCTCGTTCTCGATCATCGCGGGTGTGGACCCGGCGATCGGTCTGTTTGCTTCCTTCACCATGGCCGTCGTCATCTCGGTCGTCGGCGGCCGACGGGCGATGATCTCCGCCGCGACCGGCGCCATCGCCCTCGTGATCGCCCCGCTGAACCGTGAGCACGGTCTCGGCTACCTCGTGGCTGCGGTCATCCTCGCGGGCGTCTTCCAAGTCATCCTCGGCGCGCTCGGGGTGGCGAAACTGATGCGGTTCATCCCGCGTTCGGTGATGGTCGGCTTCGTCAACGCGCTCGCCATCCTGATCTTCATGGCCCAGGTCCCGGAGATGCGGAATGTCCCGTGGGCCGTCTACCCGCTGATCGTCGGCGGTCTGGCGCTCATGGTGTTCTTCCCGAGGATCACCACCGTGATCCCGGCGCCGCTGGTCTCCATCGTCATCCTCACTGTGATCACCGTCGGCGCGGCCATCGCCGTGCCGACCGTGGGCGACAAGGGCGAACTGCCGACCTCCCTGCCCGTGCCTGGCCTGCCGGACGTTCCGTTCACGCTGGACACGCTGAAGACGATCGCCCCGTACGCGTTTGCCATGGCGCTGGTCGGCCTGATGGAGTCGCTGATGACGGCCAAGCTGGTCGACGACATCACCGACACCCACTCCAACAAGACCCGCGAGTCCATCGGTCAGGGCATCGCCAACATCGTCACCGGCTTCTTCGGCGGCATGGGCGGCTGTGCCATGATCGGCCAGACGATGATCAACGTGAAGGTCTCCGGCGCCCGCACCCGCGTCTCGACCTTCCTTGCCGGGGCGTTCCTGATGGTGCTGTGCATCGTCTTCGGCCCGGTTGTTTCCGACATCCCCATGGCGGCCCTGGTCGCCGTCATGATCATGGTGTCGTTCGCGACCTTCGACTGGCACTCCATCGCCCCGAAGACCCTCCGGCGGATGCCCGCCGGCGAGATCACCGTCATGGTGATCACCGTCGCCTGTGTGGTCGCCACCCACAACCTCGCCATCGGCGTGGTGGTCGGCTCCCTCACCGCCATGGTCATCTTCGCCAAGCGTGTCGCCCACCTCGCCGAGGTCACCGCAGTGGTCGACCCCGACGGCAAGACAGTGGTCTACCGGGTCACCGGCGAGCTGTTCTTCGCCTCGTCCAACGACCTGGTGGGCCAGTTCGACTACGCCGCCGACCCTAGCAAGGTGATCATCGACCTGAGCTCGGCGCACATCTGGGATGCCTCCTCCGTCGCCGCCCTCGACGCGATCGAGACCAAGTACGCCCAACGCGGCAAGACCGTCGAGATCACCGGCCTCAACACCCCGAGCGCTCACCTGCACGGCAAGCTCAGCGGCGAACTCGCAGCCGGTCACTGACCTGCCCCACGACCCACTCGACAGGACCCCGGCCCACCCACCGGGGTCCCCCGCTATTCAAGATCAACTGCGTCAGTCATGGCTCCATCGATCCTGGGGTTGTACTTCCATCCGTCCAGCGACACCTGGAGCCCGCCGCTTAAGTAGCGGTGGAGGGCACTGGCGGTGGTCTCCACGAATTCCTCGGGGATGGCGTCTGCGTCGACCCAGCGGACCTGGGAGTGCTTGCGCGGTTCGCGGTTCTCGGGCTCGCCATCCCACTCGTGCGTGACGAAGACGACCGTGAGGAAGCCGTTGGGAGCTTCGACGCCCCAGGCGCCGTGGATGATGTGGGCGACCTTGAGGGACTCGGGCTTCACCGTGAGCCCCGTCTCCTCGCGGAGCTCGCGGACCGCGGTTTCGGTGATGGGCTCGCCGGGTTCGCTCTTGCCGACGGGGAGGTCCCACATGCCTTGGGCAAACTTGGCGTTCTGGCTGCGCTGGAGGAGGACGACGCGGCTGGTCGCCATGTCGTGGACGATGACGGCGGCGACTAGGAGGGTCATGGATTCGGGGGCGGGCGGGAGGGCTTTGAGCTGGGCGTCGGGCTGCGGCTGAGCCACGGTTACGTCCCTTCGTCGGCCGCCTTGGACAGACGGGGCCAGTGCTTCGTGAGCACAACGGGCCACGGGCCCCAGGCCCCCTGCCCTCAAGCTCAGGTCGCATCATGCAGCAGCGCGTTGGATCTCGATGGCGAGGGCGCCGAGGGCTTCCTTCTCTGGCGGGTAGATGGTGCGGATGTTGGCGATCTGTTGTTCGCGGGTGGCGGTCGGGTTGACGTTGGCCGGTCCCTCGCCGTCGAGCAGTGCCTCGAAGTCGGGGTACTCGGTGACCCGCTTGACCTCGACCTCACAGGTCTCGTCGGTGCCCTTGATGCTGAAGCGAATGACGTCGCCGGCAGAGAGGTCGGCGAGGTGCGGGTATTTGACCCGCACCTCGATGGTCTTGGTGCCCGCGGCGACGAGGTCGAAGTATTGGCGGTAGAGGTTGAGCTCGCGGACGCGGGCGGTGCTGTCGGTCATGGGACGGGAACGCTCCTGGTGGCTGGTTCGGACATCATCCGGCCGATCTCGGTGGCCGAGTACGAGCGGAAGAAATGGCGGGGATCGGACAGCAAGGTATCGGCCATGGCCAGCAGTTGCTCGGCGTACTCCGCGATGGTGCCGGGCCACTGACGGGCATCGAGCATCCAGTCGGCTGCGCCTTCGGGCAAGGGCACACGGCCTTCGCGGATCAGCGACTTGGACAGCTTGGCGCCGGTGTCGGTGACGACCTGCGGGCAGAACAGTCGGGCGGGGAGCTGGGCGCGGGTGAGACCGACGGCCTGGAGGGCCTCGTCGACCAGGTGGGAGCCGAAGACCCAGTCGCCGCCCTTGACCATAACGTGCAGGGTGCCGTGTGGGTTGGACAGGAAGAGTTCCTTGACCGCGTTGCGGTACAGGGTGGCCAGGTCGAGGTAGGCGCCTCCGGTTGGGGTGATGGTTGCCTGGTAGGGGCCGTGGTGGAGGCATGCGGCAGCGACTTGCGCGGTCTCGCGGTCGGTGAGGTGGACTCGGGTGCGTTCGGCGTGTTTCTCGGCCCAGCCGCAGTCGGGGTGCGGGCAGGGGACGCGCAGGTGTGGTGTGCCGGTGGAGGGGGCGAGCCACCAGCGTGCGGCGTCGAGGCGGGGCAGGAGGCGGAGCCATGTGCGGCGGAAGTGCTCGTCGGCCTGCTGCTGGCTGTAGGTCTCGATCCGGTGAGGGATGCCCAGGCACCGAGAGAGCGCGGTGAACAGGGGTTGGTAGAGGGCGTTGACGAGGTCGGTCAGGGCCTCGTGGCCGAGGGCCTGGGCGTAGGCGCGCTGGTAGCGGTGACCGCTGACCGGGTCGGTGGTCAGTTCGTAGGGGGCGTTGTCGAGAGCGCTGAACAGGACCTCGGTGGGGATGCCGAAGCGGTCGCGCAGGCGGGCGGCCATGGCGAAGGCCAGGGACTGTACGAGGGAGGTGCCGATGTGCGGGGCGCCGTTGATCTGGGTGCCGACGACCAGCACGATCCGCTCGGGTGGGGTTGCCAGGACGCGTGGGGTCAGGACGTCCTCGGCATGGTGGAGGGCGTTGGCCAGGACGGTGTTCGGTGAGACGGGGCGGGTCGTCACGGGATGTCCCCCTGGGGTGGGTTGGGGTTCATTCGGTTCGGGTGTGACCGAAGAGGAGGCGCTGGAGGAGCGTGGCGCGGTCCAGGTAGGAGTCGATCTCCGCAGGTGCGGCGCTGCGGGAGAGTGGGTCGAGGCCGAGGACGAGGGCCACCGGGGTTCCTTGGCCGAGCAGCAGAGTCCAGGGGCGGCCGGTGGGGATGCGTTTGCGGTACGGGGTGCCGTCGAAGCGCAGGGCCACTTCAGCCGGGGCGATCAGACGTAGGCGTGGCCCGATGTCCGGCGGGGGTGTGGTGGCGGGGCCGAGGTGCAGAGCTTCGGCAACGGCGCGCATGCGTTGCTCGATGACGGCCGGCGTCTCGTAGCAGCTGCGGGGCGGTTGGGGCACCAGAAGGAGGCAGCACAGAGTGGCGCCGGTCGGAGTGGTGTCCAACCACGTGGTGGTGGCCAGGGAGGCGATCAGACCGGCGGAAGGCGCGAAGGACCCGGTGCGGGCAGGCGTCAGCATGTGGGCACCGCGCTGTGGTGGAAGGCGGCCCAGACGCACTTGCCGGGGCCCTGACGCTTCTCCACGCCCCAGTGGTCGGCGACGGCAGAGACCAGCAGGAGGCCGCGGCCGTCGTCGGGGGTGCTCCGTGGCTCCTGCTTGGTGGGTGTGCCGTTGCCGCCGTCGTGCACCTCGATGCGCAGCACGGTGGCATGCAGTTCGACTCGTACGAGGACCTGTCCGCCCGCAGGAGCTCCGTGCAGGACGGCGTTGGTGGCGAGCTCGGAGGTACACAGCCGGATGTCGTCGAGGCGTTCGGTCCGGCCCCATTGGGTAAGGACCTCGGCGACAAAGGAGCGGGCGGCGCCTGGAGTGGTCCGGCGCCGGTCGAAGAGCATCGATGCGTGCTCGACGGCGCCGTCGAGGGCTTGTTCCGGTGCGAGGGTGTCCGGCTCGCCGGGCAGTCTGCTGGGCATGGCCAACAGCCAACCGCCGTCGCTCGTTTGGGTCGGGAGCCAGCGTGAGGGCCATGCGGGGGGCCACTATGGGGGCCAGAGTTCGCATGCTCCTGGGAGATGGGATGGGCTACACGGGGATCGGTGCGTTGCTCATCCGGCTGCGCACTGGGCGTGGTTGGACCCAGCAGCGGGTGGCCGACGAATACAACGCCCTGGAGGGGCGGGCCGCCAAGACCGGTAAGGAGATTGGGCGTTACGAGCGCGAGGCGCGCATCCCGGTCCCGTACACCCGCAGGTACCTGGCTCAGGTGTTCGGCGTCGACATCGGAATGCTCGACCGTGCTGTGGCGGTCAGCAAGGGCCGCCAGGGTGGAGACAAGGCTGCGGAGACCGTTCCGGCGCGGCCTGTGGTGCCCTCGCGATCAGGTGCTATGTCGGCGGCGGACGCGGCGATGTCGGCGGACTTCGCCCGGTTCATCGCGCAGCGCAACGCAGATGAGTTCGTCGTCGAGCAGTTGGAGGCCGATGTCGCGCGGCTCGCACGCGCCTACGTCAGCCATCCGCTGATGGAGCTGTACATCGAGATCAAGCGGCTGAGGGACGGGGCGTTCGAGTTGCTGCGCGGGCGCCAGCATCCCCGGCAGACTGCTGACCTGTACGTCGCGGCCTCACGCTTGTGCGGGCTGTCCGCGCACGTCTGCTTGGACCTGGGCGACTACGACTCCGCTGCCACCCACGCCCGTACCGCTCGGGCGTGTGCGGAGGCGGTCGGGCACGAGGGGATGCTGGCCTGGGTGCGGGCCGTGGAGTCCCTGATCGCCTACTGGACTGGGCGGTACGAGCAGGCGGCGCGGCTGGCGCAGGCCGGCCGCCACCACCGGGCTCCCGGCAGCATCGGAGCCCGGCTGGCGAGCCTGGAGGCGCGTGCGCTGGCCGTAGCCGGAGACCGGGTGAGCGCGGTGGCCGCCCTTGCGGATGCCGAGCGCTCCCGTGAGGCAATGCCCGGCCATGACGAGGTGCCGGGCATCTTCGCCTTCCCGGCCGCCAAGCAGTTCGCGTACGCGGGCACGAGCCACTTGGCCGTGGGCGGGAGGGAACACGTCCAGCAGGCCATCGTCAGCGCGGACAGTGCGATCCGGCTCTACCGCAGTGCCGAGGACGACGACCAGTCGGTCGGCGACCTGTTCGCCGCCCATGTCGATCTCGCACGCGGCCACCTGCTCCTGGGCGACCTGGACGGGACTGAGGCGATGCTCGGATTCGTCCTCGACTCCCCGCCTGAACGCATGTCGGCCAGCATCGTGCGTCGGCTCACCGCTCTGGGCCGGGAGCTGGGAGGGCCGCAGTACGGTGGAGCCGCGCACGCCGCCCACCTACGCGAACGACTTCAGCACACGGCCGTCCTCGCGGCCTCACCCGCCGCCCACTCACCGGAGCTGCCGACGTGACCGAACTGTCCGCCGCACGCGACGCCGCCGTCACCGACCGGAGCCGCCTCGCCGGAAGCGCCTACAACAGCGACCGGGACCTGGCCGCCCGGCAGTCGCTCTACCAGTGGCAGACACCCCGTTACGACCTGCCTGGCATCGTCGCCGAACAGCTGAGCGGCGTACGCGGGCGCGTGGTCGATGTCGGCTGCGGCAACGGCAAGTTCATTCAGCGGCTCCGCGACGACCGGCCCGAGCTGGCCCTGCTCGGCCTGGACATCGCCCCCGGCATCCTCGCCGGCGTGCCCGGCCCTGTCGCCGTCGCGGATGCCACCCGCCTGCCGTTGGCCACGGCGAGCGTCGATGCCGCCTTGGCGCTGCACATGCTGTACCACGTCCCGGACATCCCGCAGGCGGTCAGGGAGCTGTCCCGCGTCGTGGCCCGTGACGGGCTGGTGATCGCCTCCACCAACAGCGACCTGGACAAGTCCGAACTCGACGACCTGTGGCAGCGGGCCGCGGGCGATGTCCTCGGCACCGGACGCGGCCCGGCCCGCATCTCGCTCAGCGCCCGCTTTTCCCTGGAGAAGGCCCCGGCCTTCCTGCGGGAGGAGTTCGGCCGGGTGGAGACGATCGAACTGCCCGGCACCATCACGGTCCACGACCCGGAGCCGGTCATCGCGCACATGGCCTCGTACCGGGCGTGGGCGGACCAGCACGACGTGCCCTTCGAGGCCACGATCGAGCGGGCCCGCACGATCCTTGCCGATCACATCGCCCGAAAGGGCACCTTCGAGGTCAGGTGTCTCGGCGGCATCCTCGTCTGCCGTCGCTGAGAGGCGACTTGGCTATCGCCGGCGGCCGCGTTCCGCAGGCCGTTCGGTCACCGTCGTGGGCGTGGGTTGTGGCGTGGGCGTCACGGGTGTGGTGATGCGGCTGCTCCGGCTGCGAGCTGCCTGTGCTCGCCTGTTCGGCTGCACGGTGATGCGCCAGTTGAGAACCTCGGCAGGGCGTTCGGCACTGTCGAGTTCTCGCCGTGCGGCGACCTCGGCCAAGAGGTCTCGGGGGTTGTGGCCAGCGGTCTCGGCGCGGGCGAGGGTCGTGGTCAAGGCCGGCCAAGCGGGATCGGCGAGGACGCCGTCGGCGTGGTCGGGGAGGGCCGCGCGCAGATCCTGCTCGAAACGGCTGGCGATTGTGGCGCGTGGTGCGCGACGGGTGAGATTCGCCAAGACTGGCTGGGCGGTCTGCTGGTAACCAGCCTGCAGGTGGCGGAAGGCTTCCTCGGCCGCGGCGGCCTGCTGCTCGTGGCCGCGCTGCTCATGCCACTTGGCGGCGGCGCGCGCCAAGTGGAGCGCGGCGAAGATCAGGGCGACGGCGAGTCCGCCCGGACCATGTGGGGCGTAGGCGAGTTCCTTGGCGGCTTCCCGGAAGGCGGTGGCGGCTTGGTGGTCGGCCCGGATCGCCGAGCGGCGGGCGCGGTTGAACGCCCTTGCGGCGGCTTGCAGTTCGGCCCGGTGCTCGCCGTTGGTGGTGAGGGCCAGGTTGTGGAGGGCGTCGCCGAAGGCATCCAGGTGCCCCTGGGCCACCGCGTCGTCCCCCCAGTCGAGGACGGCGTGGGCGTCGCGGATGGCGGTTTCGGCGCGGTGCCACGGTTCGGCCGGGTCAGCCAGCTCTTGAGGGCGGTCGGCCAGCTCCTGGATGGGAAGGCGTTCGCAGAGCCGGTTGTAGGACAGGTCGGGGGCGAGCTTTGAGCCGCCGTACCAGATCGGCTCGCCTTGGGCAGTGTCGCCGGGCGCGGCCAGGCTGTAGCCGGTCACCTCGCCCGTCTCGGGGCCGATGCGCGGCCTGACCTGGATGCCGAGGGAGCGCAGCACCGTGAAGTACTCGTCGATGCTGCGTACGGCGGCGGCGACCGCGTACGCCTGCTCGCGCAGCCACTCCCGCGCGGTCTCCTCCCGACCCTGGCGTTCCGCCTTCGCCCGCTCAGCGCCGGTCGGGGTACGCGGGGCGGTGAGGTCACCGGACTTCAGGCGGCGCAGCCCGAACTCGGCCTCGATCTTGCGGCATTCCAGCTGTGCCCGCCATCCGTCCCGGTTCGTACGAGGGCGGCGGCCGTCTGCTCGGACGGTGGTGGCCATGATGTGGATGTGGTCGTCGGCGTGCCGGACCGCGATCCAGCGGCATGCCTTGTCGTCTCCTGCGGGGGCGATGCCCGTGGCGGCTACGACGCGGCGGGCAACCTCGGCCCACTCAGCGTCGGTGAGGTAGCGGTCGCCGGGCGCGGTGCGCACGGGGCAGTGCCACACATGCTGCGGTGGCTGCTTTCCGCCGAGCTCCCGGGTGCGGAGGTCGACGTGGTGGTCCAGGCGCCGGGCGAGCCGGGTGTAGGTGGCCTCGGGGTCGCGGCCGGGGTCAGGGGTGCCGGCCATGTCCCAGGCGGCCACGATGTGGGGGTCGGTGTGCTCGTCGCGCCGCCCCTTGCCGAAGAGGTAGTTGATCAGGCCGAGCGTGCTGGAGCCGGTGGAGACGTCAGGCACCATGAGCGGCCCCTTCCGCCAGGAGTTGGTCCATCAGTGCGTAGCTGGCCTGGGCGGCTTGCTCAATGCGGTCGAGGACAGCCTCGGCGCGCTCGGGTATCGCGCCGGAGTGGATGGTTGCCGTGATCTGGTTGAGGTTGGTGCCGATCCGGTTCAGCGCCTTGGTGTGCGCTTCGATGGCCTCCACCAGCGGGCGGATGGGGTCGTCCTCTGGACTGCCGACCATGCCCCCCTTGCCGAGCGCGACGGCGAGGGCGGCGTCGCCGACAAAGCCGGCGAACTTCTGGCGGCGCCGCCTGGCCGCGGCGTCGATGAGGTGGACCGCGGTCGGAGTGAAGCGGATCTTCTTCTCTTGGTCGCGCTTCTCGGTGGTGCGCTTGCGGTTCATCCTCGCAGGCAGCGCGGGGGCGTCGGGCTCAGGCCACGAGGGCTGCTCAACGGCGGCGGGCGGTTGGGGATTGGCAGACGGCTCGGCGTCTGAGGTGATGGAGTCGGCGACGGGCTGCTGGGGGCTGTCGGCGGCAGACGTGCTGCGGGGCTCGTCCACCCCCTCCCCAGGCTCGGCCGCCCGCTGGCGCCCGGCCCTCTCTCCCTCCGTCACCCCAGGGGCCGGGGCAAGCGCGGACGAAGCCCCATTAGGGGCTCGTTCGCTCCAGCTTGCTGCCGTTCGTCGGTCCCGGCTGAACCAACCCCAGCGGCGGGAAGAAGAGGGGTTCGTGTCGTTCTCAGTGTGCATGGTGGTGCTCCGGTGCAGAGGCAGATGGGGCTGTGTCACGTCCGTCGCATCCGTCGCATGCCTGGTCAGTACAGGTACGGACACATGGGCAGGTACGGAGAACTCCGTCCCGGCGACAGAGCCCGTCCCCGCGCTGACCTGCGCGGGGACGGATGCGACGAAGTGATACGGACCCCGGTGGGATCAGAGAGAGCGCTTCAGTCCGGCGGGTCCACCGGGCGGGCCGACAGGCAACGTCCCCGCCGGGGCGGCGGGCAGCCTGCCCTGCACTACGCGAGCAGGAAAAGCGCCGTGTTCGGACTCGGGCGCCGCCTCGACGAGGTCGGGGCAGTTGCGGGCCCAGGCGTCCAGGAAGCGGTTGCGCATGTACGCCTTGGCCTGCCTGCCCTTGTCGAACCGGTAGTTGGCCGGGCTGATGTTGAAGTCCCGCAGCAGGTTGCTCAGGTGGTAGGCGTTCAGCCCTTTGGTGCCGTGCTCCGCCCACGGGGCCTCGGCGTCCTGGAGCAGAGAGGCGACCAGATCCTGGGTGGCCAGGGCCTCGGGGTTGTCCGCCTGCGCGAAGATGCGGTGGATGTCGCGCAGGAGCCGCGTCTTCAGGCTGCTCTGCTCGTCCTGGACCGCTTCGTGGCGGGTCATGGCCAGGCAGGCGGCACGGGCCTGGGCGGGCCAGTGGCCGCTGGCCAGGTCGGCGATGATGACCAGCGGCTCCCAGGTGTCCGCCGCCCGGTCCTCCACCGGCATCTGCGGCACCATGCGGGCAGCCTGCCCGCGCAGCGGACCCAGCCACGCGGTCAGCCGGTCACGCAGCGCGTTGAGTTCCGGCACCGAATACCGGGAGCGGAAAGGCGTGACCTTCTCGCCCGGCTTGCGCTTCTGCATCCGCAGCACGACCGCCCGGTCCATGACGGTGTCAGGCAGGTCGCCGATACCCGCGATGGCGGCCATGGCGAAGGTGGGGAACGGGGTCGGTTTGTGATCCGGACCGGAGATCCGCCACGCGGGCCGGTTGCGCTGGTGCCCGGCATTCAGCAGGCCGCGCAGGATCTCACTGTCACCGCTCGCCTTGGGGCCGAAGATGGTGTCCGCCTCGTCCACCAGCAGGGTGGGCGGGTTCTTGCCGATGATGCGGAAGATGACCGCCGGGGAGGTGTTGACCGTCATCATCGGCTTGTGCACGGTCTCGTGCAGCACGTCCAGAACCCGGGACTTGCCGCATCCCTTCGTCGGGCTGACCACTGCCAGGCGCGGCGCGTGCTGCAGAGCCGTCTGGATGTGCGTGGCCGCCACCCACAGGGTGACCGCGGTCAGCGCATCCTCGCTGGGCAGCACCACGTACTTGCCGATCGCTGCCCGCAACTCGTCCAGCAGCGCGACCCCGTCAGCAGCTACCTGGCTGCCTGCACCAGCAGGGTCACCGGTCCCCGACCTGTTGTCGGGGAGCGTGGTCCCCGAAGTGCCCTGGGGGCCGTCCCCACGGCGATCCCCTTTCGTGGTCTGAGCGACCGGAACTCGGGGACCGGATCCGGGGGTCGGCTGACCGGAAGTCCCCACCAGGTCCCCGGCTTCCGGTCCGTCTGTGCCAGCATGGTCTGCGCTGCCGGGTCCGGTCCGCAGGGCCTTGACCTGCGGATCCTCTGCCAGAGCAGGGGTGATCGTCGAGCGTGCGGTCCCTATCTGTTCCGGGGACCGGTCCCCGGCGTCCATTGCTTTGATGCCATGCGTGGTCCCCAGGCCCGATAGGGGGTCACCGTTACTCGCTGAGCCAGGCAGCGGATCAACTGCGGTGGCCTGCTCCCCGGGGCCGGAGCCGTGGGGACCGACTGGCTCAGCAATGCGGTCCCCGCCCTGGGGACGTGCGGGGTCTCCGTTGGGATTCGATTTGAGCGACAGCATCGTCTGGCCGGGAATGGCGACCGGCGGCCAGATGGCCTTCGTTGTGTTCTGCGGGTTGGGGAAGGTGTCTTCCATAGTGCTCCTGGGGTGCGCGCAGGCAGGGGCCCGCTACGCGGGGTGGATTCGTGCGGAAACGCCACTCAGGCGGCGAGGCTCAGCGCAGCGCTGGACACCCAGGGGCCGAGCACTTTCACAACGGGCTTGTGGTAGCAGACCCGGCGGCCATTTCGGGTCGGGAACTCGACCGTTTGGATCGCGAGTTCGCAAAGCGCAGCGTCCCCCACCGCGGCCAGTTGAGTGCGTGTCCGTTGCACCCCCTCGGCGAAGCGCCAGGAGGAGGACCTGAAGCGGAACGAGCCGACGTTAGGGCATCCAGCCAGGCGGAACAGAAGTGTCGTGATCGGCTGCGGCCCTTGGCCGGCCCTGGCCCGCGCCCTGCGCTCGGCCATGGTCGGCGGGCACCCGCAAGGGTGACCTGCATCAGCTTCCGGGGACAGGAACGCACGCCCGTCGCAGTGGTGCGCCAGGCCACGGGAGTCCCACAGTTTCATCTGCCCTGTCAGCCTGTCAGCATTCTCGATGACGACTCGGAGGCTGGCCTTCTCGGCTACGACTTCGAACTGCTCCAAGCTGTTGGCCAATCGCCGCTGCGGCTCGGCTCCGAGCGCGCTCGCGATGCTCTCCGCCACATGGGGCGACACCGTGAGCATGCGCCAGACCGGGCGGGTGAGCAGCTTGCCGTCGACGACGCGGCCGAAGTCGCAGTCACCGGAGACTTGCTCGGATGCCCTGGACAGCGAGCAAGTGTGAGGGGTGCCGAGTCGCTGACGGTGAGTGGTGCGCGGTCGGGTGCAGCCATGCGTCGCGGCGTTGCGATGCCGTCGGCGATGGCCAGAACAGTCGCCCTCGGTCGGCGAAGCGGCGGCCGGGCTGGGCGCAGGGTTGTGCAAGAGACGGCTCCTGACGGTTGGGAGGCGCAGGGGCGCCAGAGCAGCGACGCGGCTGCCCGGAGCCCCCGAGGACACCGTCAATGCTCCGGAGAATCGCCGGTTTCGCTAACCGGCGATGTGGGTGTACTCTCCCTCGCTCGTCTCGGTTCAGCGGCACGTCAGACCGCTTCTGCGAGCACCTCCTGCTGCCTCGATTCGCCAGTCTCTGCGTCATCGCCCTCGGCCTGTTCCGGTCGTACGAACTCGACCGCCGCCCGCTTCTCGACGGGCGTCGACCTTCCCGCGCCGGTCGCCTTGGTAACCGTGATCCGGCGCACGAACAACTTGACGAAGTCCCGGCGCTCCTGGGTCGTAGCGGCCTCCCACCACGAACCCTCGCCTACCGGATCGACGTCCCCCGCGCCCAGGGGCAGCCACAGGTGGATCGGGAGCGTCGGCGTCGCCGCCTCTTCCAACTCGGTGAGACGGGCCTCCGCTCGCTCCATACGGCCGAGGAGCCGTTCCCTGCGCTCCCTGAACCGGCGCCGTCCGACGGGGTCGTCGTAGTCGCCGGCCTCTTCCCTGTCGTAGAGCTCTTCCAATGCGTGCTTGGCATCGGCCCGTTCGGTGACGAGGCTTCGGCGTTCGCCCACGATCTCCGGCTGTTCCGTCTGTGCCGCGTACCGACGGGCGGCCTCGGCGAGGAAGACCGCCGTTTCGGGGTCGTCCTCGGCCGTCTGGATGAGGGCGAAGATCCGCCGGGCAACGTACAGGTCCAGGGTCTGCATGCTGATGGTGCACTCGCCCTCGTGCTGGCCCGGCAGCGCTTTCCGACGGCGGCAGCGGTACGCGGCCTTGTTGGGAGTGGTGGCGCGGTGCGACGTCATCACCGCTCCGCAGTCGCAGAACAGGACGTCCATGGCGGAGAGGACGGCGTGTCCGCGCGACAGGCCCTTGCCCTGGCCCCTGCCGTCGAGCCACTTCTGTAGTTCGTGCCAGTCGTCCGGCGGGATGATTGGCGGGTACGCCTGGACCGGCTTCATGGTCTCGGGGTCGCGTTCGATGCGGTAGGTCTCGATGGTGCTGGTCAGCTTGCCGTCCTCCCGGCGCTTGTACACCGGGGTCGCCGCGTAGCCCGCGATGCGTGGGTCGCGGAGGATGCGCATGGCCGTCTTCGGATCCCAGATACTGTCCTTCGTCTTCTTGCCGACCCGCTGCCCCTTCGTCGGCACGCCGTCGGCGGTCATCTGAGCGCAGATGCCCGTGAGGGAGCCCGGATGCCGGCGTCCCCCTCCGGGCCGGTACGGCATGTCTTTGTGCTCCTTGATCCGCGCCCACATGTCCTGAATCACCGGCACCTCGTCGGGATCGTGCTCCAGGACATGGATCACGACGGGCCTGCCGTCGGCTGTCGTTCGCGTCGCGGGGACCATGCGAAAGCCGTACGGCGGCTTGCCGCCCACATAGCCACCGAGTTCGCGAGCCGTCTTCTTCGCGCCCCGCACCGCGTCGCTCTTGTTCTTGCTCTCGCTGTGAGCCGCGTCGAGCCGCAGGATCAGATGGATCAGGTCCATCAGATTGCCTTTGCGGAACTCGCCCTCGGTGAGGCTCACGATCGTCACGCCGAGGTTGAGCAGTTCCGTGACGATGGGGATGGCGTCCAGCGGATCCATCCGCGACAGGCGGCTGATGTAGTAGACGATGATCAGGTTGATCCGGCCGTCGTGGCAGTCCTTCAGCAGCCGGTCGAAGTCGGGGCGGCCGTCGCCCGTGAACGCGGATATGCCGAGGTCCTCGTACTCAGTGATGCTGACGGCCCCGCGCCGCTGGGCCTCGGCCACACCCGCAGCGCGCTGCGTGACCGTGCTGACCTCGGACTTGTTGGCGCGCCCCACGGACTGACGCCCATAGACACCTGCATGGATGTCCATGCCGGTCACCACCCCTGGTCTGATCATGTGGGGACTCTAGCTGATTTTTTGAACCCCCAACTGGTTTCACCCAAGGGCACCCCCTGGCACCCCCACCGCGGCTTCGAGACCGTCACCTACATCATCGACGGGATCTTCGACCACCAGGACTCCAACGGCGGTGGCGGCACCATCACCAACGGCGACACCCAGTGGATGACGGCCGGAGCGGGCCTCCTCCACATCGAGGCGCCGCCGGAGCACCTGGTCGTCTCCGGCGGTCTCTTCCACGGGCTCCAGCTGTGGGTGAACCTCCCGGCCAAGGACAAGATGATGCCTCCGCGCTACCAGGACATCCGCGGCGGCAGCGTGCAGCTGCTCACCTCCCCCGACGGCGGCGCGCTGCTCCGCGTCATCGCCGGTGAGCTGGACGGCCACGCGGGCCCCGGGATCACCCACACCCCGATCACGATGATCCACGCCACCCTGGCGCCGGGCGCGGAGATCACCCTGCCCTGGCGGGAGGACTTCAACGGCCTGGCGTACGTCCTCGCCGGGCGCGGCGCGGTCGGCGCGGATCGGCGTCCGGTCCACACGGGCCAGACCGCCGTCTTCGGCGAGGGCGGCTCGCTGACGGTCCGCGCGGACGAGCGGCAGGACTCCCACACCCCGGACCTGGAGGTCGTCCTCCTCGGCGGGCGGCCCATCCGGGAGCCGATGGCCCACTACGGCCCCTTCGTGATGAACACCAAGGACGAACTCCAGCAGGCGTTCGAGGACTTCCAGAAGGGCCGCCTCGGCTCCGTCCCCGCGGTCCACGGGATGACCGAGGCATCTGAGCCGGTGATCCGACCCTCCGTCTGACAAGTGCCTCACCCGGCCGGGCAGTCCGCGCAGGACAGCCCGGCCGCGGCGTGTTCGGGTGAAGGGGTGCAGCTCCTCCCGGAACCCGTCCGCCGCCTCGCCGCCTGGTGCGCCGTGCTGCTGCTCGTCGCGGGGGTGGCGTGGGTCGGGATCCGGCTCTGCGCGGAGCTGCGGACGGCCGTCGTGCCGGTGCTGCTCGCGCTGCTGGGCACCGCGCTGCTCGGGCCGCTGCACCGGCGGCTGGTGAAGGCGCGCGTCAACCGGTCGGTCGCGGCGGGGCTGACCTGTGTCGCCGTGGTGGCCGTGGTGGGCGGCGCCGTCTACATCATCGTCGCCGCGCTCATCGACACCGGCGACCAGATCCTCGCCTCGCTGAAGACCGCCGCGCGGGACCTCGCCGACCACTTCGGGGCGGCGGGGACCTCACTGGACGACATGGCCTCCAACGCGCGGGAGCTGCTGGACAAGTTCGGCGGGACGGCCGCCTCCGGGGTCATCAGCGGGGTGAGCGTCGTCGGCGAGACCCTCGCCATGGCCCTCCTCGCCCTGCTGCTGGTCTTCTTCTTCCTCCGCGACTCCGACCGGGCGACCGGGCTGCTGCACGACCTCGCGCCGCGCGGCAGCGCCGGAATGCTGGAGGCGATGGCGCGGCGGGCCTTCGGCGCCGTCGAGGGCTTCATGCGCGGCACCACGTTCATCGCGCTGATCGACGCCGTCTGCATCACCGTGGGGCTGCTCGTCCTCGACGTGCCGGGCGCGCTCGGTCTGGGCGCGCTGGTGTTCGTCGGCGCGTACATCCCCTACCTGGGCGCCTTCATCTCCGGCGCGGTGGCGGTGCTCGTGGCGCTCGCCGACCGGGGGTTCGTCATCGCGCTGTGGGCGCTCGGGGTGGTGCTGGCCGTGCAGCTGCTGGAGGGGCATGTGCTCCAGCCGGTGATCCAGAGCCGCACCGTGCAGATGCACCCGGCGGTCGTCATGGTCACCATCACCGCGGGCGCCTCCGTCGCCGGGATCCTCGGCATGTTGCTCGCGGTACCGCTGACCGCCGCGGCCTTCGGCATCCTCCACGAACTCCGCGACCGGTACGACGTCCAGCGGCCGGGTGGGCCGGACACTCAGCAGCCGGGCGGGTACGACGCTCAGGGGTCCGGTGGGTCGTAGCGTTCGGCCAGCTCCACCCAGGTGCTCTTGCCCTCGCCGCGCGGGTCCACGCCCCAGGCGTCCGCCAGCAGCTCGACCAGCATCAGACCGCGCCCCGAGGACGCCAGCTCCCCGGGACGCCGCTTGTGTGGCAGGTCGTCGCTGGCGTCGGTGACCTCGACCCGCAGCCGCCGGTCGCCCGGCTCGCCCAGTACCTCGGCGGAGAACAGCGCGTCCGTGTCGGTGTGGACGAGCACGTTGGTGAGCATCTCGGAGAGCAGCAGCACCGCCGAGTCGACCTGGTCGGGCGTTGCCCAGTCGTGCAGCAGCTCACGCAACTGCTGCCGGGCCACGCCGATCCGCTCCGGCTCGGCCTGCGCCACCGTCATCATCGTCCGGCGCACCGGGGGCCGGGCCGCGACCGTGGCGCCGGGGCCGCCGTCCCCGTCCTCCCGGGAGAGCAGCAGCAGGGCGATGTCGTCCTCGCGCCGGTCCACGAGCGGACCGGTGGTGTAGTACGAGGTCGGCCCGTGCACCGCCTGCACCAGCGCGTCGGCCAGCTCCTCCAGGTCGCCCTTGTGCTCCTCCAGCGTGGTGTGGATGCGCAGCCAGCCGGTGTCCAGGTCGTGGCCGCCGGTCTCGATCAGGCCGTCGGTGCAGATCAGCAGCGTCTCGCCGGGTTCCAGGTGGACCCGGGTGGTGGGGTAGTCGGCGTCCGGGTCGATGCCCAGCGGCAGCCCGCCCGCCGTGTGCCGCTTCAGCACCGTGCCGTCGGCCATCCGGATCGCCGGGTCCGGGTGCCCGGCGCGGGCGATGTCCAGCGCCCCGGTCGCCGGGTCGGCCTCCACGTACAGGCAGGTCGCGAAGCGCAGGTCGGCGAGGTCGTCGTCGGCGGCGACACTGATGCCGTGCAGGAAGCGGGAGGCGCGGGAGAGCACCGCGTCCGGCCGGTGCCCCTCGGAGGCGTACGCCCGCAGGGCCGTCCGCAGCTGTCCCATCAGCCCCGCCGCCCGCACGTCATGCCCCTGAACATCCCCGATGACCAGCGCGAACCGGCCGCTCGGCAGCGGGATCATGTCGTACCAGTCACCGCCGACCTGGAGCCCGCCCCCGGTCGGGATGTAGCGGGCGGCGACGCTCATCCCCGGGATACGGGGGATCAGCGTCGGCAGCATCGAGCGCTGGAGCCCGTCGGTCAGCTCCCGCTCCGACTCCGCGACACCGGCACGGCTGAGGGCCTGGGCGAGCATCCGGGCCACCGTCGTCAGCACCGACCGCTCGTCCGGGGTGAACGCCACCGGGTAGCTGAACGCCGCCATCCAGGCGCCCATCGTCCGCCCGGCCACGACCAGCGGCAGGAACGCCCAGGAACGGCGGCCGAAGTGCTGGGCCAGCGGCCAGGTCAGCGGATAGCGCTCCTTGTACTGCTCCGGGGACGACAGGTACACCGCCCGCCCGCTACGCACGACCTCCGCCGCCGGGTAGTCGGTGTCCACCGCCATCTGCGTGAAGGGCCCCTCGTCACCGTCCTGCTGACCGTGGTGGCCGATGATCGTCAGCCGGTCGCCGTCCACCCCGAACACCGCCAGCCCGTCCGGGGAGAACCCCGGCATCGACAGCCCCGCCGCGACCCGCAGCACCTCCTCCGTGGACCGCGCCTCGGCCAGCGCCCGGCCCGCGTCCAGCAGGAACGCCTCCCGGGAGCGCCGCCAGTCGCCGGTGACCGCTCTGCGCCCGGCGGGGGTGCCCGGCGCCGGTTCGGTCACCTCCTGGAGGGTGCCGATCAGCTCGTAGGCCCGTTTCTCCCGGTCGAAGGTCGGCTTCGACCGGGACCGAACGACGCGGATGATCCGGCCCCGGTCGTCCATCACCCGGATCCGGACCTCGGCGAGAGTGCCCTCGGCGACGGCGAGCTGGATCACGCCGGTGATCTCGTTCCAGTCGACGGGGTGCAGCCGCGCCCTGACCCGGGCCTCGGTCAGGGTGGTCGGCTGGGCGGGCAGCCCGAGCAGTCGGGCGGCCTCGGCATCCACCGTGACCTGGCCGGTCGCGGTGCTCCAGTGCCAGAGGCCGGTCGCGAGGGCGGCGAGGACCTGCCCCACGGCGGGCAGGGGCTCACCAGTGCGCATGGCCCCACTGTAAGAAGAGGTGATCGAACGATGCCACTGAAGTCCTACGGGGGCGCCCCTCGCGGTGGGGTCATGGATGAGAGTCGATCTTGGGGTGCCCGGTACCCTGGGGGTGTTTCACGTGAAACACGCCCCCGATCCGCGAAGACTGGATGAACGACGATGCATCGGTACAGGTCCCACACCTGCGGGCAGCTCCGCGCCTCTGACGTCGGCACCGACGTCCGGCTGAGTGGCTGGCTGCACAATCGGCGCGACCTGGGCGGCATCCTCTTCATCGATCTGCGCGACCACTACGGCATCACGCAGCTCGTCGCCCGCCCCGGCACGGCCGCCTACGAGGCGCTCGACAAGCTCTCCAAGGAGTCCACGGTCCGCGTCGACGGCAAGGTCGTCTCCCGTGGCACCGAGAACATCAACCCCGACCTGCCGACCGGTGAGATCGAGGTCGAGGTCGGCGAGGTCGAGCTGCTCGGCGCCGCCGCCCCGCTCCCCTTCACCATCAACACCGAGGACGGGGTCAACGAGGAGCGGCGCCTGGAGTACCGCTTCCTGGACCTGCGCCGCGAGCGGATGCACAAGAACATCATGCTGCGCACGGCGGTCATCTCCGCCATCCGTCACAAGATGACGGCCCTCGGCTTCAACGAGATGGCGACCCCGATCCTGTCGGCCACCTCCCCCGAGGGCGCCCGCGACTTCGTGGTCCCGTCCCGTCTCAACCCGGGCAAGTTCTACGCCCTCCCCCAGGCGCCGCAGCAGTTCAAGCAGCTGCTGATGATCTCCGGCTTCGACCGGTACTTCCAGATCGCGCCCTGCTTCCGCGACGAGGACGCCCGCGCCGACCGCTCGCCGGGCGAGTTCTACCAGCTCGACGTCGAGATGAGCTTCGTCGAGCAGGAGGACGTCTTCCAGCCCATCGAGCAGCTGATGACGGAGCTGTTCGAGGAGTTCGGCGGCGGACGCCACGTCACCTCCCCGTTCCCCCGGATCCCGTTCCGTGAGGCGATGCTGAAGTACGGCTCCGACAAGCCGGACCTGCGGGCCCAGCTGGAGCTGGTCGACATCACCGACATCTTCGAGGGCTCGGAGTTCAAGGCGTTCGCGGGCAAGCACGTGCGCGCCCTGCCGGTGCCGGACGTCTCCGGCCAGCCCCGCAAGTTCTTCGACCAGCTCGGCGAGTACGCCGTCTCGCTGGGCGCCAAGGGCCTGGCCTGGGTGCGCGTCGGTGAGGACGGGGCGCTGTCCGGCCCGATCGCCAAGTTCCTCACCGAGGAGAACGTCGCCGAGCTGACCAAGCGGCTCTCGCTGGCCGCCGGGCACGCCGTGTTCTTCGGCGCGGGCGAGTTCGACGAGGTCTCGAAGATCATGGGCGGCGTGCGGGTGGAGGCCGCGAAGCGCGCGGGCCACTTCGAGGAGGGCGTCTTCCGCTTCTGCTGGATCGTCGACTTCCCGATGTACGAGAAGGACGAGGACACGGGGAAGATCGACTTCTCGCACAACCCCTTCTCGATGCCGCAGGGCGGCCTGGAGGCCCTGGAGACCCAGGACCCGCTGGACATCCTCGGCTGGCAGTACGACATCGTCTGCAACGGCGTCGAGCTGTCCTCCGGCGCGATCCGGAACCACGAGCCCGAGATCATGCTCAAGGCGTTCGAGATCGCGGGCTACGACCGGGAGACGGTCGAGGAGCAGTTCGCCGGAATGCTGCGCGCCTTCCGCTTCGGCGCCCCGCCGCACGGCGGCATCGCCCCCGGTGTCGACCGCATCGTCATGCTCCTCGCCGACGAGCCCAACATCCGCGAGACCATCGCCTTCCCGCTCAACGGCAACGCCCAGGACCTGATGATGGGCGCCCCCACGGAACTGGACGAGACCCGACTGAGGGAACTGCACCTGTCGGTGCGGAAGCCGCAGCCGAAGTAGCGATCGCCTGAGCGAAGGGCCCGGAAGCGTGGTCGGTTCCGGGCCCTTCGCCCGACCACTCACGCACGGCGCATGACGTCGTTCTCCGGGGCCAACAGCCAGCGGAAATGCTCGATCAGGGGTTCTACGAGGCGTGGATCACGGAGCAGCACACCCAGTTCGATGTTCTCGGACAAGGCCCTGTCGGTCAGGTTGGCGCTGCCCAGGAACGCGGTGTGCCGATCGGCCGCGATCAGCTTGGCGTGCAGGACACCTGCGGCTCCGTCGCGATGCCAGATCCGCACCTCCTCGGGAAGCGCGGTGAAGGCCGCCGACGCCTGAGTGGATTCCTCAAGCAGGAGATCCACCTCGACTCCACGCTCGACCGCCCTTCGTATCTCCGCCACGACGTCCTGAGCGCCGTGGGCGGCGAAGCTGGCGATCAACAGCGATGTCGTTGCCGAGCGGATCACCTCCACGGCGACTCCGCTGGTCAGCCGTGCCGGGACCGAGGTACTCAGGGGTCCGCTGATCACGACCTGAGCGGGCCTGGGCCGAGGGGTGGCGCGGGTGGTGGCCAGGGCCAGCGCGAGGCCCGCTCCGGTCACACCGGGAGCCTCGACGCGCCAGACACGGGTGATCTCCGTCAGCTGATGTGCGAGCCCGGCGGCGGACTGCGCTGCGATGAACCGGCTCAATCGGACGTCGTCGGGTCCTGTCGCCGACTCAAGGATCTGCTCCAGGGCGACCACGCGATCTTCAGGCAGACGATCGCAGAGGGCGGCCAGCAGACCGGGCAGCCGGTGCTGGGGAGCCGCCCTTCGGGCTCCGGGCACGCCCGCCGAGTCACGTGGCGGTCCGTCCGGCCTCTCCCGACCCGGTATCTCACCTGGCTGACTCACGGCCTGAACGCGCACTTGTCGTCTGCCAGTGTCTCCACCAGCAGTGCCCGGTCCAGGTAATGGTTGCCACGTTCGCAGGAGGTCTCCGCCGCGAACAGACAGGCGTGGCAGGCCGCCCCGTGCAACCGGGCGTGGACGCGTGGATCGTGCTCGGCGCACATCGGGTCGGAGCTGCACAGCCGGGCCTCCTCCAGGGCCTGTGCGACGGCCGGTCCGAGCCGGTTGCCGCGACCCAGCGAGACCAGACCGCCCAGGGTTCCCTCGCTGTCGGGAGCCGCCGTGTACAGCAGGATTCCGGACATCGGTTCCGGGCCGGAGCGGGCGTAGATCCGTTCCGCTATGCCCGAGGCTCCGTAGCCGCACTCCAGGGCGAACTGGCGGATGAGCACATGGGCCAGGGTGTGCAGGAGGACGTATCGGATGCCGGGCCAGCGGGGCTCCACGCCGCGGGCGATGCACCAGTCCCAGTGCGCGTCCTTCAGGATCCGCTCGCGGGCGAGTACCGCCTCACGCTGTTCCCACTCGGCGAGCTGTTGCTCCTTGAGGGCGAGGAACACCCCCTCGCCGCGTAGTTCCGCGCAGGGGACCCACGTGGGGTCGCTCCGGCTGAGGGGCGCCCCTGACCGGGACTGCACCTCCTCGTCCGGCAGCCATTCGGGAGCCTCGATCCGGGTGAAACCGGTGAGCGCCGAGACCTCGCGCAGCCGGTGGACCAGGACGACACTGTCGAGCCAGTCGGTCGTCCCGTCGGGTACGTGCCGCTCTCGGACGGTGGTGAAGTCCGGCAGCGCATGGTCGCGGGGATGGGTGAAGGCCCGCCACTCGGGCGTGATGAGGTCGAACTCCTCGTCCTCGTCGCTCTGCTGGCCCGACACCGCCTGAGCCTCCCTGGTGACGGCGGCCCACACGGCATCGGCCCCGTACTGCTCCAGCTCGGTCCAGCACGCCTGCGTGGGCAGCAGCATCTTCGCCGCGTCCGCCGGTACGGCGGCCAGCGGTGACAGCAGGCTCCAGTGCTCCCTGACCGCCTGAGTGAGCGGCTCCTCGGAGCGCGGGATGCTGAACACCTTCAGCTGGGAGGCGAACCAGCTGTTGGTGGCGCCCAGCACCATGGTGCGCGCGTGTTCCGGGCAGCCGTCCGGGGTGAAGGTGCCCAGATGCGGGTGATGGCCACGGCACGCCGGAAGGTTCCGCTCCCCGGCCTGACCGATGGCGTCCGCCATGGACCGGCTCGCCCCGCACGTGCAGCGTACGAAGATATTGGCGGCCTCGCCCGTGGTGCCCGACTCGGTCAGGCTCAGCGTCGGGTTCTCGCACGGCGCCCCACCGCCGTGGACGAAGTAGACCCACGGGAAGTCGTCCATGTGGCCGTCCTTGCAGGCGACCAGGAACCGGGCGGGCAGGGCGGTCGGCTGGCCCTTGCCCGGACCGCCGCAGTTGGTGTGGACGTACTTGGTTTTTTCCGGTCGGTACAGGTTAGGCCGGAGCTGGAAGAGGCCGCTCGACGCGGGCGCCAGCTGGTTGCACCGCTCGCGTGAGCAGCGCAGCCAGCGCGGGAACAGCCCGACCGGCACTCCTGTCCTGGTCCAGTCGCCGTACGGGTCCGCGGGATTCTCCGGCAGGTGGGGCGGGGTGCGCAGGGCGGTGACCGTGCCGCCGAGGCGGCGGCGTACGGCGGCCAGGAGGCGGTCCTCGGTCAGGACGCGCGCACGGACCGGGTCCCACTCGTCGAGGCCCAGGACCATGGTGGACAGGTTCGGCAGATCGGTGACGGCGCCGATGCCGTACGTGTGCAGGAGCTGGCTGGGGCGCAGCTCACCCACGCGGAGCGCTGCGCCGGTGGGGCTGCTCATGTCCTCTCCCAGGGATCCTCGTCGGTGACCAGGCCGCCGTCGTCCTCCTGCTGCCGCGGGAGGTAGGGCGGTTCGTCATCGGGTTCGTGTCCCGCGGTGCCGCTGAAGATGAGTCTGATCGGCGGCTCGACCTCGCGCAGCGACGTCGGGCAGGTCATGAGCCGCCAGGGGCCGCTGTCCGGCTCCAGCAGCAGCGGGGCGACATCGCCCTGACTCCGGGCCGCGCGGTAGCCGAGGACGGCTCCGGGCGCCCTGCGTTTCTGCTCCCAGTAGTCGAGGCGGGCGTCGAGCCGGGTACGCACCTCGTCGACGACGTGCCGGTCCGCCAGGACGTCCCGGGCACGCAGTTCCAGCGAACGCAGGGCGTGGCTGACGACCTCGCCGCGGCGGTCCACCCACTGGGCACCGCGGTTGGGGTTGTAGTCGGCCTTGAGATTGCGGATGAGGGACGCGAGAACGCCGGTCAGGCCGCGGTCGACGGCGCGGTCCGCGAACGGTGTGACGGACAGGGCCTCGACATGCTGGTAGATGCTGGCGTGGAAGGACTCGAAGGTCTCGTAGTGCGAGAGGTCGCGCGGTCGCGCCCAGTTGAGGACGGTGAAGACCAGACCGGGAGCGCGGCGGCCGACTCGGCTGGTGGCCTGGATGTACTCGGCGGTCGACTTGGGCTGGTTGTTGACGACCATGACGCCGAGCCGGGAGACGTCGACACCGACGGCGATCATGTTGGTGGCGAGCAGGACGTCGATGGGGCGGGGCGAGCCTTTGGGCCGACGGCCGAAGGTGAGGTCGAGCTTGGCCAGGATGTCGGGGATGGCGTCGGAGGCCATCCGGCTGGTCAGCTCGGCCGGTTCACCGATGCGCCGTGCGGCGAGCCCTCGGCGGTCCGCCCGGATGAGCCTCGCCGAGACGTCGTCCTCCACGAGCCGCCGCATTCCGCCCAGGTCGCGCAGGCTGTTGAAGTAGCCGACGAGCGTCATGTACGGGTCGGTCAGCTCGCTCGCCCCGTAGGTCTCGTAGAGATGCTGGGCGGCCGCGAGCTGGGCGACGAAGACCCGGATCGCCACGGACTTGGTGCGCACCCCCTGCGCGCAGATGCCCACGTACCGACGGCCCGGCGTCTCCTTGGGATCGCGTCGCCGTGCGAAGAACGTGTCGTCCGCGTCCAGCCCCGACGGCGGGAAGACCGCTGTCCTTCGCGCGAACAGGTCGTGGATCTGCCGGTCGGCGCGGCGGACCGTGGCTGTGGAGGCGATGACCTTCGGCCGCACCGCCCGGTCGGGCTCGGGATGCCAGGTGGAGAGCCGGTCCACCGCGGTCTCGTACAGACCCGTCAGGGACCCCAGCGGTCCGGAGATGAGGTGCAGCTCGTCCTGGACGATCAGGTCCGGCGGGCGCACCCGCACCGTGTCCACGGTGGAGGCGGCCTCATGCCCGTTGCTCGCCGGATGGCTGGAGGACTCCCATTCCGCGTCCACGGCCGACGGCGTGACGTACCCGTGCCGCGTGCAACGCCGGGAGACCTGCCCGAACAGCGCCTGGGTCTCGCCCTTCCAGGGCAGCTGGGCGAACTTGTCGACGGTGGCGATGACGAGGCTGGGCGGATGGCGGTAGATCTCCTCGTCCACGACGAGGATCGGCAGTCCCAGCTCGTCGGCGGGCAGGCCGAAGGCCGAGGCACCGAAGGGGCATTCATAGGCGTCCGGGCAGGTGATGAGCGTCCGGCGCAGGGTGGTCTCGACGGCGATGTCGCGGCCTGCCTCCATCTTGGCCCCGCACCACGGACAGCTGGTGAGCTGATGGGGCGAGCCCGTGCGGCCGAAGCCGCTGTATCCCTTGTCCCTCTTGCGCTCCTTGACCCAGTCGGCGGCCTGGTCGGTGGTGTTGGGAGTGACCTTGCCGCCCACCCACAGTCCGATGCGGAACGGGTTGCGGCCCCAGCGGGTGGGCTCCTCCCGGCGGATCACCTCGCAGGCGCAGAGCAGGGCGGCGGCACGCTGGAACTGCTGGATGGTCAGCAGCCGGAGGGTGTACCGCATGATCACGGCGACCCCGTGCTCGGCGTCGAGGCCGCCGAGGTGGGGCTTGCGCCGCCGGATGGCGAGGGTGAACGCGGTCAGGCCGAGGTACGCCTCGGTCTTGCCGCCACCGGTCGGGAACCACAGCAGGTCGGCCAGCGCACTGGCGTCGTCGGCGCGCTCAGGATGGGCGGGATCGGCGAGCGACGGCAGATTGAGCAGCAGGAAGGCCAGCTGGAAGGGCCGCCAACTGCGGTTCTCCGGCTGGTCGACCGCTTGGACCGCTTCTTCCAGAGACAGGGTGGGAGTACGGCGTCGGTCGCCCGCGGCGATGGTCTGCACCCGCTGGTGCCACATGGCCCGGTTGGCGAACCGGAAGGCGTCGAGGGCTTCGGGGTCGTTCCTCAGCAGATCGATGCCCGCCTGGATGCGATCGGCGGCCCTTTCGGCGAGACGCATGTTCTCCAGGGCTTCCGCGCGGTAGGCGTCGAGCCCGGCGGCCGGATCGTCGACCGACCTCCTCTGCCGCTCGATCCAGGAGCGGTAACCGTCCACGAGGGGGAGCAGCGCGGCCCGCAGGGACGTGGCGTCAAGCCTGCTCAGCTCGCTCATGTCCAGTACGAGGTCCCTGAGTTCCGGCAGGTCCTCGTCACGCCGGTCACGGCGCGGGTCCGGCACGTCGGTGTGAGGGATCTCGTACGAGGGTGTGGCCGTGGTGGTGAGGCGTACGGCGCGCCTGGGCTCGGCCGGATCGGCATCGGCGTGCACCCCGGTGCCATGCCCCACGGCGAACTCCGGATGGAAGCGGTACGTCATGGCGAGCGAGCGCCGCTCGTCCTGGTCGCCGCCGGGCCGCTCGACGGAGCGGCGCGGCAGGAAGGGCGCCGTGCCCGGAGTTCCCGACACGGCCATCGAGGCCTGGAACATCCAGTGGGTGGCACCGGGCTTGTTCTCCTGCCCGTTGACGAGGAAGAGGGACACCAGCCACGACCCCTCGTGCAGCCTGGCCCGGCCGCGCACGACGATGTTCGGGAAGTCCCGGGCGTGCACGGGCTGTGCGGCCAGCTTCCCCTCGACCAGTTTCACCGTGACCGTGCCCGAGCAGGGCACCCGGTGCCACACCCGCTTGGGGTTCCCCTCGATCTCCGATTCCCCGCGCTCGTACCGGCCCCAGGCGCAGTCGACCGTCAGCTCCTGGACCTGCCGCTCCACCCGCAGCGTCATCCCCAGTGTTGACGGATGAAGGCTCGGCATGGCCGGCGCGGAAGGCTCCGGGTCTCCGGCTTCGGGCTCCTGCTCCGGTGCCATGACCGGCTCGTCGAGCGTCTCGGGCTCGACCACCTTGCCGACGGTCCGCAGGGGCGCGCCGTCCTCGTCCCGCACACCACCGGGGGCCAGCCGTCCGAGGATGTAGTGGTCAAGGGGGTTGCCCGCCAGTTCCTCGGGTTCGTCCCCGGTGGGGCCCACGAGATCACGTACGACCAGCTCGGCGAGTTTGTCGCGCAGGTAGCGCGGAGTGGGCGTGGACAGCACCGCTTCCCCGGAGGCGGGGTCCGGCTCGGCACCTGGACTGGCGAGAGGCTGCTGGGTCACGGGGCCAGCGTAGGTCGGCGCACTGACAACGGGGACGGACTTGCGAACGGAACCGGCGGGATTCCGATCAAGGGCCTTGGCCGTCGGTGTGACCTTCGTTACGGTGCGTTGCCTGAGGGGTACGAAACGCGCACGGGGGAGGTTTCGAGGGTGAGCGGGGGCATATGACAGACAGCGGAGCCGGGGGCATCCCCCACCAGTCGTCGGACAGCCTTCTGAAGCGCCTGTTCGCCCCGAACGGCACCCCGCCGAACGGTCCTCAACCGCCGGTTTGGGCGACGGGCTCGATGGGGTTCGGCGACAACACCCACCGGGGCGCGTACGGCGAGGAGTTCATCCGGATGCTGGCCACGGCGGCCAACCTCGACGTGACGCGCAAGGAGCGCGACCGGGTCGGTGTCGACTGGCAGTTGGGGTACACGGGCCGCAGAGGGACCCGCAGGTTTCCGGCCATTGAGGCACAGGTCAAGTGCACGTCGTCGCCGGACGTCCACGGCGACCACATCCGCTACAAGCTCAAGGTGGCCAACTACAACCAACTGGCTGGCACCGACTACGAGATGCCCCGTTTCCTCTTCCTCGTCCTGGCCCCGGCCGACCCCTTCGCCTGGTCGAACGCCACCGAGAACCACCTGCGCCTGAGCCACGCCGCGTACTGGCTGTGCCTGCACGACCAGGAGCCGATCCCCGCACCGGAGAACAAGTCGAAGACGGACAGCACCCGCACGGTCTACGTCCCACGTGCCAATCTGCTGACTTCGGACTCCTTGCACGACCTGTTCGCCGAGGACTACCGGGAGCTGGTGGGAGCGTCATGACCGCGATCACGGACGCCGAGTTCGAACAGGCCGCGTCCCTCGCCCCCGGAGTCGTCCGGCGTTACCTGAGCGGCAAGGGATGGAACGCGGAGCGCGACCTGTCCGGCGCCGAGCTGTGGGAGTGGCGGCCGCAGGACGAGCCGGGCCCTCCGTACGAGCTGCTGGTGCCGGTGCAGCGCCGCCGGGACTACGCGGGGCGGGTCGCCGACATCCTGGAGACCCTGGCCGTGGTCGAGGCGCGGCCCGCGGGTGACATCCTGCGGGAGATGCGGCTGCCCCCGGTGGACTGGCAGTTCCTCCGCCTGGTACCGCCCGGCCCCTCCGGTACGGCTCCTCTCCTGGACCTGGTCTCGGCACTGACCGGCCTGAAGGACCTGCACACGGCGGCGGCCTCCTCCGCGCTGGGCGGGCAGCCGGTGCAGCCCGCGCAGAAACCGCAGCAGGTGAAGGACCATGTGGCGGCGGTACGGCTGGACCAGACCCGCGTCGGCAGTTACGTCATCGCGGCGCACACCCCGCTGCCGGACGGGCCGTACGGCGGACACGACCGAAGGGGACAGGGGTCCCTCTTCGAGGAGACGCAGCCGTCGGAGCCCTTCGCGCGCAAGGTCTCCCGGATGCTCTACGCGGGCGTCGCGTGCGCGCGTGCGGCGGCGGACAGCACGCTGGCCGGGGACTCGGTGCCCCACGTCGAGCACATGGCGGACGCCGGTCTGTCGGCGAACCTCTGTGAGGCACTGGTGAAGATGGCGGGTGAGGAGCGCCGCGACTTCTCGCTGTCCTTCGCGTGGTCGTCCGAGAGGCCGATGGAGCAGCCGTCGCCTCCGGTCGCGATCAGCCGTGCGCATACGGGCGCGCTGGAGGCGGTGGCGAAGGACTTACGGGAGCGGCTGGGCCGGGAGGCGGGGGCGATGCTCCGTGGTGTGGTGGCCAAGTTGCACTGGGATGCCAGCCCTCGTGAGGCGACGGTCTACGGTTCCTTCCTCCACGAGGACTCCCCCCGGTACCGGCGCGTCCGGGTGGAGCTGCGGCCAGAGGACGTCGCCAGGGCCACCGAGGCAGGTCACAACGGTTGGGAGGTGACGGTGAGGGGCGATGTGGAGCCGCGTGGAACGGGTGTGCGGATGCGGGGGGTGACGGAGTTCGTGGTGCGGCCGGAGTAGTGGATCACGTGGGGGAGTCAGCCGCTGCTTCGTACCGGGGCAGGCCGTCGGTCGAGATGGTCCAGTCGGCGATGGTGACGTCCTCGCCGTAGACGAATTCCTTGCGGGTGGCGTAACGGGGGCCGTCGGGCGTGGAGTGGATGTCGCCGAGCACGGCTCCGGTGCCGGTGCGGGGGTCGAACACGGCGTAGACGGGGATGCCGATCAAGGGGTAGTCGCGCATTTTGGTCACCCAGTCGTTGTCCGGGTTGGAGCGCGAGACGATCTCGATCGCGGCGATGAGCGTACGGGGGTCGAAGGACCCTTCTCCCTCCATGTCCGCTTCGGCGATCACCATGACGTCAGGGCGACGCATGATGCCTTCCGGCTCCATCTCGACATCAGGCTCGCCCGTGTGGGCCACGATCTCTTCGGGCATGACCTTCTCCAGACGTTTCCGGAGACGGAGCGCGGTGAGTTCGTGCGGCCGCACCGGCGACATCATGTCGAGGACGATCCCTTCCTTGGTGATCTCGAACTTGCCGGGGAGGGTGCCGTCCGTGGACTCCACGAAGTCACGCATGGCCCGGTACAGGTGGGAGGCACGCGACTGCGCGTCGTCCGGGGCGATGGTCATGGCGCTCGCTCCTCGTCGTCTGTGCCCAGGGGCAAGGATCGTCACGTCCATGCTAGGCGGCCTCCGGGAGGTCGGATCGGCAGTCGCGGCAGCGGCCGGGAGTAGGGGCACGGAAGGCGCGGTCGCAGCCGTCGCAGGTCTGGAGGGGGTGTCTGGGCGCCGGGGACGACGGGGCCGCGGGACGGAACGGGGGCGGGGGTGGGAGCTGGGCTGCCAGGCGGTGCGCCAGGAAGGCGGCCGGGCGGATCAGGGGTTCGTCCGGCAGGTTCTCGGTCAGGGCGTGGCGTACGGCGGTGGGGGTGACGTCGCGCTCCAGCCAGGCGGCGACGCCCGGGGCGAGGTGTTCGGCGTCGGTGGCGGAGAGGAGCAGGCGGGGGTCGTGGCGGCGGAGTCCGGAGAGGACGTCGACGGCTGCCTGGAGAAGTACGGGGGAGGTGTACGAGGGCTGCGGTACGTCGGGGAGGCGCCGTTTGCGGGGCGGGGGCTTGTCCTGCGCGGCCGGGCGTCGGGCGGGCCTGCTGGTGGTGTCGGGCGCGGTGCTGCGGTGGCCGGGCCTGTTGCTGGAGACCGTGCGGGTGACGATCCGGCCGGTCGGGGCCCGTAAGCGGGTGCGGCGCAGGTAGCCGTGGGTTTCGAGTTCGCGCAGGGCCGCGGCGATGCGGGTGGGGCCCTCCGGGAAGCGGGCGGCGAGGGTCTTGATGTCGATCGCCGTGTTCGGTCGCACCGACTGGATGTAGCAACCCAGCCCGATCGCCAGCAGCGACAGCTCCTTGTGCTGGGTGAGGTCGTTGCCGATCACCGTGAAGTTCTCGGTGAGGCGGACGTTGTCGTGGATCACGCCGGACTGCGGGCGCGCGTGGGGGTGGTTTTTGCCCGGGTTACGGGACTGGGCACGCGAGGGCGCGCTAGGGTTTTCGGAGTCCATCGGGAAGCCTCTATCTTCCTCGGTGGTCAGGCCCTCGCACTGGGATTGCCGTCCCGGCGGGGGCCGTCGCATGTCTGGGGGTTGTGTCCTGCTGCGGTGAGCGTAAGGCAGGCAACCGGTCCCGAATCCAGCCGAGTTGGGCATATTCACTCGCCCGAGTGAGTTTGCCCGGCGGGAGGGAGGGGTGGGGCTTGGTGGGGTGCTTTCTCCTCAGTGGGTGGTTCATGGGGAGCGCAGGTCAGACCGGAGCGTGGACCTTCAGGCTTCGGTGGCTCGTGCGTTGGGAGGCTGCTCTGTGGCCCGGCGAATTTCGGGATCACGTCACTCACCGTGTCCGGGACTGCTTACCGTGAGGAGTGACGTCGCGGCTGCGTACGGTGACTGTCCGGTCGTTGTCCAGTGCTGTCCGGGCTTGTCGGGGCGTTACGTACGGGTAAGGCGTGGCTGGCACGAGGCGGTACGACGGAGGGCGACACGGACATGTCGGTGGACACGGAGGCGGGGCGGCTCAGGACCGAGGCGGACGAGCCGGGGTGGGAGGTTGATCCCGACGACGAGTGGGGCGTCGCCGTTATCGCCACCGTCGGGCGGCAGTTGAAGCTGCGGCGCGAGGCGGTGGGGATGCGGGCCGCCGAGTTCGGGAAGCGGCTCGGGTACGGCGAGGACATGGTGTACAAGATCGAGGGTGGCAAGCGGATTCCTCGGCCTGAGTATCTGGAGGACGCCGACGGGGTGTTGGGGGCGGGTGGGCTGATCTCCGCGATGAAGGAGGACGTGGAGAAGGTTCGGTATCCGAAGAAGGTGCGGGATCTGGCCGACATGGAGGCGAAGGCCGTCGAGATCGGGATCTACGTCTGCAACAGCATCAACGGGTTGTTGCAGACGCCGGAGCACGCTCGGGCCGCATTCGAGTCGAGGCAGCCGCCGTACTCGAAGGTCGAGGTGGAGCGGCTGGTGGCCGCCCGTGTGGCCAGGCAGTCGATCTTCGAGCGGGACCCCGCCCCCGCACTCGGATTCGTGCTGGAAGAGATCCTGTTGCGACGCCCGTTGGGAGGCACAATGGTGTGGCGACGGCAGCTCGAACGCCTGTCGGAGGTGGGCCGGTTGCGTAACGTCACACTGCAGGTGATGCCGACCCACGTTGAGGTCCATCCCGGTCTTGACGGGAGGCTTGAGCTGCTGAAGTTCGCGGACGGTACGGCGACAGGGCGCTCCGACGGGGCGTTCAACGGTCGTCCCGTCTCGGACCCGAGGCAGGTGCACGTCCTTGAGCTGCGGTATGGCACGATCCGGGCTCAGGCTCTCCCGCCTCGGGAGTCGCTGGCCTTCATTGAGCAATTGCTGGGAGAGACATGATCCGCAAGCCCTCTGCCGGAGACGCCTCCGAACTGGCGTGGTTCAAGAGCAGCTACAGCGACGGCAACGAGGGCGACTCCTGCGTTGAGGTCGCGGTGGCGCCGTGCACCATCCACGTCCGCGACTCCAAGTATTGCGACGCCAGCCCTCGCCTGGCGGTGGCGCGGGAGGCGTGGTCGGACTTCGTGACGTACGCGTCGGGCAACTGACCCCTCAATTGCACGCGCCCCGCGCATGGTTTCACCGGACGCGGGGCGTTGTCGTAGGGCTCAGAACAGGGCGTCCGGCTCAGGGAAGAGGGCGCCGTCGTCGAAGTTCTCCGGCGCGCTCTTGGGGGTGCGGGCGGCGGCACGAGCCTTCGCCTTGGCCTTGCGAGCGGCAGCGCGCCGCCGTTTGGCCTCCGGCGTGTGCAGGCCCTTTTCCATCTCTTCCTGGTAGCGGGCGTGGTTCAGCTCAAGGAGACGGTCCAGGATCTCGGTCTGGACGTCCGGGGCGATGGTGAAGCGCACGCCCTGGGGAGTGGTGTGGAAGCCGTGCTTGAGGTCGAGATCGGTCCAGCCATAGGCCTCGGTGACGGCTTGGTCCACCTTGACGTGCGCTTGGCGGATTGCCTCGATGTCGGGGGCGGTCTCAGCCTTCGCGTGGACGAGGTTGTAGAGATCGGTCAGGCCGATGTCGCGTGCTGTCGATACGCTGCGCCGGTGTTGGTCCAGACGCTGCCCAGCCTCCCGGAGCGCGACTGTCGAGTCAGAGAAGGGATAGGTCTCAAAGCAGTCTGAAGGGGCGTATTGCAGGTCAGCCTTCATGGTGGCCGACCACTTCCAAGCCCAGGCCACATGCATGGCGGAGTTGAGTGCAGCCAGGCGTGCGATGTCGGCGGTGGGGAACACAACGACCTTTTCATGGAAGACCTGGCCGGTGGGTACCAGAGTCGCCGCCGCAGTGCTGCTGACTCGTGCAATCACGACCACCTGCTCCAAGTCGGCGATTGCCTCGTACAACTCAACGGTCGGACGCGTGAACCGCCACCAGATTTCGCGTCGCTGCTTGTTGTTGTTCCTTGCCCGCTCTGGCTTGACGTCCCGCTCCACGATCGCGAACACCTCCGCGTACTCAGCAGCCTTCTCCTGGGGCCAGTCGTGGAAGTTGATCACCCATTTGCTTGCAGTGGCGCCGGGGCGCTGGTTCAGGTCCTCCCCGTTGAGATACGGGAATACCACCTCTGCATTCTTGGGGTTCTTAGCGATCAACGCCCGCGCCTGCTTTGGCAGCAGCACGAATCCCTTGCCGAGCACGTTCGATCCCTGGAACGACTGCGCCTCGTTGGCCACCAACCGGTACGGCGTCCCCGATGCCCTTGACGCGGAATCGAGCCCTGGCGTGATACCTCCCACCTTGTTGCCGTCCAGCACTGGTCTCTCATCCTTGCCGGACTTCCCCGCCAACCAGAGCAAAGACACAATCACCGCAGCCGTCCCCGTCCACGGCTGCGTCTTCACCGCCCGATAAACCGTCCAGCCATCCGCCATCGCCTGGTCGAGCCCCACCTCACGCGTATCCCCCTGAGCGATCGTGTTCGTGGCGATGATCCCGGTACGGCGCCCCGGCGCCAGCGAAACGTTCCGCAGCAGGAAGTACGAGCACAAGTCCGCGCTACCCCGCTTGCCCCTGCCAATCTGATTGACTAGGTACTCGCGATAGTCCTGCCCCAAAGCCCCAGTCAGCTTCTGTCCACCCACAAACGGCGGATTCCCCACCACCACGTCAAACCCACTGGAGCCCCCCACCCCCATAACCTCCGGAAACTCCAACGGCCAATGCAGAGGCCGAACCGCCTCAGCCCGAGGCCCCTTCAGCCACCCGTCCACAATCCCCCGAGCCCGAGCCGCCGCCTCCTCGGCCCCGTCACCTTCCCCAAGAGCCGTAGCCACCAGCCCCGCCACAGCCTCCAACCGGTACCGATAAGCCCGGCTCTTCGCGTCTTCCTTCGCATCACGGAACCGCGCGGCCCCCCGCGCCCCGCCCACGTTCTCCTCGCCGGAGATCTCGGACGCCTCCTCGTCGGAGATGCCCGCGGCGGCCAGCGCGGCCCCCACCACCGCGTCCGCCGCCAGCCGCAGCTTGCCGCTCAGGGCCTCCGCCTTCGCCAGGAGAGCCGCCTTCTCCCGGACGACCCGGATGTCCGTGACCGCCGTCGACTCGATCTGCCGCCGTAGATCGGCCGCCCGCGACAACAGTGACTCCGTACCCTCCAGCGCCCGCGCGACTTCCTCGCTCAGCTGGCGGTCCTGCCAGTCCAGATGGAACTGCCGGACCTGCCGTACGTCGATGACCCCGATCAGGGAGTCCCCGCACCGCAACGCGTGGTCCAGGAACGAGAACGGCCGACCCTTGGCCAGCGTCACCAACCACAGGGACAGCTTGGCCAGTTCCACCGCCATGGGGTCGCGGTCGACGCCGTACAGGCACTGGTCCGCCACCAACCGCCGGGCGATCTGGTGCAGTTGCTCACGGTCGTCGCGGTCCACGTCCCGCGCGATCTCCGGCGGAAGTTCGTCCTCCCGGAGCCACGCCTCCACCACCCGGTCCGACAGGTACCGGCAGGCCGACACGAGGAACGCCCCGGAACCCATGGCCGGGTCCAGCACCCGCAGCTTCAGCAGTTCCTCGGCCTTCTTCGGCCGCCATACCCCCGGCTCCGCGCCCTCCGCCGGTCCCGGTGAGAAGCACAGCGGAGCCAGCGTGTGCTCCACGACCTCTTCCGCCAGCTTCTTCGGCGTGTAGTGCGTGCCCGTGTCCCGTCGGTTTCCCGAGCGGACGACGATGACCGAGCCCGCGGGCCACACCTTCGGCTCGCCGCGCAGGTCGGTGCCGTACAGCCCGGCGAAGACAGCCGCCCGCTCAGCCAGGGCCATGTCACTGCCGCACGCCGTCTCCAGCTCGACCGTCACCGCACCGGAGGACTTCGCCAGCGCCGCCGTCACCGTGGCCGGCTTCGTGCCCGCCGCCTCCGCGACCCGTTCCGCGAGGGACCCCGCCGCCGCCCACTCCTCCAGGCGGGCCAGCGGCAGTACCGCCTCGTACTTCTTGTCCCGCCCGAAGGAGACCCCGACGTACGGCTCCCGAGCCCAGTGGCAGCCGTACTCCAGCAGACCCTCGTAGACATGGCCGATCTGCTCGACGTCCAGGCCCTTGTACGACAGGCGCTCCTTGCCCTTGAAGCCCTTGCGGGCGCGCAGGGTCAGCAGGGCGTCGAGGATCTCGTAGACGACACGGTCCGTCACCTTGGCCGGGACCAGCCAGGGGAAGCGGGACGGGTCGAAGAGCGAGCCGCCGTACGGGGGGATCCACAGCTGGTCGTGTGTGCTGCCGCCGTGGATCGCCGCGAACACCGCCAGCAGGCGTGGCCAGGTCGCCTCCACCCGGTCGCCCAGCTCGTCGCCGTGCAGGCTCTGGGCCTTGGCCAGCTCGTCGTGCAGGGGGCCTACGGCGTAGGAGGCGCTGTACAGCTCCTCGCCGGAGGGGAGCAGGCGCTGCTCCTCCGCGTAGAGGAGGAACACCAGGCGCATCATCACCGTGAGCGCGCCCTCGTAGACCTGCTTGGCGGGGACGTCACGGAGCAGCTCGCCGCCCGACTCCCGGTCCAGCCGGGACAGCTCCGCGACCAGCAGCGACACCGCCTCCCGGACCTGGCGGCCGAGGGTGTCGGTGACGTCGGCCTGGGCGTCGGCGGTGCGGGCGAAGAGGCCCGCCGTCGAGTCGGTCGGCTTGCCGTCCGCGTCCAGGGGCGGGCGGATCACCCGGCTTGCGGTGAGCAGGCTGGCGAAGGCCCGGGCGAGGATCGGCTCCTCGGTCCACAGGTCCGCGTCGAAGACGGCGACCGTCGTCGCCTCCTTCGGGCGGGCGTGGACCAGGGCCCACTCGCGGCCGTTCGTGAGGAGGGCCAAGGGGACCTCTCGCGCCCGGCACAGCTCTGCCGCCCGGTCGGCGAGGCCCGGCTGCTCGCCGCGTGGGCGGTTGAGCGGGCCCTCCCAGTCGTCCGTACGGAAGAACAGGGCGCGCGGGGCCAGGCCGCCGGAGCGGCCGGGGCCGAGCAGGACCGCGTCGGGTGTGTTCGCGCCCGCGTGCAGCAGCTCGGGGATCGCCGCGCCCTCGCGCAGGCCGGGTGCCCGCCAGCCGAGCAGTTCGGTCAGGACGAACTTCTCCCACGCGGGCCGCAGCAGCGCCGGGTCCTCCTGGACCTCCGCCCACGCCTGCCGCAGCCTCTCCCACGTCTCCACCGGGATCGTGTCCAGGCCCTGCTGGAACGCCCCGACCAGCACCGGCAGCGACACGAACGGGCCGTCGGGGCGCAGCAGCCGCAGCCAGTCCTCGTGCTGCTCGGCAGGGGTGGGGACCGAGCCCTTCGGCGGAACCTTCCTCGGCGTGCGGGCGGCGGGCGGCATCAGCGGTGCTCCTGGTGGACGGGTGAGAGGGAACGGGGGACGAGGAAGGTCACGGCGACCGGGAACCAGCGGTCGGACGGGTCGGACCAGCGGCGGCGCAACGCGGCCGTCTCGGTCTCCGTCACCTCCGGCAGCCGCCGGAGCCGCTCCAGCAGGGCCTCCCGGTCCGCGCGGAGCTGGCGGCGCTCGTCGTCGACGTCGAAGAGCGACTCCTGCTGCCAGTATCCGGTGTTGTCGAGCCGGTCCCGGATCGCGCGGCCAAGGTCCTCCAGGATCGCACGCATACCCTCGACCTCCTCCTCGCAGCGTTCGGCGAGGACGGTCTGGAGGGAGCGGAACCGCCGGTTCGCGCGGGTGTTCAGGGCACGCGCGAGACGTTCCTCCAGCTGGGGCCAGAGGTCGGTCAGCTCCGTCCGTACGGCCTCGGCGGGCAGTTCGGCCGTCGCCTCGGCCAGCCAGCCGTCGACGTCCTCCATCTTGGCCGGGACGAACTTGCCGCCCTCGATCAGACCGCCCGCCGTGATCACCTCCTCGTGCAGCCGCGTCCCGCCGCTGCCGGTGATGACCACCCGGCCGTGCGCGACCGCGGCGGGCTGCCGGAGCGCGCCGTCGGGGACGACCCGGGCCGTCACCCGGGACAGATGCGCGCCCGCGCCGCTCGACCACAGCTCGGCACGCAGTAGTCGTAGACACATCTGCACCAGCCGGTGGCCCAGGTGCATGTGGACCACGTCCGTGCGGTCGCGGGCCTCGGTCTCGTCGAAGACGACCGGGCGCTCCTTGCCGGTGAGCGGGTGGCGCAGGCCGTCGTTGCGGGCGCGCGCCCAGGCGCCGGGCAGCTCCGGCAGGCGGAAGCAGCGGGCCGCCCTGCCCGCCTTGGGGTCGGGGACCTCGGTGAGGTCCTTGCGGTGGGCCAGCAGCAGGCCCGTACGGACGACCCGCTCGACGGTCTCCGGGTGCAGGTGGAGCTGGTGGCGGCTGTCCGTCAGGGCACCCACCAGGCGTTCCAGGTCGCGGGCGAGGTCGCGCTCCACCTTCAGGACGGCCTTGCCGGACCGCTTGGTGATCTCGGCGTCGGCGGTCGTCCAGTTCGAACGGCGTCCCAGCATCTTCTGCTCGACCTGCGCGGCGATCACCTCGCCCGCGCTGCCCAGGTCCTCGCGGATGCGCTCGGTCTTGCGGGCGGCCACGGCGAGGAAGTGCAGCTCGTCCTCCAGGGCGCCGTCCTCGTAGCCCGAGTCCGTGTGGTGGTCGTGGGCGGGGTCGAAGCCCTGCCAGCCCCGCGGCACGAAGTGGAACACGTCCACCTGGTCGGCCTTCTGCCCGTGCCGGTCGACGCGGCCGTTGCGCTGTTCGAGGCGGTTGGGGTTCCAGGGGATCTCCCAGTGCAGCACCCGGTGGCAGTGCGCCTGGAGGTTGATGCCCTCGCTGGCCGCGTCGGTGCCGAGCAGGATACGGACGGGGGAGAGCGCGGGGTCCTCCTGGAAGACCTGCTTGACCTGCTCGCGCTCCTCCGGGTCCTGGCCGCCGTAGAGCTGGGTGATGCGCTCGGCCGGGTATCCGGCGGCGATCAGCTGGCCGTACAGCCAGCGCTGGGTGTCGCGGTACTCGGTGAAGACGATGACCCGCTCCGACTCCCACTCGCCGAGCGGGCCGTCCGGGCAGACGATCCCGTCCAGCCACTCCCGGAAGCGGGCGAACTTGGCGTCCGACCGCTTCCCCGCCTCGACCGCCCAGGCGTCAAGTTCCTTGAGGAGCGTGTGCTCGCGGTCGGAGAGCGGACGCATGGCCTGGCGGGCGGCGGTGAAGGCACGCGTCGCCGCCTCGGCCTGCTGCTGCTCGTCGTCCTCCTCGGCCTCCTCGATGCCGTCGATCAGGGGCCGCAGCACCCGGACGCTCGGGGCCGGCTCCTCCTCGGGCCCGGTGTGCCGGGTCGTCATCGTCTTCAGGTGGGTGCTGATCGTTTCCGCGAACGCCTTCGGTGACGACAGGAAGCGCTTCTTCAGCAGGGTCGTCACGAAGTCGGAGGCGGTCCGCCCCGCCTTTCCGCCGCCCTGCCCCTCCCGGCGAGAGCGCGCGTACTCCGTCAGCCTGGCGTACGCCTCGCGCATCGCGTCGCTGTACTCGACCTCCAGCGCGTGCGGCACCCGCCGGGGGAAGCGCGGCTTGCCGTTCCACAGCGGAGGCAGGTCCGACTTCATACGGCGCACCATCACCCGGCGCAGCTGCTCGTCGGACGGCTTGATGCCCCGGGCGAACCGGTGGTCGTCGAGCAGTTCCAGGAGCGCGGTGAAGGACTCCAGGTAACCGTTGTGCGGGGTCGCGGAGAGGAAGAGGCGGTGCTCGCAGTGCGGCGCGAGCAGCTTCACCGCGCGCGTGCGCTGCGAGTCGACCGCGTACTTCCCGGTGCCCGACGGCGCACACGTGTGAACCTCGTCCACCACCAGCAGGTCGAAGGCCCGCGGGTACTCCGGCACCGGCGGCAGCAGCTCACGCAGCATCCGCAGCGGGCGCTCGCGCTTCAGCCAGTCGATCGAGACGATCAGACGCGGGTGGTGGGTCCAGGGGTTGGCGTACAGCCCTGCCGAGCGGCGCAGGTCGCGCAGCATCCGGGTGTTGACGATGCGGAAGTCCAGGCCGAACTTGTCCCGCATCTCGTCCCGCCACTGGAGCGTCAGACCGGCGGGGCAGACGATCAGCATGGAGCGGGCGCGGTGGCGGAGCATCAGCTCCTGCATCACCAGACCGGCCTCCACCGTCTTGCCCAGGCCGACGTCGTCCGCGATCAGCAGGTTCGTCCGGGGCATGGACAGTGCGCGGACCACGGGATCCAGCTGGTAGTCCTGGATCTCGATGCCGGAGCGGAACGGTGCCTGGAGGGCTGTCTTGTCGGCGGAGGCGATGGCGCCCCAGCGGACGGCGTCCAGAAAGGCGTCCAGACGTCCGGGGTCGTCGAAGCCGTCACGGGGCGAGGGCAGCTCGTACTGGTCGTGGACGTCGGTCGACTGCTCCAACTCCCACACCACGCGCAGTTCCTCGTCCCGGCCGTCGCTCTCAAGAGAAGACAGCGTGACGAGGTGGCTGGGTGCCGCTTCCGCGGTGCGCGCGGGATCGTCACTGGTGGCGGTCGAGCGCAGGACGTCGGTCACCGCCCACGGGCGATTGCGCACGGTGACCCGCTGACCCGGGGCAGGTACGGGTGAGGCTGTCGTGTTCGGAATCTCCACCTGCTCGACCATCGACCACATGCCCCCAGAGCTCACCGATACCGCCTTACCAGCGGTTGGAGAAGTCTAGGTGTGGAATGCGGCGTGACACTCCTGGATGCCCGATCTGCCCCGGGTGACTACCGCGCCACGTACTGCGTCAGGATCGCCTGGACCTCGTAGATGTCCACGCCCTTGGTGAAGGTCTTGGTGATCGGCAGCTGGGTGCCGGAGACCCAGATCTTCAGCTCGGCGTCGAGGTCGAAGGTGCCCGCCGTCTCCACCGCGAAGTGGGTGATGCTGCGGTACGGGATGGAGTGGTACTCCGTCTTCTTACCCGTGATGCCCTGCTTGTCGACCAGGATCAGTCGGCGGTCGGTGAACAGGATGGTGTCGCGGATCAGCAGGTAGGCGGCGTGCACCGTCTCGCCCTGGCCGAGCAGCTTGGCGTAGTCCTGCGCGGCCTGTGCCGGGTCGATCGGGTGTGCGTTGCCGAAAAGTGCCATGAGAGGACCCCCCACTCGTACGTCGTGCGAATGTCATGCGGCTTTGATCGGCCGCATGATCATGGCCAGATATACACGGTGAGTGAGGGGTTCGAGAAGGGCCGTTACGCCGCTGTTTCCCCGCCGAAGCGCTCTTTGTACGTTTCCAGGTCTTCGTCGGTGAGCTTGGCGAACAGCACCGGCGGCACCGTGAACGGCGTACCGGCCGGGACGGTCGTCAGCGACCTGGCCTCGTCCGCCGAGACCCAGGTCGCGGTGTCGTCGGCGAGGGCGAATGCCTGGCGCATGGCCGCCGAGGTGGTCGGGATGAACGGTTCCGAGACGATCGCGTAGAGGTGGATCAGGTTCATCGCCGTGCGCAGGGTGAGGGCCGCGCCCTCCTTGTTCGTCTTGATCTCCAGCCAGGGGGCCTTCTCCTCCAGGTAGGAGTTGCCCGCCGACCAGAGCGCGCGCAGCGCCGAGGCCGCCTTGCGGAACTGGAGGGCGTCCATCTGCTGCTCGTACTCGGTCAGCAGGCGGGCGATCTCCTCGCCCAGCTTCTCCTCGGCCTCGCCGGGCTCCGCGCCCGCCGGGACCTCCTCGCCGAAGCGCTTCCTGGAGAAGGACAGGACGCGGTTGACGAAGTTGCCGAGGGTGTCGGCGAGGTCCTTGTTCACCGTGGCCGTGAAGTGCTCCCAGGTGAAGGACGAGTCGTCCGACTCCGGGGCGTTGGCCATCATGAAGTAGCGCCAGTAGTCGGCGGGCAGGACTTCGAGGGCGTCGTGGGTGAAGACGCCGCGCCGCTGCGAGGTGGAGAACTTGCCGCCGTAGTAGTTCAGCCAGTTGAACGCCTTGATGACGTCGACCTTCTTCCACGGGGCGCGGGTGCCGAGCTGGGTCGCCGGGAACATCACGCTGTGGAAGGGGACGTTGTCCTTGCCCATGAACTGCGTGTAGCGGACGTCCGTGTCCGACTTCCACCACCACGAACGCCAGTCGCGGTGCTCCGGGTCCTGGTCCGCCCACTCCTTCGTCGCGCCGATGTACTCGATGGGCGCGTCGAACCAGACGTAGAAGACCTTGCCCTCGGCGGCGAGGTCCGGCCAGGTGTCCGCCGGGACCGGGACGCCCCAGTCGAGGTCACGGGTGATCGCGCGGTCGTGGAGCCCCTCGGTGAGCCACTTGCGGGCGATGGAGGAGGCGAGGACCGGCCAGTCGTCGGCACGCTCGTCGACCCAGGCCTCCACCTCGCCCGCGAGCGCGGACTGGAGCAGGAACAGGTGCTTCGTCTCGCGGACCTCCAGGTCGCTGCTGCCGCTGATCGCGGAGCGCGGCTCGATGAGGTCGGTGGGGTCGAGGACGCGGGTGCAGTTCTCGCACTGGTCGCCGCGGGCCTTGTCGTAGCCGCAGTGCGGACAGGTGCCGATGATGTAGCGGTCGGGGAGGAAACGGCCGTCGGTGATCGAGTACACCTGGCGGATCGCCCGCTCCTCGATGAAGCCGTTCGCCTTCAGCTCCCGCGCGATCTCCTGGGTGATCTCGTGGTTCTGGGGGGAGCTGGAGCGGCCGAAGTAGTCGAAGGCGAGCGCGAAGCCGTCGTAGATCGCCTTCTGCGCGTCGTGCGCCTGCGCGCAGAACTCCGCTACGGGGATCCCCTGCTCCTTCGCGGCGAGCTCGGCCGGGGTGCCGTGCTCGTCGGTGGCGCAGATGTAGAGGACGTCGTGGCCGCGCTGGCGGAGGTACCGGGAGTACACGTCCGCCGGGAGCATGGACCCCACCATGTTGCCCAGGTGCTTGATCCCGTTGATGTACGGAAGGGCGCTGGTGATGAGGTGTCGAGCCATCTCGGCTGCTCCCAGGTCGGTCGTTTTGCGAACCTTGAAATCGTAGCCGACACGGGGTGGCCGCCCGCTTCCCGTTTTGCGGGGTGGGAAGGGGCGGCCGGGGGTCGGCACGGTCAGCGCCAGCCCTCCAGATCCCCGACGAAGTCGGAGTAGGAGCGGTTCCTGCCTTGGGGAGAGGGCAGCAGGTCGCGTTCCAGTGCCGCGCGGGCGACCAGGGGGCCGTCGCTTTCCCGGAAGGTGGGTGCGCCGCGCGCAACTGGGGTGGTACCCGCCATCTGGGGCGTACGTGGGGGAACGCCTCGGGGAAGAGCAGGAGCCATCCCTCGGATTCCCCCCAGGCGGGTCAGCACGTACACGACCGCCGTGGACGCGGCCCGCTCGTCACACGGAGCGGTCCCGGCGCCCTGCGAACGGGAGTTGAACGACGGCAGCAACGGTGTGGCCAGCGGCCCGCGTAGCAGGCAGGGAAGACGCTGGCGTATCACTTCATGGGCACCTTCATTCTGAACAGTTTCTCCGCGTTTCGGAATGCGATCTTTTCCTTGTCTTCGCGTGGCAGATCGACTCCGCGGAACCAGTCGGTCTGCTCCTTTATGTCCGCGAACGGGTAGTCGGTTGCGAACATCACTCGATCCACGCTTATGTACTTCAGCAGGAGATCGAGCAGTTCGGTTTGAGGGAATGCGCTGGTTGTGACCCAGAAGTTGTCCTGGAAGTATTGCGCGATGGGCTTCTCGAGCGAGTCTTTGGTCGGCTCGCCCATGTCATTGACGATCCGCTCGTAGTAGAAGGGGAGACCTTCGCCCATGTGGCCGATGATGACTTTCAGTTTGGGGAATCTGTCGAAGACCCCGTACGTGATCATCCGAATGCATTGGGTCAGCACCTCCTGGTGCCAGCCATATCCAGACCCACTGAAAATGTAGTCCTGGTACTCTTCCGTGTATTCAGACCGTGTGGTGCTGTAGTAGATTTTGAAGACCTCCTCAGCGGGATAGCCGGGATGCAGGTAGATCGGCACGTCGAGATCAACGGCACGTGCCAGCACAGGCTCGAAATCGGGATGATCGAGATACTTCTTCGCGATGTGTCCGTTGGTTAGTGCGCCCAAGAACCCATCTTCCCGAACCGAGCGTTCCAATTCGTCCGCCGCCGCCTCCGGGCTCTGCAAGGGCAAGGTGGCGAAAGCCTTGAAGCGGTCCGGATACTTGGCGAGCGGCCCGTCTACAAGTTGCCGGTTGAGACGGTAGGCAAGGTCGATGCCCCTCTGTCCAGGGACGTTCTGCACGGAGGGTGTATGAGCAGAGAGGATTTGAACGTTGAGTCCCCCCGCATCCATGTCGCCGATCCGGCGTTGGCCTAGATCTGAAAGGCCAATCTCCTCAAGGAACGCTATGTGATCCTGATTGATGGAGTTCAACTTCAACAACGTGGGAGTCGAGAAGGTCTCCTCCGTGCCGATGAAGGGCAGGTCCTGGTCCCGCCGTGCGATGTCCGATGTCTTGTCCGAAGTCTCGTTCTCGCTCACTTCCGAGAGAATGGCGTGCGTGGACAAGCCGGCGCCAATGCCAAGTGCCGTGCTGGCGACGAGAAAGCCGCGGCGTCCCATGGGCTTCATGTCAGTCCCTCTCTTCAGGTGTTTGTGTGAGGTATCCGTACGGCATCCGTCTGCGACCTTCGCAGTGGACTATCAAGTTCCGGCACAGCCCCAACGCTAGGCCCGATTCCGTTCTGTTTCGTCATACTGCGGTCGTCATCCCTCGGGAGACAGGCGGTACGGCGTTACTCCGACGGGAGTACTCTCCGGAGCGCCGTTCGACACCCGGGCTGCGCTTTCCCCGGATGGTGCTGCGTTGACTGCCATCACTAGCCTTCTACATACGGGTTGCATTGCTTATCCGCAGGGCATCTTGTACATGCTGCATACCGGGATCGGCTGGGAAGACCTTCCGCAGGAACTCGGCTTCAGGTCAGGCATGACGTACTGGCGGCGGATCAAGGGGTGAATCAACGCCGGGGTGTTCGACGGTCTGTTTCGGATCCTGCGAGGTTCTGGTCGTCGGCCAGCAGTACGCGGATGGTCATCGAACCCTGTCCTCCCGGGACAGCGGCAGTGTGGCGGTCACCTCGAAGCCCTCGGCGGGACCTGGGCCGGCGTCCAGTGTGCCGCCCACACTGCGGGCCCGCTCCCGCATTCCGATGAGGCCGAACCCCGGCGTGCGGTCGGACGGGCCCACTCCGCCGCCCGTGCCGTCGTCCCCGCCCGTCCCGTCGTCCCTGACACTCACCCGCAGTGCGCCGTCCGCGGTCCACAGACGCACCCGCACGGTGAGGTTCTCGCGGCCGCCGTGACGTACGGCGTTGGTGAGCGCCTCCTGCACGATCCGGTACGCGGCGGCGCCCACGGAGGGCGGGATGTCGTCCGCGCGGACGGACAGTTCGACCTTGGCCCCGGCCACCCGGCCGGTCTCCGCGAGACCGGCCAGTCCGTCGATGCCGGGCAGCGGCCCCCGCATGTCCTCGGTTCCGGAAACAGGACCGGACACGGAACCGGGCCCCGGATCCGCGCCCGCTCCCACGACCGTGTCATGCCCCCGCAGCACCTCCAGCGTCGTACGCAGTTCCCCCCGGGCGGTCCGGCAGGTCCCCGCGATGTCGTCCAGCGCCTGGGCGACGGCTTCGCGGTCGAGGCGCTCGGGGTCGGCGGTGAGGACGTGGGCCGCCACGGACGTCTGCACGCCGATGAGCGTGATGCTGTGGGCGAGCAGGTCGTGCAGGTCACGGGCGATGTGCAGCCGTTCCTCGGCGACGCGGCGCCTGGCCTCCTCCTCCCGGGTGCGTTCGGCCCGCTCGGCCCGCTCGACGATGGAGGCGACGTACAAGCGGTAGTAGCGGACGGCGATACCGACAACCAGGACCGTGATGATCCAGCCGGAGATCTCCAGGGACTCCAGCGCCCCGTCCTGGTCGGTGAGGCCGTTGCTGATCACTGTCGAACCGAGGACGGCGACACCGGTGAGCAGCGTGCGGCGTTCGGCGCCGGTCGCCGCGACGGTGTAGAGCGCCAGGATGATCGCGGGGACGGGCGGGGCGGGGTTGTAGTCGAAGGCGTAGTACGGAGCCATGCAGGCCACCACCCCGAGCAGGGCCACCACCGGACGGCGGCGCCGCCATACGAGGGACACGTGCCCGGCGAGCAGCAGCGTCCAGCTGAGATGGTCGGGCCGGATACCCTCGCCGCCCAACAGGGCGATGGCTACGGCAAGCACGGCGACGCACAGGGCGAGGACCGCGTCGTTGCGGGTGCGGTGCGGTGCGGTCAGCGGTTCGCGGTGGATGGCGGACATGATGCGCTCGGCGCGACGGGACCGCCCGCCGCCACCGGCCGCCGTCTCCGCCGCCGACCGGTCGCGTGCCACTGTGGTCGTTCCCCGTTCTTCCACGGCTCCATCTTCCGGTGCTCGTGCGGGAACCCGGGCGCCTCTACGGAAGGAGAGGCACCTGGGCGGCCCCGCAGGATCAAGGTGCACGATCAGGGTGCTCGACCAGGCCGTTCGATCGAGGCCTTCGGACAGCGTGCTCAGGAGGCACTGACGGTTTCCGGCTGCCGGGGCGGCTCGGTCGGTCCGCCCGGTGCGCTCGACCCGGCCGGTTCGGCCGGCCCGGGCTGCCGTGAGAGCACGCCCGGCCACCACACCTTCCGGCCCAGGGCGACGCTGGCACTGGTCACCAGGTACGTCCGTACGAGGAAGGTGTCGAGCAGGACGCCGAGGGCGATCACGAAGCCGAGCTGGACCAGCTGCACCAGGCCCATGTTCGTCAGCACGGCGAAGGTCGCGGCGAGGACGAGTCCGGCGGAGGCGATGACGCCGCCGGTGGTGCGCAGTGCCGTGAGTGCCGCCGTGGCCGGTTCCGCTCCCGCCAGGGACTCCTCCCTCATCCGGTGCATGAGGAAGATGCCGTAGTCGACGCCGAGGGCGACCAGGAACACGAACGACAGCAGTCCGAGCCCCGGATCGGTGCCCTTGAGGTCGAGGAGCGGTTCGAAGACCAGTCCGCCGATCCCGAGGGAGGCGCCCCACACCGCGACGACCGCGACCACCAGGAGCAGGGGTGCGACCAGACTCCGCAGCAGCACGATCAGGATGAGCATCACGAAGACGAGGACGAGCGGTACGACGATCTTCGTGTCCCGGGCGTTGGTGACCTCCAGGTCGATCTGCTGGGCGCTGTCCCCGCCGACGTAGGAGCCCTTCAGCTCGTTCCGCAGGGACTTGATGGTGGCGGTCTCCTCCGACGACTGGGGTGCGCTCTTCGCGAAGACGGAGATCTCGGTCCAGCCGTGTCCCGTACGCCCCTTCTCCGCGCTGCCCACGCCTGGTGTGTCGCGGACGGTCGCGAGGGTCTCGTCGGCGCGCCCCTGCGGGGTGATCACGTCGATGGGCTGGCTGCCCTGCCCGGGGTAGGCCCTGGCGAGGGTCTCCATCGCGACGACGGACTCCGGCTTGTTGACGAAGGAGTCCTCCTGCTTGAGCGGTCCCGGCAAGTTGAGTGAGCCGAGGGCGAGGGCGCCCAGCAGTACGGCACCGCCCGCGAGTACGGTCAGCGGCCTGCGTCCGGCAGAGCTGCCCATCGCCGAGAACAGGCTGCGCCGCTGCTTGGGCGTGCTCCCGAAGGCGGGCACGAGCGGCCAGAACACCCGCCGTCCGATCAGTACGAGGATGGCGGGGAGCAGGGTCAGCATGGCGATCAGCGCGCACAGCACACCGACGGCACCAAGCGGGCCCATGCCCTTGCTGCTGTTGAGGTCGGCGGCGAGCAGGCACAGCAGTCCGGCGGCGACGGTGCCGGAGGAGGCGAGCACGGCGGGCCCGCAGCCGCGCAGGGCGGCGATCATGGCCTCGTACGGGCGCTCGATGCGCCGCAGTTCCTCCCGGTAGCGCGAGATGAGCAGTAGCGCGTAGTCCGTGCCCGCCCCGAACACGAGGATCGTCATCACACCCGCACTCTGCCCCGTGACGGTCGTGCCGAAGGCCTGATTGAGGCCGTAGGCGACGCCCATCGACATGTAGTCGGCGAGCCCGGCGACGACGAGGGGCACAAGCCACAGCACGGGGCTGCGGTAGATCAGGATCAGCAGTACGGCGACGACGGCGATGGTGGTGTAGAGCAGCGGTCCGCCGAGCGAGTCGTAGACGGCGCCGGAGTCGGTTCCCAGCGCGCCGGTGCCGCCCACATCGACGCTCAACCCGCCTTCGCCCCGGGCGACTTCGCGGACGTCGGTGACGAGCTTGTCCCGCTTCTCCTCGTCCGCCCCGGGATCGTTGCTGGCGACCGGGTATATCAGGGTCGTGCCGTCCTTGGACGGAATCCCGTCGGGAACACCGTCGATCAGTTTGTGCTGCCGGGCGATCTCCGCGACCTGCCCGGCCGCGGTCTTCCGGTCGGCGGCGCTGAGCCCGCCGTCCCGGTGGTAGACGAGCACCATCTCGGTGGTCTCGCCACCGGGCAACTTCTCCTCGATCTTCGCCGCTTGCGTCGAGTCCGCGCTCGCCGGCAGGTAGTCGGTGACCTTGTCGTGCTGCACGTCGGCGAGCTTCGCCGCGAACGGCCCGACGAGTGCGATCACCGCGATCCACAGCCCGAGCACCGCCCATGGAACGGCTCGCCCGCGCCCCGTCCTCGTCGTGGTTGTCTCTCCGGCCCTCATCGACCGATCTCCCTCCGGGTGACGTCTGCTTCGGGCTCCAGACTTCCGGTCTGAACGACGGCTTTCGTCGGGCGGGAGGGCGAGGTGAGGCGTACTGCCGGGGGCGGCGGCTGCTGCGGATTACTCCCCGGGGATTAAGCGGCGGACGGCACGCCGCCGCGGGAGGGACGCGGACTGTTTCGTCTTTGCCTACCGTCGCGTGTGCGTCTTCCGAGCGTGTAGGCGACTTTGCCCCGGTCCCGGTCGGTCGAGCGCAGGGAGCGTCGTCGGATCGTCAGGTTGTACTCGTCGGGGGCTTCGGTCCGCCCCGGAACACGACCTCGTCCAAACCGCTCGGGTGTCGAGCGCGGGCGGAAGGTCCGTGCGAATGATGTCGGCCAGGAAGTCGAAGACTTTCAGCACATTGGTCTTGCCCACACCGTTCGGTCCGACCAGCACGGTGAGCGGACCGAGTGGGGTGGTCACGTCACGCAGGCTGCGGCGGTTCTCGACATGGAGTTCAAGGAGACGGCCGGGCATGGGACGAACCCGTCGGGTGCGCGAACGGGATGGGGCGAAGTGGGACAGAAGACGGGGCCCGGCCTGGTGGCCGGGCCCCGTCTGCGGAGGTGGGAGTGGTGGCGCGGTGGTGTTATGCGGTCGGGCGCCAGTTCGCGAGGATGCCCTCGTAGAGTTCCGCGTCCGTGAGTTCCTTCGGGGTGGGGCCCGCGTGGAAGAAGGACGTGTTGCCCGTCTTGAGCTTGCGGAGGTAGTCGAACGCCTTGTTGTCGTGCTCTCCGAAGGCGACGAAGGCGAAGTGGACGCGGGGGTGGTTCTTCGCCGCGTCCGTGAGGGACTGGGTGGCGGGGGTCTTGGCGTCGGGGGCGCCGTCCGTCTGGAAGATGACGAGGGCGGGGGCGTCCGTGCCGGACTTCTCGTAGTGGGCTACGACCTCTTCCACGGCGGCGTGGTAGCTGGTGCGGCCCATGCGGCCGAGGGACGCGTGCAGGTCGTCGATCTTGTCCTCGTGGTCGGCGAGGGTGAGTTCGCCGGTCCCGTCGAGTTCGGTGGAGAAGAAGACGACGTGGACGGAGGTGTCCGCCGGGCCCGCGGGGTCGAGGTGGGCGGCGAGGGCGAGGGTCTGCTCGGCGAGGGCCTGGGCGGAGCCGTCCTTGTAGTACGGGCGCATGGAGGCGGAGCGGTCGAGGACGAGGTAGGTCTTGGCGGGGGTGGAGGTGAGGTGGTGGGCGGTGAGGGTGGTGGCGGCGGCGGTGTAGGCGGTGGTGAGGGTGGGGGGGATGGCGGGTGCGGAGACGGGGGTGGCGGGGGGTGCCTCGGCCTCGGCTTCGCCGTCGGCCTCGGGAGTGTTCCCACCCGCACCACCCGTGCCGCTTTCGTCGTCGGGTGCGGGTGGCCCCTGCGGGGCGGGCTCGCCGTCGGCGGCTGCGGCTGCGGGTTCGGGGGTGGTCGCGGGCGCGGGTTCGGGTTCGGGGTCGGGGGTCGTCTCCGGCTCTGCCGTCGCCTCCGGCTCCGGGGTCGGGTCCGGCGTCGGCTCCGCCTCCGGTTCGGGTGCCGGGTCCGGCGTCGGCTCCGCCTCCGCCTGCGGCTCCTGGTCGGTGACCGGCTCCTCCGTCGCCGGTGCCTCCGCGAGCGGCTCGGCTGAGGTCGGCTCCTCTGCCTTCGGCGTCTCGGTCGCCGTGGGCTCCTCTGCCTTCGGCGTCTCGGCAGCCGTGGCCTCTTCCGTCTCCGGCGTCTCAACGGCCGTCGTCGGTTCTGCGGCGTCCTCGGTTGCCGTGGGCTCCGCAGTCTCCGTCGGCTCCTCCGGTTCCGGCGTCTCGACGGGCGGCGCGGGCTCCGCGACCGGCTCAGGTGCGGTCGGCTCCTCCGGCTCCGCGGCCTCGGTCACCGTGGGCTCCGCGGGGGTCTCCGCCGGGGCTGGCTTCTCCGGCTCCGCGGGCGTCTCCGCCGACGCCTGTTCCTCTGCCTCCGGCGGCTCCGCGGCCGTCGGCTCCGCTGCCTCCGCGAGCGGCTCGGCGGGGGTCGGCTCCGCTGCCTCCGGCGTCCCGGTCGCCGGTGCCTCCGCGACCGGCTCGGCCGGCGTCGGCTCCTCGCGCTCCGGCGTCTCCGGTGTGCGGCGGGCTGGCGGGACCGTGACGTTGTCGAAGGCGGCCGAGACCAGGGCGTCCACCACGGAGGGTGAGGGCGTGGGGGCGTCCGGGGAGGGGGAAGGGGAAGACGGTGTCGGCGTCGGGTCCTCACCGGAGGGCTCGGGGGTCTGGGAGTCCGGGGCGGGCGAAGGGGACGGGACCGTGTGATCTGGGGCCGGTGTGGGTGTCTCGGTGGTGTCTCGGGTCTTGCGTGAGCGGCTGAACGTGTTCCGCAGGAGAGAGAGAATGCCCATGTGCGCAACCCTTCGCATGAGTTGTAGCCCGCCGATCCCTGGCCAGGACGGACACGTAAGGTTAGCGGTCCCGAGTGGTGATCTTGGGTGCGGGAGGGCGGTGGGAGGCCCCGGCGTCAAGGCGTGTCCCGGCCGTTGTGGCAACTGCGCTACGGACGCCCCAGGTTCACCCGTCGTTCACCCCGGCGCCCCGCTCCCGCACAAACGTGCTCCTAGCGTCCGACTGGCTGATTCCAGGGGAAGCTAGGGGAGAACGAAGTGCGCAAGCAGTTGCCCATCATCACCACGTCGTCGTCCGCGTCACACCCGGGCGGTCGCTCCGCCCTCACCTGCCGGTTCCGTTGCGGTGACGCCTGTTTCCACGAGGTGCCGAACACCTCCGCCAACCCGTACGTCGGCGACGTCATCGCCGGAGCCCTCAGCCGCCGTACGGTGATGCGCGCGGCGGCCGTGGTCACCGCCGCCGCGGCGGCCGGTAGCGCCGTCTCCGTGGCCGCCGCGCCCGAGGCGCAGGCCGCCGCCCCCGCGGGGAGCCGGAGGCACGGCAGCCGCAAGGCCGCCCGCGGGCTGCGGTTCGAACCGGTCGCGCCCAACACCGACGACGCCGTCACCGTCCCGGACGGGTACGCGCAGAACGTCGTCATCCGCTGGGGCGAGCCCATCCTGCGCGGCGCCCCCGCCTTCGACCCGGAGAAGCAGTCGGCCAAGGCGCAGGCCGGTCAGTTCGGGTACAACTGCGACTTCCTCTCCCTGCTGCCCCTCCCGGGCGAGCGCGGGCGGCAGATCCTCGTCGCCAACCACGAGTACACCGACGAGGTGCTGATGTTCCGCGGCTACGACGCCGCCAACCCGACCCGCGACCAGGTCGAGATCGCCTGGGCCGCGCACGGTCTGGCCGCCGTCGTCGTCGAGGGCGACCGCAGGACCGGCAAGCTGGTGGCCGTACCCCGGCACCCGCTGAACCGGCGCGTCACCGCCACCACCGAGTTCCGCGTCACCGGCCCCGCCGCCGGTTCCGACCTGCTGAAGACCTCCGCCGACCCGACCGGCCGCAAGGTGCTCGGCACCCTCAACAACTGCTCCGGCGGCACCACCCCGTGGGGCACCACGCTGCACGGCGAGGAGAACTTCAACCAGTACTTCGCCAACGCCAGCCGCGCCACCGACGCCCGCTACGGCCTGCCCACCGGCGCCACCGAGCGCAAGTGGGAGCGGTTCGACAAGCGGTTCGACCTCGCCCAGGAGCCCAACGAGGCGCACCGCTTCGGCTACGTCGTCGAGTTCGACCCGTACGACCCCACCTCCACGCCCCGCAAGCACACCGCGCTCGGCCGCTTCAAGCACGAGGGCGCCACCGTGCGGCTCACCGACGACGGCCGTCCCGTCGTCTACACCGGTGACGACGAGCGCTTCGACTACTTCTACAAGTTCGTCGGCAGCAAGCGGATGAAGAAGGGGTCGAGCCGGGCCGCGCGGGAGCACAATCTCTCGCTGCTCGACGAAGGGACGCTCTACGTCGCCAGGCTCACCGGCGACTCCCCCGCCATCGAGATCGACGGGACCGGCAAACTGCCCTCGGACGGCGAGTTCGACGGCAGCGGTGAGTGGATCCCGCTGGCCACCGCCACCGCCAGGGGCGCCGTCTCGCACGTCGAGGGCATGAGCGCCGAGGAGGTGTTCGTCTTCACCCGGCTCGCCGGTGACAAGGTCGGCGCCACCAAGATGGACCGCCCCGAGGACATCGAGCCCAACCCGGCCACCGGCAAGGTGTACGTCGCCCTGACGAACAACTCCCGCCGCGGCACCACCGGCAACGCCCCCGTCGACGAGGCCAACCCGCGCGTCGGCAACAAGCACGGGCAGGTCCTGGAGCTGACCGAGCGCTGGAACCGCGCCGACAGCACCCGCTTCGCCTGGACCCTGTTCCTGGTCGCGGGCGACCCCGCCGACCCGGCCACCTACTTCGCCGGGTTCCCCAAGGACCAGGTCAGCCCGATCTCCTGCCCGGACAACGTCGCCTTCGACCCGCACGGCAACCTGTGGATCTCCACCGACGGCAACGCGCTCGGCACCCACGACGGCCTCTTCGGCGTCGCCACCCGCGGTGACCGGCGCGGTGAGCTGAAGCAGTTCCTGACCATGCCGAACGGCGCCGAGACCTGCGGCCCGATCGTGCAGGACCGGCGCGTCCTCGTCGCCGTGCAGCACCCGGGCGAGGTGGACGGCGCGACCGTCGACCACCCCGCCAGCGCCTGGCCCGACGGGCCCGGGAAGATCGTCCGTCCGGCCGTGGTCGCCGTCTGGCGCGCCGACGGGTGCGACATCGGCGTGTGAGCATCGCCCTGTCGACTGAGGGCGGGCGTCCCCAGCGGGGGCGGCCCGCCCTTCGTCCACCCGGCCACCGGGTTGCCGGGGCAGGACGGTACGGCGGCGGCCCGGGCCGTGTGGGAGCTGCCGTCCCCGTGGCGGGCCGACACCTTCGCCGCCGCCGCGGCCCGCCAGGGCATCGCCGTCACCCCGGGCCCCGCCTTCGCCGTGGACCCGCACCGCACCCCGGACGCCGTCAGGCTCGGCCTCGCGTCGGCCCCGGAGGCGGACTTGGCGCGGGCACTGGGGACGCTGGCCGCACTGGTGGCAGGGCGGTGAGGTCGGGCCTGTGCCTGCGACGCCTCCGGGTGCGGCAGGGCCCGGGCGGGGGCGGAGAGGGTATGCCTCGTGGTGCGGGTGGTGGGGTCAGGCCTGTGCCCGTGCCTGTGGCGTCTCCGGGACCGGGGTGGGGGGTCCCGGGTGTCCGCGTAGGCGGTGCGGCAGGGCCCGGACGGGGGCGAAGCGGGTGAGCCACGCGGTGAGGGCGGCCGTCAGGCCGAGCGCGAGGAGCAGCCAGGACGTCGTACGGAGGGTGGCGGTCAGGGCGTCGTAGACGGCGCCCGCGGCCGGGCGGTGCAGGTCGTCCGCGATCCCGGCGACGGTGAGGTGACGGCCGACCGCGACCGCGACGCCGAGCAGCGCGCCGCCGAGCGCGGTGCCGAGGCCGGTCGCGGTGACCGCGCGGCGGCGGCACGTGGCCAGCGCGATCCCGGCGAGGGCGAGCGCGACCGCCGCCGACGGCAGCCAGACCGCGGCGACCTCCAGCACGTCGTACCCCTTCCGCAGCCGCTCCACGTCCCGTGCCGGGAGCACGGCGACCCGGGTGCGCGGCACCGGGACGCGGTCGGCCAGCGGCAGCCCGTCGTGGGCGAGCTGGCGCCGGACGCGGGCGGCGACCGGGGCGAGGTCCACGGTGACGGGCCGCCCCCCGCCGGCCCGGTCGCGTACGGCGTCGAGCACCGCGGCGTGGGTGGCCCGGTTCGCCGCGTCCCAGCCCGCCCGGTAGGCGTCGGTGCGGGTGAAGGAGCGCACCGCGGCGCGGACGTAGGGCGCTGTCGGGCCGAGGTCGACGCGCCGCTCGATGCCGTCGCCGACGGTCTCCGCGACCGCCGCCCGGACCGCCGGGTCGCCGGCCAGCGGCGCCATCGCGCGCACGTAGCGGCCGGTGTCGGCGAGCCCGTACGCCGCCCAGGCGGCCAGTGTGCCGAACGGGGCGAGGAGGCAGGACACCGTGATGAGGACGGCGGACAGGGCGTTGCGCAGGCGTACCGGCATTCCCCCAGGTAAGCGCCGGGCGGTGGGCGGGGCCAGCGCGGGCCGTGCGAATGGCGGCGGCACGCGAGCCGAAGGGGTGGACCCCGCCGAGCTGGGGTTTCGGCGCTCCGGTGGAGGCTTCACCCGAACGGGTGTTTCCTGGTGGTGAAGGGGCCTACGGCCTCGTCGGGTGGCCGGAAACCGCTGGTCTCCGGTGCCTGGTGAGTGGAGGGATGAGGGAGAAGCGCGGGTCCCGGCCCGACCGGCCGGGACCCGCGCACCCGTCTGTCCCCGGGGGTCAGGGCACCCGGTGCCCCTCCGCGTCCTCGTGCGTGTAGTACCGGTAGAACAGCACCGCGAAGACGGCCGCCGCCACCGCCGCCGACATGACGGCGGAGCGCAGCACGGTCTTGTCGGTCTGCGCGTACACGAAGCCGAACGTGCCACCGAGGAAGACCGCCCAGGTCAGCGCGTGCAGCTCGCGCTTCATCCGGGAGGCGGCGACGCGCACGGCCACGCACAGCACCATGAACGCGATCGCGGTGGTGAAGCCGAACAGCAGGTTCCAGCCGGTGATGGGGCCGCCGGAGCGCCGGTTGGCCGCCGCCCAGTAGCCGACGACGAGGCCCGCGAGGACGGGCAGGACCCACCGGACGACCAGGTGGGTGCGCTCGCTGAAGACGTCGGTGGAGACGTCGGTGGAGCCGTTGGCGGGACCGTCCGTGCCGGGTCTCCGGTCGCGCTTGCCGGGCGTCAGCCGCCCTGACCTGGGTGCCGCGTGAGCCATGGGAGCACTCCTTCCTCTGCTCACCCCGGGTTGCCCCCCGGCTTCCAGAGCACACCTCGGGACAGCCACCGGCAAGTCGGGGACCGGATGCGCGGCCGGCGCCCCCGTGCTTCGCTGAGGTGCATGACCAGTCCCAGGCCCGTGAGCGGAGGCGGCGGAGGTCAGGGCCTGCTGGACCGGTACCCGCACGCCGGGCGGCGGGACGCCCTGCGCCGCCAGCAGCTGCTGCGGGTGCGGGGGCGCAGCGTGGCCTGGGTGCCGCCGCTGGTGCTGCTGGTGGGCATCGTGATGACCGACCTGCACACCACCACCAGCTTCCGGATGATCTCCTGGCTGGTCCTGGTGCCCGGTATCGCCGCCGCGATCTGCGGGGTGTGGGAGACGGTCGTCTTCGCGGTGCTGGCGCCGCTGACCTACGTCGTCGTGGACAGCGGGCTGCCCCCGCAGCACCAGGCGGGCCCGGCCGACCTGGCGCTCGCCGCGATCGGCGGGGTGCTGGCGACGATGGCGTGCGTGGTCCGGGTGCGCGGGGAGGCCCGCGTCGTGCACATGGCGGACATCAGCGACACCATCCGCCGTACGGTGCTGCGTCCGCTGCCGGCGGTCTGGGGCGGCCTGGACCACGCGGCCGTCTACCTCGCCGCCGACACCGACGCCCGGGTGGGCGGCGACTTCTACGACATCCAGCCCGGCCCGCACGGCACCCGGGTCCTCGTCGGCGACGTGCAGGGCAAGGGGCTGCGCGCGGTGGAGACGGCCGCCGCGCTGCTGGGCACGTTCCGGGAGGCGGCGTACCACGAGGGCCAGCTCACGACGGTCGCCGGGCGCCTGGAGACGCGGATGCGGCGGCACCGCGACCACATGGCCGCCCTCGGCTACGCCGAGGGCGACCGGTTCGCCACGGCGGTGCTGCTGGACTTCCCGCACGAACCCGCGGACGCCGTGGACGTCGTCAACTTCGGCCACGACCCACCGCTGGTCGTCGGTGACGACGGGGCGGTGCGGTCGCTGCCGCCGGGGGACGGGCTGCCGCTCGGCCTCGGCGAACTCGTCCGCGGGGCCCCGGCGCCGCCGGTGCGGCGGGTGCGGGTGACCGGCGCGGAGACGCTGCTGGTGACCACGGACGGGGTGACCGAGGCCCGGGACCGGAGCGACGTCTTCTACCCGCTGGCCCAGGAGGTGTCGCGGGCCGTCGCCGCCGACCCCCGGGTGGCCCGTCCGCGCCAGTTGGTGACCTTCGTGCGGGACGGCACGCTGCGGCACTGCGGCGGCCATCTCGCCGACGACACCACGGTGTTCGCGGTCCGCCGCCGTCCCGGCTGACGGGCGCACCGGTTACCGTGCTGCTGTAGGTGATCGACAGGGGGACGACAGGGGGAGGAGACCATGCCGGGAACCGTGCTGCTGATCGCCGCCGCGCCGGTGGGCCGGGGGCGCCTGGTGGACGCCGCGTCGGTGCTTCCCGTCCTGGCGGCGGTGGCGCCCGGGGTGCTGGCCGGGGCGGACACCGCGAACGTCGTCGAGCTGGCCGACCCGCTGGAGCCGCAGGCCGTCCTCACCCGGGTGCGGGCGGCGGCCGCCGCGCCCGGTCCGCTGACCGTGTTCGTCACCGGCCAGCTCCACCTCGACCGCCGCCAGCGCCTGCCCCACCTGGCCCTGGCCCGCACCACGCCGTCGACGGTCCGCTATACGGCGTTCCCCTGGCCCTGGTTCCGGGAGGAACTGCGGCTGCGCCCGCCGGGGACGACCACGCTCGTCGCCGACCTGCACGCGGACGCGGAGGCGTGGCAGCTGCTGCGTACCGAGCCGTGGAGGCCCGGACGGGCCGCGCCGCTCGACTCCGGCCCCCACACCGCCGTCTACGGCCGGGTCGCCCCGCCCCCGCCGCACCGCCGTACGCCCGCGCCACCGTCGTACATGCGGGCCGTCGCCACCCTCCTCCGCAGCGGCCACCGCCCGCCCGTGGAGCAACTGCACCAGCAGGCGCTGTCCCGGCTGGCGGACGAGCCGGACTTCGCCGCCAGCCTGCTGCTGGCCAGCGCGCCGCCCCCGCCCGCCGACCCGCACGCCGCGATCAGCGCCGCCGTGCGGGCCGGGCGGCACGCGGACGCCGACGCGCTCGCCGCGCGCTGCGAGCAGGCCGCCGTACGGGCGCACGGGCCCGGCGCCGAGGAGGCGCTGCACTGGACGGAGGTCCGGGCGGACCTGGCGATGTTCGCGGGCGACGCGGCCCGCAGCTGCCGCACCTGGCTGACGGTGGCCACCGCCCGCCTCGCCGCCGGACAGCCCCCGGACGCGCCCGCCGTCGAGACGGCCGCCGACCGCGCCCACCACCAGTGGGGCCGTGTCACCGACCCGGCCCACGCCCGCGAACTGGGCCCGGCGCTGGCGGAGTTGCGCGGCCGGGTGCCGGGCAGCCGCAAGGGCGCCCTTGACCACGTACGACGGCAGTTGCGGCAGCTTCAGGACCAGCGCCGGTAGCGGGCCACCGCCGCCAGGGACGCCTCCGGTTCGGTGGCGAGCTTGGCGCGGGCGGTGGTGAGCAGGTCGACGGGGCGGTCGCGGGGCTCGTCGCCGGTGCCGGTGAACGCCCGCAGCAGGGCGAGGCCCAGCTCCAGATAGGCGCGGACCTGGGTGACGGCGTGGGCGGTGTCGTGCTGGTCGGGGTCGATGAACGGCGCGTCGCGGACGAGCCGCTGCCACTCGGTCTCGGTCACCGGCGCCTGGGAGGCGGCGGCGATCCAGCGGGTGGCGACCGGGGCGAGGTCGCCGCCGAGGGTGGCGGCGTACCGGGTCTGGGCGGAGAGCACGGAACGGGCGTCGTCCGCCAGCAGTCCGCGGGCGAGGGTCGGCAGGTCGGTGGTGCCGCGCAGGGCGCGTTCGGTGGCCAGGCTCATCACCGTGCGCAGCAGCTCGCGCGGCAGCCCGCCGGACAGCACCTGGCACAGCGCCAGATAGGGCGCGGGCAGCCACACGCCGCGCAGCCGCAGCAGCTCGCCGGACTGGTCGAGGTCGAGCGGCCGGACGGCCACCACCCGGTCGAAGGCGCTGTCGAAGACGGTGCGGACGTCGAGGACGTGCCGTCCGAAGGCGGTCAGGGCGTCCTCGGAGACGGCGACGAGGAAGTGGCAGCCGCGGATGCCGAAGACCACCTTGAGGTCGTTGAGGAACCGCTCGGTCGCCTCGGCGCTGCCGAGCTTGTCCAGTTCGTCTATCCCGAGGACGACCCGCCCGCCCAGCGCCCGCCGTTCCAACGCCACCTGGTCGAGCAACGCCCGGAACCGGGCGACCAGTTCGGGGTACGTCCGGACCTGCTGGGTGTGCTGGACCTGGGTGCCCCCGGCGAGCTGGACGCCGAGCCCGCCGGGGAGCGCGAGCTGGGCGCTGCGGCTGCTCATCACCATGAGCTGGTAGTGCAGGGCGCGCAGGTGCTGCGCGGCGGCGGCCTCGGCACCGGCGGCCGGACCGGCGGACGGGAGGCGGGCGGCGCGGACCGGCAGCAGCAGGGACCAGAGGGTGCCGGTGACGATGAGGGCCACCCCGGCGCCGGTCACCAGCCGCGCCGGGTCGTTGGTCGCCGCCCGCCCGGCCGCCGTGAGGTGCGGCCACAGCAGGGTGGTGAGGACGGTGAGGACGCCCACGACGATGGTGAGCAGGGCGCCGACCCGGTGCACCACGGCCCGCCCCGGGCCGCCCGGCACGGGCCCGGGACGCCCGTCGTCGCCCGGCCCGTCCCCGGTGACGCGGCGGCACACCTCGGCGAACAGGTGGATGAGGAACTCGCGGGGGTCGTAGGAGGTCGGCGCCGGGACGAGGACGAGCAGGTCGTCGGGGGAGGAGTGCGGGCCCGGCGTGCAGAACCGCTGCATCAGCCCGGACTTGCCCGCGCCGCGCGGCCCGCTCACCCCGATGCTGGCGCTGTCCAGCCTGCCGAGCTGGTACTCGATCTCGTCGGCCGCGCCGGACCGGACGAACTGGTCGGCGCGGTGCGTGCCGGTCAGCCGGGACGGGTCGATCGCGGGCAGCGCGGGCGCGGGCCCGGTCCACTCCCCCACCCGCAGCCTCCCCCGGATCTGCGGCATGACCCCGTCCCGCGCGACGGTCGTCAGCCAGTCCTGCCGCGCCTGCACCGCGGCGTCCCGGTGCCGGGACCGGGACGGCGGCAGCTCGGGCCACTCCCGCGGATCGTCCTGCCGGGCGGCACGGGCGCGGGCGGCGTGCGGGCGGGCGTAGAGGTAGAGGAGGAGGGAGACGAAGGTGAGGGTGACGGCGGTGAGGGCGACGGGGGTGACGCGGTGGCCGGGGATGAGGGGGGCGAACAGCGCGGTCCAGACGAGGTAGGCGAGGGCGGCGGTGAAGTATCCCGGGACGAGCGCGGCCCGCGTCCGGCTCGGCGCTTCCAGGGAGGCGACGACCCCGGCCGCGCCGGCCAGGACCGTGAGGACCGCGAGCGAGTTGGTGCCGCTCAGCACCCGCGCGGCCCAGAGGCTGACGCTGCCGGTCGCCAGCGCCACGCCCGCGTAGGCCCGGGTCAGCAGGGGCTCCGCCCACAGGGGCATCCGCAGGGCGTCCGCCAGCCGCTCCCGGGCGCGCCGGTAGCGCTCGTAGGCGGCGCGGCCCGGGTCCGCGACCGACCTGGGTTCCTCGGCGAGCAGGGTGTCGACGAGGTCGGCGACCCGGTCCTTCTCCCGTTCGTACGCCTCCGGGTCGTCGTCGGAGGCGTAGGAGAGGTAGGCGACGGACTCCGGGAGCGACAGCGCCTCAGCGCGTATCTCGTGCCGGAACCGCTCGACGGCGCGGACGTGGTCGCGGCGGTGGGTGCCGCGGGCGGCGAGGGCCTGCCGGACGAGGTCGTTGCGGAAGGCGTAGCAGCCGCGGCCGAAGCCGTCGGCGGGGACGAGCAGCCCCTGTGCCTGGGCCTCGGCGAGGAACCGGCCGAGGCGCAGCGGCAGCTCGCCCTGGAGGCAGAGCGCCAGATGGGTGAGGCGGTACCGCCCCCAGGCGCTGCCGAGCAGCAGTGTCGCACCGAAGACGCCCACCGCCGGTGCGGCCACGGCGGGTGACGGCGTCCAGGTGTGCGGGACCGAGGAGGCCCAGCCGGTGTAGTGGACGACGCCGATCAGGAAGACGACGGTGACCACACCGGCGACGACGAGGGCGGCGTGCAGGTCGGCGCGCAGGTCTCCGGTCCGTCCGGTGCGCGGCGGCGGGGAGACGCTCCCCGTCACCAGGGCGACGGCGGCCCCGGCGAGGAAGGCGGCGGTCAGCGTGGTGAGGGTGAGGGCGGAGGCCTCCGGGGGCCGCAACTGCTGATGTTCGTCCGAGAACAGGGGCGGCGCGGGGAAAGCCAGTCCGGCCAGCCCTCCGCACAGCCCGGCGACGGCCCGCCGCCAGCGGTCCCCGTCGCGGGGCCGCCACAGCCGCCGGGGTTCGGTGACGCGAGGCGGCTCACCCTGCTCGGGCAGCAGCAGGGGCACCGCGGCCACGAGCCCGACGAACAGGAAGACGATCAGTACCCGGATGCCCTGCTCCCGGCTGACCTGGGCGACGGCCATCAGCGGCAGCCCCAGCAGTACGGCGCCCACGAGCGCCGTCGTCTGCCAGGACCCGTGCCGCTCGGCGAGCCGCCACCACAGCAGCAGCCCGTCGTCCTCGTCCCCCATGGCGTCGGTGAGCAGCACCAGGCGGCGTCTGCGGTCCGTGCCGCCCGGTCCGTCGAGGGTCGCCGTCGGGTCGGAGGTGTTCAGCACGCGGTCCCGGACCGCGGCGGCGTCGGGCAGTGCGGCGCGGTCGGTCAGCTCCTCGGGGCGCCGGTGCCGGGAGCCGCCGTAGCCGCTGACGGCGTGGGCGAGCAGCCAGGGGGAGGAGAACGCCTCGGCCAACGGCCCGTCGGGCTCGGCCTCGACGGCCCGCACGACCGGCTCCCACAGCTCCCCGCCGACCTGCCGCAGGTGCCCGGCGACGGCGCCGGGGGTGAGGGGCAGCAACGGCAGCGGCGTCCCCAGGGACTGGTCGAGCTGACCGACCAGCTCCTCGTGGACGGCGTGGGTGCAGGTCAGCACGGACCGGGGCAGCCCGTCGAGCCACCGCAGCAGCAGCCGGACGGCGGCGGGCCGCTGCGAGGCGGGCAGTTCGTCAAGACCGTCGAGTACGGGGATGACCAGCCCGTCGCCGAGTAACTCCCGTACGACGCCCGGCTCCCCGCCGTACCGGTCGACGACCCGCCCGGTGAACCACTGCTCGACGCCCTCCGCCGCCGGGTCCCACGAGGAGAGCGACACCAGCACCGGCACGGGCGCCCCGGCGCCCTCCTCGGCCCGCGCGGCGACCAGCCCGAGCACCAGCCTGCACGCGGCGGTCGACCGCCCCGACCCGGGCGCGCCGAGGACGACGGCCCGGCGCCCCCGCAGGTCCCGGTACCGGCGCACGAGGTCGGCACCGTTGAGCGACGGGATCAGCAACTCCCCCAGCCGCCGCAACCGCCCCGCCTCGACCTCCTCCACCCGCCGCACGAACACCTCGACGGAAGCGACCCGCTGACGCCCCGCCCTCCCGCCACGCGATGCGACGGCCACCCCGCTCCCCACGAGAAGGACCCCCGCCACCACCGCGACCGGCACCCCGGTCACCCCGGCCGCGGCCACCCACACCCCGATCGCGACCCCGCCGACGAGCGAGATCCCCACCACGACCCCACGCACCAGCCGCCACGCGTCCCCCGAATCAGCCATGCGCGGCATCTTGGCCCACGGGACGGGCCCGGGGACAGGCTCAGCGCAGCGGCAGGGCGTTCGCCGCGGTCATCAGGGCCGTGACGGCGAGGAGGGCGGCGGTGACCGGGCGGGCGTGGCGGGCGAGTAGGTGTCGGAGCACGGGGACCTCGCACGGCGACGGCAGCGGGGGGTGACAGCGGGTGGTTAAGCCGGTTTAACGTGTCGCTTAACGTAGGGGTTGGGGCCGTCAACCGCAAGGAGTGTTCGAGTAGTTCGAGTAAAACGGTCGGCGTAAGTCGGCTTACTGGCATCCTTACCGCATGGCCGAGCGTGACGACCCGGAGATCATCGGGCGTAGGGTGCAGCAACTGCGGACGGAACTCGGGCTGACTCAGCGACAGTTGGCCGAGCCCGCCTACACCCCCGCCTACATCTCCACGCTGGAGGCCGGTCGCGTCCGGCCCTCCGAACCCGCGCTGCGGCACATCGCCGGGCGGCTGGGCGTGGGGTACGAGGAGCTGGCCACCGGGCGGCCCACCGGGTTCGCCACCGAGCTGCGGCTGCGGCTCACCGGCGCGCAGCGCACCCTCGCCACCGGCGAGACCGAGACCGCCGCCGTGGAGTTCACCGCGCTGCTCGCCGACGCCGACCGGCACGGGCTGACCGCCGAGCGGGCCGACGCGCTGCTCGGGCTCGGCGAGTGCGCCCTGGAGACCGGGGACTTGGAGACCGCCCAGCGCCGGTTCCAGGAGGCCGAGGACGCGCTCGGCGAGGACGCGCCGCTGCCCGCCCGCGTCCCGGCCCGGCGGGGCCGCGCCGTCGCCCACTACCTCGCCGGTGAGCTGCGGTACTCCTGTTATCTCTTCGAGTCGACCCTCGACGAGCTGAACCGCGCGGGGATGCACGACCCCGACGCCCTGCTGCTGCTCTACAGCGGCGTCATCGCCCCGTACATGGACATGGGAGCCCACGCCCGCGCCGCCCAGGCCGCCGAGCTGGCGCTCTCGCTCGCCCCGCAGTCCGGGGACCTCGCGCTCGTCGCCCGGATGCACCGCTCCGTCGCCCGCACGATGATCGCCGAGGGCCGCACCGACGAGGCCGACGCCTCCCTCGCCAAGGCCGCCGAGCTCTACCGGCGCCTCCAGATACGTACCGAACTCGCCAACTGCCACTGGATGCGCGGCTACCTGCACGCCCAGAACGGCGCCTACGAGCGGGCCGAGACGGAACTGCGCGAGGCCCGCCGGATGCTCTCCGCCAAGCGCGCCGCCCTCTACCACAGCCAGGCCACCGTCGAACTCGCCGACGTCCTGCACCGCCGCGGCAAGTCCGCCGAGGCCGCCGCCCTGCTGCACGAGGTCCTCACCGACCTCAGCCCGGAACGCGGCGCCCTGCACTCCGCCGCCGCGCACCGCCTCCTCGGCATCATCGCCGAGGACGCCCGGGACACCGAGTGCGCCGAGGAGCACTACGTCCGCGCCCTCAGCCTGCTCGAACGCGCGGGCGCCGCCGCCGACCTCGCCGACCTGTGCCGGTTGCTGGGCGACCTGTTCCGGCGTACGGGGCGGGTGGAGGCGGCCCTGGACGCCTACCGGACGGGCCTCGGGCACCGTACGGCCCCCGGGCACACCACCCTCGGGCCCGCGCCCGCCCAGCCGCCGGTGTGACCGGTACCGGTGCCGACGGCACCACCAGCCTGCCGGACCGGGCCGGGCCGGGCCGTGGGGCGCGGCCCGCGGAGGATCCGTACGCCTGACCCCCGTCGCCGTCCGGCCGACCATCACAGCGTGGGGAGCCGGTCCCGGAGGGTGAATGCCCGTGCGCTGCCGCGCGCGGGTGAACGACCGGCGGACGAGGGCGTTCCGGAGCACGCCGGTCGCACACCCGCCGTACGGGTGTCCCGAGGTGCGGCCGGGCGGGTGCGGGACTTCACTGGATACGGGACCCGGTCGGGACGGCAGTGGAGGCGACATGGCGTACGGAAGGCGCGGGGCCGCGGGTGCCGCGCTGGTCGCGGCGGTCCTCGCGGGCACGGCCCTGACCGGCTGCTCCGGTGACGACGGCGGCGACGAGGACACCCCCGCCCAGTCGGTCAGCGACGCCGCGTCCGCCGTGGAGTCGGCCGCGTCCGGCATCGGGGACCTGTGGGCGTCCGCGACGGCGGAGGCCGGTCGCCAGCTGGACGAGATCACCGAGGGCGTCGACGTCAAGGACGACGTCAGGCTCGGCACCCCGGCCACGGACGACGACGGCCGGACCACCGTCGGGATCACCGTGCGGAACACCGCCGACTCCGAGAAGTCGTTCGCGGTCCAGGTCGACTTCACCGACCCCGACGGCGGGTTCGTGGACGCCGTCGTCGTCAACGTCCCCGACGTACCGGCCGGGAAGACGGCCACGGCCACCGCCCGCAGCACCCACGACCTGCCCGCCGGGTCGACGGCGAAGACGGCGCGGGCGGTGCGCTACTGAGGCGGAGCGCGGGGCGCGGGGCGCGGGGCGCGGGACCGTTGGGAGGACGAGGCCACGACTGCCAGCACCGACACCACGGCCTTCACCGAGGCGGACTACGCCGCCCGGATGGCCAGGGCCGCCCGGGACGCCGTCGCGGCCGGGCTCGCCGGGCTGCTGCTGACCGCCGGTCCCGACCTGGTCCGGCTCTGCGGCCACCGGCCGCGGCCCGGCACCGGCCGTCTCACGCTCCTCGTGCTCGTCCCCGAGGCGGAGCCCCGGCTGCTCGTCCCGGAGACCGAGCGCGCCGCGGCGGTGGCGTCCCCGGGCGCGGGCGCCGTCCGGATCACCGACTGGAGCGACGGCCAGGACCCGTACTCCGCGGCGGCGGGGCTGCTCCGCCCCAGCGGCCACTACGCGGTGTGCGAGGCGACCTGGGCGCGCCACCTCACGGCCCTGCGGGAGCGGCTGCCGCTCACCACCTTCCGCCCGCTGAGCGCCGTACTCCCGCTGCTGCGCGCGGTCAAGGACGCCCACGAGGTGGCCAGGATGGCCGCGGCGGGCGCGGCCTCGGACGCCGTGTACGAGGAGATCCTGGCCGCCCGTTTCACCGGCCGCGCGGAGACGGAGGTGGCCGCCGAGCTGGCCCGGCTGCTGCGGGCGCACGGGCACAGCCGGGTCGACGTCGCCGTGGTGGGTTCCGGGCCCAACGGCGCCGACCCCCGGCACACCGCGGGGGACCGGGTCATCGAGCCCGGCGACATGGTCGTCCTCGGCTTCGGCGGGCTGCGCGACGGCTACGGCTCCGACGCCACCCGGACCGTCCACGTGGGCGAGCCCACCGCGGCGGAGCGCGAGCTGTACGACGTGGTCAGCGCCGCCCACCGGGCCGCCGTGGCGGCGGTGCGCCCCGGGGTGCCGTGCCGGGAGGTGGACCGCGCGGCCCGCACGGTCATCGAGGAGGCCGGGTACGGCCCCTACCGCGGCCCCCGCACGGGCCACGGCATCGGCATCGCCGTCGACGAGCCCCCCTACCTGACGGCGGAGGAGCCGCAGCCCCTGCTGGCGGGCATGTGCCTGGTCGTCGAGCCGTCGCTCGGCCTGCCCGGCCGCTTCGGCGCCCGCCTGGAGACCACCCTGGCCTGCACCGCGACCGGCGTCCGCCCGCTGACCCGGGCGCCGCGGACGCTGGCCGTGGTGGCGTGAGGACCCCCGCTCAGGCCAGCCAGGCCGTCGTGTCGGGCCCGAGAAGTCCGCCTCTCGCCAGCGGCGCGCTGCTGAGCAGCAGCTCCCCCGCGGGCAGCGGTACGGCGGTGCCGGTCAGGTTGGTGACACAGCGCCAGCCGTCGTGGCGGTCGAACTGGAGGACGCCGGGCGGGGTGTCGTCCGCCCAGGTCAGGGTCTCGCCGTCGAGGAGCTTGCGGCGCAGTCTCAGCGCGGCGCGGTACAGCTCCAGGGTCGAGCCCTCGACGCCGTCCTGCGCCTCGACGGCGTACGCCGCGAACCGCTGCGGCTGCGGCAGCCAGGCGCCGCCGGGCCCGAAGCCGTACGAGGGCCCGCCGGTCGTCCACGGCAGCGGCACCCGGCAGCCGTCGCGGCCCTTGCGGACCCGGCCGGTCTGCTCCCAGACCGGGTCCTGGAGCACCTCGGTGGGCAGGTCGGCGACCTCGGGGAGCCCGAGTTCCTCGCCCTGGTAGAGGTACGACGACCCGGGCAGCGCCAGCATCAGCAGCGTGGCGGCGCGGGCCCGGCGCAGGCCCGCCGCCTCGTCGACCTCGGGCGCGTGGCCGCCGGAGAGCAGCCAGGCGTTGTCGTCGGTGCCGGGCGGCAGCATCAGCCGGGAGGCGTGCCGGACGACGTCGTGGTTGGAGAGCACCCAGGTGGCGGAGGCCCCGGCGGCGTGGGCGTCGGCGAGGGAGGCGGTGATCAGGGCGCGGAGCGCGTCGGCGTCCCATCCGGCTCGCAGGTACTCGAAGTTGAAGGCCTGGCCGAGTTCGTCGGGGCGGGCGTAGAGGGTGCGGCGGGCGCCGGGGACCCAGGCCTCGGCGACGGCGGTGCGGGGTGGGGCGTAGGCGTCGAGGATCTTGCGCCAGTCGCGGTAGATCTCGTGGACCTCGTCGCGGTCGTAGAAGGGGTGGGTGCCGGGAGCGAACTCGGTGAGCGCGGCCTCGCTGCTGAGTTCGGGGGCGCCGAGGTCGCGCAGGGGTTCGTCGAGGTCCTTGGCGAGGGCGTGCGCGACGTCGACGCGGAAGCCGTCGGCGCCGCGGTCGGACCAGAACCGCAGGGTGGTCCGGAAGTCGGCGCGGACCTCCTCGTTGTCCCAGTTGAGGTCGGGCTGCTCGGGGGCGAAGAGGTGGAGGTACCACTGTCCGTCCGGGACGCGCTGCCAGGCGCTGCCACCGAAGACGGACTGCCAGTCGGTGGGCGGGCGTTCGCCGTGCGCGCCGCGTCCGTCGCGGAAGACGTACCGGTCGCGGGCGGCGGAGCCGGGCCCGGCACGCAACGCCTCCTGGAACCAGACGTGTCGGTGGGAGGTGTGGTTGGGCACGAGATCGACGATGACCTTCAGCCCGAGCCGGTGCGCCTCGTCAGCCATCGCCCCGAAGTCGTCCAGGGTGCCGAGGCGGGGGTCGACGTCGCGGTGGTCGGCGACGTCGTAGCCGCCGTCGGCGAGTTCGGAGGGATAGAAGGGGCTCAGCCACAGGGCGTCCACGCCGAGGGCGGCGAGATGGGTGAGGCGCTCGGTGACGCCCTTGAGGTCGCCGAGCCCGTCGCCGTCGGCGTCGGCGAAGCTGCGGGGGTAGACCTGGTAGATGACGGCCTGCCGCCACCAGTCGGGGTGCTGCGGGGAGAGGTCGGGGGTCCGGGTCCGGGTCCGTTCGGTCACGCGATCGGTCTCCTCTTGGTGTGGCTCGGCTGCGGGCGACAGGAAGAACTCTGTCCACATAGCCGGAAAAGTGAACCTCGGCACTTTCCGTGGGAGATGCGACTGAATATGGGTTAAGCGCGGGGGAGATGAGGAGGAATGGTGAAGTCCGCTTGAGTCGTCGCAGGTTGACAGGTAGTCCGGGACAGGACGACGATGGGGACCACGGTGACCCATGTGACCAATGGGCTCCGTGTATTCGTTTCTCAGACCGATCGTTCCCGGCCCGACCAGCCGGAGCCGCAGTGGTGTGTCCATTCCCGCTGTCGCCGCCCGCTGCCGTCGGCCGGGGTTCGCACAGCTTCAGATGGGATCCGCATGTCCATAGCGAGACGTGTCACCATGCGCCGCCTGCTGGGGACGGGCGCCGCGACCCTCGCCCTCTGCGCCGCCTCCGCGTCCGCCACCGCCTGGGCCACGGGCTCGCACGGCGGCGGCGACGGCTGGGGAAACGGCGACCACTACAAGCCCGGCACCGGCGCGGGCCACCAGACCCCCACCGACCGCTGCGAGTTCTCGCTCGACGGCACCAACTTCTACGAGTCGGTCAAGGTCGACAACCAGAACCTGAAGCCCGGTGAGGACGGCAAGGTCCACATCACGGTCCGCACCGCCGGCAAGGCCGCCACCTGCACCGCCTCCCTCGCCTCCTACCTCGCCCACGGCGACACCTTCGCCACCTCGGGCGAGCAGGTCTTCGTCGACTTCGACACCGTGACGGTCAAGCCCGGCGCGACCGACACCCTCGACATCGCGGTGCCCGACGAGGGCTGCTACGCGCAGATCGACCTGTACCGCGGCGCCGTCAAGTACGACGGCCTGCTCGACGCCGACGACGGCTTCGAGCACGGCAACCTGCCCAAGGGCCCGGACGGCGCGGTCATCAAGGACAAGCTGATCGCCGCGTGGAACGGCGGCACGAAGGACTGCACCAAGGAGGAGCCGTCCACGCCTCCGTCGCAGTCCGAGGAGCCCTCGAACCCGCCGGAGTCGTCGACCCCGCCCGCGGACGACACCTCCACCCCGCCCGCCGACGACTCCTCGACGCCTCCGGCCGACGAGTCCGCCACGCCGACCCCGGCCGAGTCGTCCCCCGCGGCCCCGGCTCCCACCACCAACGGTGGCGGTGACACCGACGTCAAGGGCGACCTCGCCGAGACCGGCAGCAGCAGCGCCACCGGCCCGATCGCCCTCGGCGCGGCGGCCCTGCTGGCGGGCGGCGCGGCCATCGTCGTCGTGACCCGCCGCCGCAAGGCACAGAGCTGACCCGAAGGCACGCCGATCCACCGGGGCGGCGTACGGCAGACCGCCGTACGCCGCCCCTCGGCGTTTGACCGGGCCTGGTGACCGCTCGCGGACGCGCTCCGCGTCGCCCGCCCATGAGATGTTCCCGGACTCTCCCCCGTACGTACCCGCGCATGCCATCCTGCCGACGAAGGCCGTAGCGGCCATCACGCTCAACTGGACGCGTAGATATGGGGGTTACGGGTCCGGAGTCCGTCATGCCGTATCTCCGGTTGGCCAGTCTGTCGACATCCTCCGTACTCGTCTTCGACATGTTGCTCGGCCGACCGGGTGAGGGAGACGTGACCGTAACCGTAACTGTGACCGCGGTGCTGACCGCCATCTTGTTGAGCGAACTGGCCTTCGACACGGACGACACGGCCTTCTGGCGCCGCTGGCTCGGCTGGTGGGGATACGTCTGGCGCCGTGGCCTGCTCGCCTTGATACCGGCACTGGTCGCACTGCTGGTGAGCCAGGCAGTCTCCACGGACGGTGGTCGAGTGCGGCAGGTCACGCAGGGCCTGGTGGCGGGGGTGACCGCCTCGGCCCTGCTGCGAGCCGACGCCCGTACCCGGGTGCGGGGCGGGCAGCGTCCCGAGACCGCACAGGCCGCCTCGGCGCTGTCCTGGATCTACCAGCAGGCCTGCCGACGCTTCGACGCACGCGCGCGTCGAGCCATCGAGAAGTTCGTGCTCACGCTGCGCAAGGCAGGGGCCGGTCATATGGAGAGGCTCCTGCCCACCGCTGAGGAGGTGGACGGCCTCCTCAGCAAGGAACTCTCCGGCGTGCACACCGCCAAGCAGCGCAAGGCACTCCAGGACCGGTTGGACTCGCTCAGAGCACAGATGGACCTGATGGTCGACCCGCTGGCCGATGGCCGGGCGCGCAGGAGGGCCGGAGCTGTGCTCGCCGAGACGATCATCGACGAGTTGGCCCAACGCCGCTGGAACCGCCCACCTGCCCACAACGAGACGAAGGAGGGCCGGTGACCGGCACCGTCTCCCAGCAGACCCAGTTCGCCGTCGACTGCGCCACCGTCACGAGACTGCTGAAGGCTCAGGACGGCGACGAAGCGCTCGCACCGGACGAGGAGCACCGTCTCGCCACCGCGCTGGCGAACGTGACGACGACCTTGCCACGGCTGCTCGGCCAGCGGGTTCGAGACGCTGGCCAGGACCCGGAGGACATCGCCCAGGAAGCGTTCGAGCGCTTCGTCAAGGCCGTGCGGGCCGGCCGGGTCGACGAGCACCACTCCCCGGCCGGATATCTCGTCACCATCGCCATGAACATCGCCCGGGACGGCGTACGGCGCCCCGACACCATCCCCTTGGCGGAGGCGGGCGCCTCGCGGGACACCCGCGAGGACCAGGTGACACGCATGATCGACTCGCTGGCCTCCGCGGAGACGGTCCGCCGGGCGCTTGAGCGAGCCCTCGCCGAAAGAGATCAGATGGTGCTGGAAGTAGTGCCGGCCTGGCTTGACCTCGCGCACCACACCGGCAAGCAACCGACGAGCCGGGAGGTCGCCCTGTACGTGGGGATCAGCAAGACCACGGTCGCCAACGTGCTGGGGCGGTTCCGGAAACTTCTGCAGGACCCGGGCTGATTTTGCCTGCCGGATCCCGAAAGAGGTGGCCGCTCGACGACTGTCTTCCGTACTTGTGGAGTGGCCTCCCTTACGAGGCCCGTGCAACACATAGCCGAGGGGGTAGTGAGGTGCCTAATGGAACGGTTTGAGGGCCAGCCGAACGCGGAGCGCTCCTTGGACCAGCGGGTGACCACCGAGGTGGACCTTGACGAGCTGGTCCAGGCAGTGCCGCAGAGGCTCGCCGACTTCCTTGCCCGACTCGCGTATCTGACGCCCGTCGGGCAGCGACACGCCCTCGACGCACTGGGCCCCGGATCCCGACTGGTGCTTGAGGCGTTGCGCCTGACGGAGACCGGCCCGACCGGCGAACTGACCGAACGTGGCCGACTCCTCTCGGAGCGGCTCGCGAACGAGTGGCCGAGGCCGGCTTCCGCGGTTCCGGACGATGAGTGGTCCGGCGGCAGGCTTCGGCGGATCGCCCGCGTCGTACCAGTGGGAGACCGTGGAAAGGCGGCGGCCGCGACGGCCCCGGAGCAGCGCAGCGAGGACCGCGTCGTCACCTACGGCCTCTCCCCGGACTCCGGGACGACCGAAGCGTCGGTCGAGGTGTTCCGGGTCGACGGGGACTACTGGCTCTGGCAGAGAAGCGGCACGCACGACGTGGTGGTGGTCGACTCGATGGAGGCACTGCCGAGAAGCGACGAGCCCTACGTCCTCGCCAACCCCGATGCGGAGCCTCCCTCCATCCTGCTGCGCGACAAGCTCGGGCTCAGCAGGGGCGGGCATGGCTGACGGGGCGTCCACCTGGACGGGGCGGCGGCGGTGGGAGTGCGCGCTGTCACTGCAGACCGCGCTGCTGCGACTGGACTTCACCGTCGACGGGGTGTCGGTCGAGGAGAGGGCTCACGCTCAGGAAGCAGGGTCCAAGGGGTTCGCGCGGCTGGCGCGTGACGTACGCCAGGTCTTCAGCGCGTTCGAGGACCTCAAGGACCACGGTACGGCGGGACTGTGCGGCGTCCCCGCCTGGCTGGGTCCGGTCGAGGACGACCAGGCGGCCGTCTCCGGCGGACTGGGCCTGCTTCGCCAGCGCCTGGACTCGGGGACGCCGGTGTGGGAGGAGATCCGCCGACGCCTGGCAGAAGGCCCTGAGCAGTTCCTGCTGACGAGGCTGGAGCGGCAATGGGCGGACCTGGCCCAGCGCGACGGAACACCCGACCCGGCGGAGTTCGTGCCGACGGCGCCCGCACCCGGTGCGGAGAGCGGGGTAACGGTGGTCTTCCCCATGGTGCACGACCGTGGTGGCGGATTCCTGGTGGAGATGCTGATCCGCCCCCGTGACGTCGTGGAACCCGGGCCGGCCGAGCAGCGGACGACGCAGAAGTTCAGCCAGGCGGTATGGGGCGCCTGCCGCGCCGCGGGCAGGTTCTCCGAGGGAGTCGGTGTGCCCCAGGAGGACATCGAGCGCTGGCAGCACCACACCCTCACGTTCCATGGAGTCCCCGAGTGCATCAAGCCGGACGACACCTCGGCCAGCGCGCCGACCGCCGTCGCGCTCACCGCTCACCTGCTCGGCCTTGCCGCCCCGAGGATGCTCGTCACCGGCGGGATGCAGGCCGACGGCACGCTGGGCAGCCTGCCGACCGAGGAACAACTGGCCACCAAGGAGAGCGCCGCGAGTGAGCACGGCCTGGAACTGCTGAGGCTGGATCCGGCCTGGCAGCTCCCCGACATCGGAACCCGGCTCTGGGGCGCCGCCTGGGGCGACGCGCTGGCACGCGCGGCGCAGCGCGGGCTGCGGGACCTCGAGCACGAGGTATGCGTCGTCACGGACGTGCGGAGCGGAACGCAGGATGATGACTGGGACTTCGTCCCGGTCAAGCTGGAGGCAGCCCGCGACGTCCTCCAACGCATCAAGGCGGGGGCCCCGGCCATCGTCGTAGGCGGCCCCGGCTCGTCGGCGCGCACGACCGCCGCGCGGCAGGCGGCGCTGGAGCACGCGGCGGAGTGCGGGGTGACCGTCCTCGAGATGAGGCTGAACAACGGCCTCGTGCCGAGCGCGCACGATCTCCGGCACGTCATCCGCCTCGCCCGGTACGCGCAACAGATCCCCACCGACGCCTCGGCCGTCGTCATCCTGGAAGACCTCATTCCGTACGACGACTCGGTGAATCTCGACGCCGTGCTGCCCTGGGCCGCAGAGGAGACCTCCTCCGTCATCGTCGCCGCCTGCCTGTATTCGGGGCGTGCCAGATGGCAGACGGACGGACTGGCGACCGTACCCAGCCTGTCCCGGACCGACGATCTGTGGCGGTTCGGCAGAGAGTTCGCGCGCGTGAACTGCCTGGCGTGGAACGACTCGGATCTGTCCATCGCCATCCAGAGCTCGGACGGCGACATCTGGTGGCTGGCGCGCCTGCTCAAGCGGAGGCAGTTGGCGGGCCCGGCGGGTGACCAGCGCCGTGAGGCGCTTGCCCGAGCGGCGACGGCCGTCGCTCCCGGGGAACGCGTCGAGACCCCCGCCTTCACACCACCGCAAGCGGAGACGTTCGCCAAGGTCCGACGCGCCTACGTGCGCCGGACACGTAAACGGGCCACCCGCGCCTGGCTGAAGCAGATGAAGATCGTGGCCGCCGCCAGCCTGCTGCGGATCGCCGTACCCGAGGGTCTTCTGGGCGGCATCCCGGCGGACCGGTTGATGCGGGCAGGTGCTCAACGTGACTCGAGGGGCGGCTGGTACATCGCCCGCAGTGCCACCTGCCGTGCGCTGCTCGCCTCCGAGGAGGCGATGACGGATGCCACGGAGCGGTCATGGAAGCGAACCACCGACGCGCAGTACGAGGCGCTGGCGAACCTGATCCGCGAACAGCCGCGCGTCTACGAGGAAGTCCTCACACGCTTCATCACCGCGCTTCTCAGCGCGGCGAAGACCTTGGACAACCGTCTGTACCGGCGGCTGCTCGTCGTCGCCGCGCCTGCCATGGCGCTCATCGCAGTGGACGCCCCGCCGGCAGTCCTGGCACAGGCCCTGCTCGCCTACAGTTCGGACGGGCCCGACGACGAGCGGCAGCGGCTCTTCGACACGCTGATACGCAGCATGTTCGCCGTCGGCTGGCACTCCATGGACCCCCGTCAGGCGGCGATCTGCCTCCGCGCCATCCGTTCCTACCGCGACTTCACCGACTGGGGGATCCGCCGCAAGTACGAGGAGGTGTTAGAGCACAGCCGGGATATGCGGCAGGTGCTGGGGCGCGCCGATCCGGTGCCGGGCCTGCTGTTCGTGCAGGAACTCGGTCGTCTGTGGGAGGAGAAGACCAGGGGCGAGATCCTGGACCTGGCCGTGAAGGCCACCACGCGTTGCGACCCCCGGCAGGTGCAGCACTACGAGGCGGTCGTGGGACTGGTGGACGCCGCGATGAAGTACGGCGACGACCGTGGGGCGGTCGTCAACCAGTTCGCGCGAGCGCCCGGGGTGCGGCGCCTGCTCGGGGCCGGGGACACCGACGACGCGGGGCTCGTCCTCGCGCGGGCCGCTCTCCATCTCCTGCTCGACCGCAATGCGGACGCCAAGCCTGACGCACTCAGGCGGCGGGGGAGGGAGGCGGCCAGATGCCTGTCCAGGTCAAGGGCGGCCAGCGTCATCGTCGGGTTGTCGCTGCTCGAACGGATCGACCGGGGTGCGGCCCGCGTGATCGTGCAGGCAGCCGAGATGGACAACTGGCTGCGGACGATCCTGCGGCACGAAGGGCCGGACGGGCTCACCCCGTGGCACACGGCCCAACTCCTGCGCAGGCTCGGGAGGATCGACGCCCGCACTGTCCTGCGGGTCCTGTACCAGCCGAGTGGCCCGCCCCTGGCCGACAGGGACACCGTCGGTGCGCTCGTCACCAGGATCATCGCGATGGGGGACCTGAAGGGCGCCGGTCACGTGGTGTCAGCCGTCGCATCGGTCGACGTGCCCTGGGGGCCGGGAGGACCGGACAGCGGTGCGGTCCGCCTGTGCGCTGACCTGGCGCAGTTCTTCAAGGAGTCGCTTGAGCACGAGAAGCGCGGGAGCGTGGTGCTGGCGGTCGTCACCGCACTGCTGGAAGCGAACATTCCGCAGGAGACCCTGCGGGCGCTGCTCCATCGCTGTGCTGATGTGGTGGTGACCGAGATCCGGGAAAGCCAGAAGGAGCACGGCCCCCGACTCGCACTCCTGGTGGGCCAGCATCCGACCGTGGGTTCGGCGTTCCTCGCCATGCTCCACCCCAAGATCGAGGACAGACGGCTCCTGGACCGCATGACGCACTGCCAGTCGCTGGAAGCGCGCGCGGCATACATGGATCTGGCACGTGCCCTGCGCCGCACTATGGACGACGCGTTCGTCGACAGCTTCCTGGACCAGGACTGGCTGGAGCAGTCGAAACCGGAGTTGCGCGGCGGAAACGTGCTCAGGTCCCTCTCCGCCCTGCGCGCCTTCACACGGTTGCTGCGGGACATGGGCGTCGTCCTCCGAGACGGGGAAGCGGGGGTGCTGCGAGCCGTTGACGAAAGCCCCAGATGGTGGGCGGAGCGGTTGAAGCGGCTGTACGACCCCGGGCAGTGGAGCCAGGCCCTGCACCTGCTGCATCAACTCGCCCCGGGCTTCGCCGTCGACTGTCTCCGGGAACTCGACGCACTCCAGCGGCCGGAGGCCAGGTACGGCGGCACGGTGACCGCCCGACTGGCCCCGCTGGTCACGGCCGACGAGCCACAAGCCCGTGAGATACCGAAGGGGCCTTCGCCCGCCCGGGTAGCCCAGCTGCAACGACGCCGGGGAGCGGCCTCTCGTCATCGTGGACTCACGAGCCTCGTCGAACGGCGGTTCATCCAGCCGGAGGAGGCTGTGCAGCTGGTCCACGCGGTGCGCACCATCGACAGGGAGACCGGACAGAGCATGGGCGCCGCCGTGTCCGCGGGAGCCAACTGGGAGAGGAAGGTGCGCTCCCTGCTCGACACGGACCTGCCCGAGCAACTCGGTGTTCAGATGCGGCAGATGGCGGACTGCAAGCTCCAGTTCCCCCCACTCCATCGGGACCGGTTGTTCAAACGGTGGCGGGCCGAGGCGCGCGACCTCCGCTCTCCGGCGGTCGCCCAGAGCCTTCTGTGCGGATTCGCGGCTTCGGGACAGGACGGGCCGGAGCTGGCCGCACAGCTCGCCGACCAGCTCGACCTCGATGGCATCGCCTCCCGGCTCGGCCGCGGCTTCCCGCGCGACATGACCACGGCCTCCCCCTTCATCCGCGCGCTCGCGGTCTGGGGGCCGAGCGGGAGCGCGGAACGCATGGCCGCCGCCCTCCCCGCGGACACGATGACGCGTGTGGAGGTGGCGGATGCCAGCGACCTGATGCTGATGCTGAGGACGGTCCGCCCCGACACGGTCAAGAACCATGTCGAGGCCGCTGCCAGCGCTCTGGAGGCCCAGGTCGGCAGGCACTACGTCCCCCGCGCTGAGGATCACTGGCGGGAGATGGGCTGGCTCATCCGCACCACACGTGAGGCCGGTGGCGCCGTGCCCGATCCCGATGACGTGCTCGGCCGCGTCGCCGCTGACTGCCGTCGGCCGGAGATCGTCGCGTGGGTGGAGGGCTGTCTCGGCCGCTTCCCCGACCCCGAGTACTGGCGATCCGACGACGCTCGTGCCTGGGCCGAAGCAGCCCGGTTGCTCGTCCACTCCGAACTCGGCCCGTCCGGTGTCCGGCTTCCCGGCGACCTCGGCTCGTTGCTTCCCCGGGTCTCCCTGCGCTGGCAGATCCACCTCCTCCGCAGGGCGGGTCGGGATGGCGCACTGCGCGCCACGCTCACCGAAGAGGACCTGGTCACGATGGATGAACGGGGGAGTTACCTGCTGACGACCGGCCGTCCCTCGGGGGCCGTCCTACGCGGTGCCGTGGCTGATGTCCTCGCCGCGGCGTCCGACGGACAGGCCCTGGCTTAGAGCCTGTTGCTAAGCGCCTTCCACCACCCTCAGCCACAGCCGGGCGTACCGTTCCGCGTCCACCCCGAGGGCCACGTCCACCAGGGGCTGGTCGCGGGGGCCGTGGTGGACCTCCGACTCGCCGGGGCGGGGGCGGCGGTCGACGACGGTCTGGCCTCGGGTGGGGCCGGGGGCCAGGGCGACCTCGACCGGGAGGGGTTCCGTGGTCAGGCCGTCCGGGTCGACGACCGCGCAGACCGCGCCTGCGTCGCCCAGGCCGCCGGAGGGGGTGGGGTCGCCGGAGGACGCCGGGTCGCGGTGGGCGAGCAGGGCGCCCGCCATGCGCAGGCGGGGTTCCGGGCTGGCGCGCAGACGGGCGACGTCGGCGGCCGGGACGGTGACGCGGCGGAACACGTCGAGGCCGTACATGGTGGTGGGGACGCCCGCCGTGAGCAGGATCGCCGCCGCCTCCGGGTCGTGCCACACGTTGAACTCCGCGACCGCCGTGGCGTTCCCCGCCGTCACCGCGCCGCCCATGAACACGATCCGCTCGATGTTGCCGACCACCTCCGGGTGGGTGCGCAGCAGCAGCGCGATGTTGGTGAGCGGGGCGGTCGGGACCAGGGTGACGGGGCGGGGGCTGGCGAGGATCTCGCGGCGTAGGAGGGCGACCGCGTCGACGTCCACCGGTTTGCGCGTCGGCGCGGGCAGGCCCAGGTCGCCCATGCCGTCGGCGCCGTGTACGTGCCGGGCCACCCGGACCGGCTCGATCAGCGGGCGTTCCGCGCCCCGGGCCACCGGGATGCCGGGCGCCCCGGCCTGCTCCAGGACGGTGAGGGTGTTGCGGACGACGCCGTCGACGTCCGTGTTCCCCGCGACGCAGGTGACGGCGCGGACGTCCAGGCCCGGGTGCCGTACGGCGAACAGCAGGGCCAGGGCGTCGTCGACGCCGGTGTCACAGTCGATGATCACGGGGATGGGCTGACCGGTCACGGCGGGGTCCTCTCCTCCACGGCTACGGGCTGACCCTACGACGGCTCACCCGGACGGACCGTCGCGGTGGTGGGGGGTCGGGGAGGGTGGTGCCGTGTGTGCGGAGACCCGCGTCCGGCGTTCCCCGCTGGTCATGACAGGCGGCGCTCCACCGGTACGTCCCGTTCCCCTGGAGGCACTCCCGATGTTCCGACTCCCCGCCGTCGCCACCGTCGCCGTCCGTGTGCCCGTGGCTCTCGTCGTGCTGTGGGGCAGTGGCGGTTGTTCCGGGGTGGGGGAGACGTCCGCGCCCCCGCCCACGCGAGCCCGTCCGTCCACCGTCTCCCCCGCGCCCCGCGCCTCCGCGCCCGCCGCCCCCGCCACCGCGCCCGCCCTCAGCACCCGGCAGGCCCGCGCCGCCCTGATCACGGACGCCGACCTGGGCGATCCCTGGGTGCCCACCGAGGGCGCCGCGCTCTGGCGGGACGGCTACCTCAAGGCGCGGGCCGCCCCCGGCACCCCCCGCGACTGCCAGCGCCTCCTCGACGCCCTCTACGCCGACGAACTCCTCGGCGCTCCCCCGCGCGCCGTCACCGGCCTCGACGACGCCTATACCGGGGCCCAGATCCGCTACCAGGTCACCACCCGGCGCGCCGCCGACGTCGACCGGACGCTGGCCTGGCTGGGGGAGATGCCGGACCGGTGCGACGAGTTCACGGCCACCACCGCGCGCGGCGTCACCGAGAAGGTGCAGGTGTACGACGCCGCCCTCCCGGACGCCGGGGACGCCCGCCAGGGCCTGCGGCTCACGGTGACTCCAAACCCCGACGGGGCGGACGGGGCGGACGGTGCGGGCCCGCTCACCCTCGACGTCGCCGCCGTCCGGGTCGGTGAGGACGCGCTCGCCCTCACCAACGGCGGTCTGGACGTCGTATGGGCGGAGATCACGCAGTCGGTCGCCGAGCTGGGCGCCGAGCGGCTGGCGGCCGTGCGGAAGCAGGGGCGGGCCCAGGTGTGAGCCGTCCTCGGGGCTTCACGGGGGCTCCTCGTCGAAGCGTGTGCGGTGGGTCACCACCTCGTGCGCCGCGCCCAGCACCGTGCGCCCCTGCGCGAACGCGTGCGCCCGTAGCCGGGCCAGCGCCTCGTCCGCGCCGATCCTCAGCTGGGCCATGATCATGCCGGTGGCCTGGTAGACCTCGTCGTGGTCGGTGGCCAGGTCGCTCAGCCAGGACCCGTCGCCGAGTCCGCCGTTCTCCTCCCCGTACGGCAGCTCCATCAGCGCCACCGTCATCACACCGGCCATCACGTGCGCGGTGTGCAGTTCGCGCGCCGGGAGTTCGCCGGGGGCGTCGCGGTACAGGTCGAGGGTGCCGAGGCAGCGGTCACCGGCGCCCAGGGGAAGGGCGTACACCGCGCGGATGCCCGCCTCCGTGGCCTGCTGGGCGAAGACCGGCCAGCGGTGCGCGTCCGGCGCGCTCGTCAGGTCGGGGGCGAGGACCGGCGCGCCGGTGCGGGCGGCGTGCAGACAGGGGCCGTCGCCCAGGGTGGCCTGGATCTCCATCAGGTACGCCGCCCGGGGATCGCTCGCGCTCAGCGGTACCGGCAGCCCGTCGCTGCACAGCGACACGCTCGCCCCGGTCACCGGCAGCACCCGGGACGCCACCACGCACAGCCGCTGCGGTACCTGCGCGGGTTCGGCGCCCTGGACACCCTCGGCGATGGCGTCAACCGCCTTGTCACCGCGCGGGCCGCGCCGCCGGCGGGGGTCGTCGCCGTCGGAGCCGTCGGGCTCTCCCGTGAGCCGCACGCTCACGTCCTCCTCCGCTGGTCGTCCTGCTCGTCCCCCGGGAGTCCGGACGGACGCGCCCGAAGCGGAACGGGGACAGGAGACGTGCCGCGGGGGAGCACCCGCCCGGAAACGAGGCCCGACTACCCCGGCCGGACTGACCGAAACCGCCGTGTCGCAGGGCTTCCGCGCCTCCTCACGAACGCCCCCGGCTCACCGTCTCCCGTACGGGTCCGCCGGTTCCGTCACCGTCCTCACACCCGTCGTGCCCAGCACCGGCGGCCACGCGTCCCGTGCCGGGCGGGCGGCGACGGGTCGGGACGGGGGCGGCGCCCGGACCGGGCTCACCCCACCAGCGCCGCCGCCTCCTCCCGGGCCCGCGTCAGCCACGCCGCCCGGGTCTCCGGGGTCGCGTCCGTCACCGTGCGGAACACCGTCCGCCGTACGTCCGTCACACCGACGTACGGCAGGACGCACGCCGCCCACACCCGCTGCAACGGGTCACCGAACTCGCGTTCCTCGCGGTCGGCCGGGGTGTCGGAGGTGTTCAGGACCAGGGCCCGGCCCGCTTTCAGCAGTCCCGCCGGTTCACCGTCCGCCGTGCCCAGCTTGTAGGCGACGCCGGGGACGAGGACGCGCTGTACCCAGCCGGTCAGCACGGCGGGCGGCATACCCCACCAGTTGGGGTGGACGAACACCAGCGCGTCGAGGGTGGCCACCTCCGCGCGGTGCCGGGTCAGCAGGGGGTCGGGCGTCCCGGCCGCCGCTCCCACGGTGTCCGTCTCGGCCGCCGACAGGACCGGGTCGAAGCCCTCCGCGTACAGGTCGTGCGCCGCCACCTCGCAGCCGCGGGCGCGGAGCTCGGTCACGACGGTCTCGTAGAGCGCGTGGTTGAAGCTGCTCGGGTGGGGGTGGGCCACGTACACGCCCACCGCGCGCCCCCGTGTCCGTGTCTCTTCCGGCTCGCTCGTCATGTGTCGTGTCCGCCCCTCCCGGCCGCCCCTCGGCCCCGCCGCATTATCGTCGGCGGTTGACCCTGCCGAACCCCGCGCCCTCTTCCCGCCGCACGCCGCCGGACGGCACCTCCAGACGCCCCGGCGTACGGTCAGGGACCCGTGAGGTCCCTCAGGGGGAGACACGGAACGCGCAGGGGACGGCGAGTGCCGCCCCCTGCGCGTGCCTGCCGTTCGGTGACTACTTACGGCACTTGCCGACGTCGATCCGCACGATCTGCGGGTCGTGGTCGCTCGCCTGGTCGGCGAACTCGGCGTTGATGTGCACGATGTCGTAGTCGAAGCGGGTGATGGCCGGGCTGGTCAGGGTGTGGTCCAGAGTCTGCGAGTTGCCGTCGTAGACGTAGGTGTAGCGCTCGGCGGCGGGCAGGGTCCTCACCAGCGGGGTGAGGACACCGCCGTCGGTCAGGGTGCCGACGGTCTGCGAGAACTCGAAGTCGTTGAGGTCGCCGAGGACGACGGCCTTGGCGTCCTTGTCCACGGCGAGCAGCGACTTGACGAAGGTGTTGACCTCGGCGGCCTGCTGGTGGCGCTTGGTCTCGCTGCTCCGGGTCGGCTCCTGGTAGCGGCCGTGCAGGGGCTGGTCGCCGCCCTTGGAACCGAAGTGGTTGGCGATCACGAAGACGTTCTGGCCGTGGAAGCGGAACTCGCCCACGAGCGGCTTGCGGCTGTCGTCCCAGGCGTCGCTGGCGGGGTTGATCCGGCCGGGCGAGTACGTCAGCCGGGCGCCCTTCCTCGTCCTCACCACGCCGGTGGCGGTGGTGGCGTCGCCACCGGCCCGGTCGGTGAAGGAGACCCGCTCGGGGTTGTAGAGGAAGGCCAGCCGGATGTTGCCGCCGGGCTGGCCGCCGTCCTGGTTGTTCTCGGGGGAGACGTAGCGCCAGGAGTAGCCGGGGCCGCCGGCCGCGCGGATGGCGTCGGTGAACCGGGTGAGCGTGGCCTCGGCGGTGACGGTGCCGTCGTTCACGGGGCCGTTGTCGTCCTGGATCTCCTCCAGGGCGACGATGTCGGGCGAGTTGAGGTTGACGGCGACGCCCTCGGCGAGCCGGTCGAACTTCTCCTGCGCGTCGAGCGCGTCCAGGTTCTCCACGTTGTACGTGGCGACGGCCAGCTCACGGCCCTTCTGGCGGCGGGTCACCTCGCGCTGGAGGTCGTGGTCGGCGAGGGTGCCGAGGCGGGTGGCCTGGACGTTGTAGCCGCCGTAGGTGGCGTAGTCGAGGGGGCCGCTGGTGGTGCCGGTCAGCTCGTCGCCGACGTCCGCCTTCGGGATCGCGGCGGAGGCGTCGAGGGACATCACCTTGATACGGCCGGTGTTGGGCTGGTCGTAGGAGGAGTACAGCGTGCCGCCGCGGGCGCTCGGGCTCTCGTCCGGCTTGACGGTCACCCACACCTCCTTGTACGGGGTGGTGCCGCCGACGACGCGGGCGTCGGACAGTTCGACGCGCATCCCCTCCAGGGACTCGTAGAAGTCCAGGGCGTAGGTGTCCGGGGCGAGCGGGAGGGCGTCGATGCTGCCGCCCCCGGCGGTGGGCACATAGCCGTCCGGGACGCTCGTGGAGTCCAGGACGACGGCGTCGGGCACCGGGTTGCCGCCGGACAGCACGGTCTCGGTGGCGCCGGTGATCTCGGTGACCGACTGGCTGGTGCTGCTCGGGTAGTACTCGGTGACCTTGCCGCTGACCAGCACCGAGTCGCCGACGGCGACGGTGGGCGTGGCCGAGCCGGTGTAGACGAAGACGGCCTCGCTGGTGCGCGGGTCGGCGTCGGCGGACGGGTCCTGGATCCAGTAGCCGCGCGAGCCGCTGGCGCGGACGCCGGTGACGATGCCGGGGACGCGGGTGACGGTCTGCCCGTTGAGCGGGGAGAGCCGGGTGGTGCCCTGGAGGTCGTGCACACGGACGGTGCCGGGCTCGGTGGAGCCACCGTCGCCGCCGTCGCCGCCGCCCGGGTCGGTGCCCTCGGCGCCGGAGTTGACGGGGGTCGGCGCACCGGCCGCGAGGTCGGCGGCGTTGTCGTCGGTGTCGGCGAGCGTGGCGGCACGGGCGACGGACGCGGTGTTGGAGGCGCCGGTGGCGGGGCCGCCGCCCTCGCGGACGACCGCGCTGCCGTAGCCGACGAGGTCGACGATCCGGTCGTCGGCGGCGCAGTCCGCGGCGGTCTTGCAGGTCAGCGCGGTGGTGCCGGAGACCAGCGCGACGGTGCCGTTGCCGGCGCTCATCGCGATGGAGCCGCTGGCGTCGGGCGTGGGCAGCTCGGCCGTACCGCCGCTGCCCGCCGCCTCCGCGACCAGGTAGCGGCCACCGGGCGCGACGGACCCGTTGAGCGCGGTCACCTGCCACAGCGAGGACGCCGACGGCGATCCGGGCAGGTACTGCACGCTGTACCCGGCGAGGTCGTGGGCGGTGGTCCCGGCGTTGCCCAGCTCGATGAAGTCCCTGACGAGCGTGGCCCCGGAGTTGCCGCCGCCGCCGTACACCTCGGAGATGACGACGGTGGTGGACGGCGCGGCGTACGCGGCGGGCAGCGCGGTGAGGGCGAACGCCCCCGCCACGGCGACGGATATCACCGGATAGACGGCACGGCGCGTACGCCGTCCACTTCCTACGTTTCTGGCCACGCTCGGGGTCTCCTCGTACATCAGGGCGTCAGGACGTGGGGAGCCGGCTCGGTGGGGGGGAGTCGGCTCGGTGGGGGGAGTCGCTCAAGAGAGTCGGCTCAAGTTACGCGCGTAGAGGCGCAGTCGCCAAGGGGGAGGAGGTTAATTCCCGGGAACGAGTCAGACGCGGGTGGACGTGACGGGGAGCTGGCGCGCTCTCAGCGCCCGCCCGCCATGTCACCCATCGACGGGTCGCCCATGTCCAGTCCGGGCAGCGGCCAGTCCTGGAACGGGGCGAGGACGGCGAGGACGAGGAAGAGGGCGCCGACCGCCCGGCTGAGCCAGGGCCCGCCGCGCCACAGCTTCTCCAGGAAGATCACGGCCGCCAGACCGGCCATCGCCGCGATGTTCATGACGCCGAGCGGGACCAGCACGAGCATCAGGCCCCAGCAGCAGCCGACGCAGTACAGGCCGTGGTGGGCGCCGACGCGCAGGTCCTTGGCCCAGGGGTGGAAGCGCGCGTACCGCGCCAGCTGGGCCAGCGGGCTGCGGCAGTGCCGCAGGCACACGGTCTTCAGCGGCCCGAACTGCTGCGCCCCGGCGAGCAGGTAGACGCCCGCGCCGATCCAGCGGGCGGCGCCGGGGTCGGCGTCCACCAGGTCGCCCGCCGCCGCGAGGAGGCCGTACGCCAGCAGTCCGAACGCGGTCCAGGCGAGCAGGTAGCCGCCGACGAAGGCGCCGGTGCGCAGGGCGCGGGCCGTCCCCGAGGTGGTGCGGCCGATGGCCCGGACCCAGGTGAGGGCGACGGGCGCGACCGACGGCAGCATCATCGCCGCCATCATCACCACCCACAGCACCAGGAAGAGGGGCAGCGCCAGCCCCATGGTGCCGGGCTCCATCGCCATGTCCCGGGACTGGGCGACCGTGAGCACCCAGGCGAGGGCGGCGATCAGCACCATCAGCGCCCAGCCGACGGCCAGTTCGCGGCCGGGCGGCCGGGCGACGGGCGGGGCGGAGACGGGTGCGGACGCCCTCACGTCGCGCATACGACGCTCAGTCCGGCCCGGTCCAGTCGAAGGTGATGTGCTTGCTGGACTGCCCCTCCCGGCTCCACCGGAAGCCGAACGCGTCGGCGCGGTCGGCCGTGGAGCGCCCCCAGGTGGCGACCTGGCCGGGGCCGGTCTCCGAACCGGGCAGGTTGGTCGTCCGCACGCGCTCGCCCTTGGGCGTGGTCGGCCCGGTGAGGGCCTCGGCGCTCGCGGTGACCCGGCCGGGGACGCCGGCCCGCCAGCTGCCGAGGTCGTCGTCGATCTCGAACTGGATGGGCGCGAAGTCCATGCCGCGCATCTCCGCGCCCAGCATGGTGATCATCTCGTGGGGCCAGCTGCCCGCCTGCCCACCGAAGATCATCTGGAGGGCCTCGCGCTGGGCGTCGTCGGCCCGCTCGTCCAGGAAGACCGCGGCGTAGGCGTCGGAGTGCTCGGCCCACACGTTGCCGACGAACGAGCCCAGCATCAGGACGTTCAGCCCGTCGAGGGTGACGTCGCCGTAACGCCCTTCACGGATGTGCCACACCAGGACGCCGTCGCACTCGCCGTAGGTCGGCTTCTGCGCGAACGAGCAGGGGCAGGGGATGTCGCACCTGCAGGTGTCGAACCAGTCGCCGGAAGCGTGCCACCGCGGAATGGTCGGCGTCGTCGTGTCAGTCATGGTCGCCGCCTCCTCAGAACCTCACCTTTCATCGTCCCACCGGCACCTTCCGCTGTCCTGTTCGGCGGGGGGAGTCCTTGGCCGCCGCACCGTCCGGCGAGCGCCGGCAGGGCCCCGGCGGCGGCCGACCGCTCCCGGCGCGCCCCGCGCGTGGGGGCCGGTCGGGGTGCGCCGGGGCGCGGGGCGGGGCGCATCGGGGTCGGGTCCGGGTCGCGCAAGGGAGTTGCAAGGAGCCTGCAAGGAAAGTGCCGTGCCCGTCGGGCAAGCCCCTGCCGACTGCTGTACGCAGCGACGAGCGATGGGGGATCGCATGTCCGTCAGAACCACGAGACCGGCCCTGATCGAGCAGGGGCACTGGTTGACCGTACGGGACTGCAAGAGGGTGTTGGTGGTCGTGCACACGGTGACGTTCGCGCAGCGTCTGCGGGAGGTCTTCGACCTGCTGGAGGCCGACCGGCGCGTCCAGCTGGTCTTCACCGTGGCGCCCCATGCCTTCGGCGGCGGGGCGGAGCACTTCCTGCAGGGCCTGGGCATCACCACCGTCCCGTGGGAGGAGGCACTGCTCGGCGAGTTCGACCTGGCGCTGGCCGCGAGCTTCCGGGGCGTGCACGAACTGCGGACGCCGGTCGTCCGCGTCTCGCACGGTGCCGGACACATCAAGCCGCTCACCGATGTCACCCTGCTGGCACCGGGTGAGCCGCGGGTGCCGGGGATGCTGAGCCGCCAGCACCTGCTGCACGAGGGCCGCCTGTTCCCGGCGGCGGTCGGCTACGCCCATGAACGGGACGTGGCGGAACTGGCGCGGACCTGCCCGGAGGCGCTGGAGGTGGCGCATGTGGTGGGTGACCCGTGCGTCGACCGGATCACGGTCGGGAAGCCGCGGCGGGAGCGCTACCGTCGCGCGCTGGGCCTCGACCCCGGGGAACGGCTCGTGGCCGTCACCTCCACCTGGGGACCGGCCTCGACCTTCGAGCGGCTCGACTCCCTGCTGCCGCAACTGCTGAGCCAGCTGCCCGGCGACCGCTACCGGATCGCGATGCTGGTCCACCCCAACGTCTTCGCGGGCCACGGCGCCTGGCAGGTGCGCGGCTGGCTCGCCGACTTCCGCGCGGGGGGCGTCGCGGTGGTGCCGCCGGAGGCCGACTGGCAGGCGGTGCTGATCGCGGCGGACTGGATCATCGGTGACCACGGGGCACTGACCGCCTACGGAACGCTCACGGGCGCCACCGTGCTGCTCACGGCCGCCCCGCGGCGCGCGGTGTCGCCCTCGTCCCCGGCGGCGCTGCTGGCCGCCGTCGCGCCCGTCGTCTCGCCGGGGTATCCGCTGGCCGAGCAACTGGAGTACGCGGCGCGGTCGCGTCAGCCGGGGCAGTACGACCAGGTGACGGCCTCGCTGTCGTCGGTGCCCGGCGAGTTCCACCGCCGTATCCGCTCGGTCGTCTACCGCCTCCTCGACCTGGGCGAACCCGCCCGTCCGCCGTTCGTGGGGCCGCCCCCGTCCCCGCCACCGCTGTCCTGGTGGGAGGCGTCGCACGCCGACCGGGGAGCGGTGCGATGAGGAGCCGGTGGCAGCCGACGTCCCGGTCCGCGCTCGTGGCGGACCCGGGGGCGGTGGCCGGGTGGGGCACGGTGTGCTTCGCGGCGGCCGGCGCGGCGGGGGGTACGGGTCAGCCGGTCCGTCTCGTCTGGGGGACCGGCTCGGGTCCGGCGGTCGTCCGTACCGACGCGCCGCTGTCTCCGGGCACCGGTCAGCCGTACCCGTTGCGGTGTCCGTCGCCGTGCGCGCATCCGCCCGGCTCGCTGCCGTGCGACGCGCATCTGTGGGCCGACGCGGACGTCCGGGGCACACCGGGCCTCAGGGAGCAGGCCGATGTGCTCGTGAGCCGTGCGCCGCTTCCGTGTCCGGCGGCCCGTCGCCGGGTGCGGGAGTTGCTCGACGGCCATCCGGGGTGCCTCGTCGCCGTGGTGCCGGGGACGGCCACCGGGTGCGTCGTGGGCGTGCGCGACCGCGCCGTACGGGGTGTGCGGTGGGCGTGGGTGGAGCGGTGCGGGCCGGTCACGGCCCGGGCCGTCGCCTCGGTGGCCCACGCGTGGGCGGCGGCCGGTGGCGAGCCGGGGGCGCTTCGGCGGGTGACGGGGCCGCCTCCGGCGTGATCCGCGCGCGGGGGGAGCGGCCGGCTGCGGTGGCGGGTGCTCACAGCTGCCGCAGCCGGTCGTCGAGGCGGTCGGCGTCCGCGGGGCTCAGCCGTCGGAAGAGGTCCCGGGCGGCGGTGTAGTGGTGGGCCGACCGTTCCCGGTCGCCGTCCGCCTCGGCGGCCATGCCGAGCCACTCCAGGCAGCGCGCCTCCCAGAACTGCGCTCTCGTGCCGCCCGCCCGGAAGCGCGCCAGCGCCTCCCGTAACCGCCGTACGCCTTCGGTGCGGTCCCCGGCGCGGTCCAGGACGTGGCCGAGCAGGGCGAGCGCCCGGGTGGCCTCGTACGTCTCCCCGAGCGCCGCGAGCTCGTCACCCGCCCGGTGGAGCCGCGCCGCGGCGGCGGTGAGGTCGCCCGAGGCGAGCGCGGTCTCGCCGAGACGCAGCCGGCTGAGCGCGGCCCCGCGCCGGTAGCCGATCGACTCGCGCAGCCGCAGCGCCTCCTCGAACCGGTCGCGGGCCTCGTCGAGTCGGCCGGTGAGGAGGCTGAGGTGGCCCAGTCCGTTCACGGCCTGCGCCTGCTGCCGGGTGTCCCCGTCGGCGAGGGCCAGCGCCAGCGCCTGCCGGTACCAGTCGGCCGCCTCCTCGTACCGTCCGGCGGCGCGCAGGCTGAGCGCGCCGGAGGTGAGCATCCGGCCCTCACCCGGTCGTGAACCGCTCCGGCGGGCCGCCTCCAGTCCGAGGCGGTGTGACTCGATCGCGATCTCGGAGACGTGGAACCGCTGGACCAGGGGCCACATGAGGTCCGTCAGACGCCAGCAGGAGGTGTGCCAGCCCGCGCGGGCGCAGAGCCGTACCGCGCCCATCAGCCCGTTGCGGTGGGTGTCCAGCCAGGCCAGGGCCTCCTCGGGGCCGGTGAGGGCGGTGGGCGCGACGGTGCCGGCGGGGAGGTCGTGCCCGGGCAGCGGATGGCTCGGGGTGAGGATCCGCTCCGCCGAGGCCGCGGTGGCCAGGCACCAGTCGACGTACCGGCGCAGCGTCCGTTCGCGCTGCTCGCGGTCCTCCCCCTCCTCACCGAGCCGACGGGCGTGCGGCTGCACGAGGTCGTGGAAGCGGTAGGTGTCCGGCCCCGTCTCCTCCAGCAGGTTGGCCTCGACGAGGGCGTGGACGGCGGTGTCCACCACGTCCGCGGTGGGCGCCCCCTCCCCGTCCGCCGCCGCGACCGCGGCCAGCGTCATGAGGTCGTAGCGGTCCGTCGGCAGCAGCCCCATCCGGCGGTACAGCCGGGCGCTCTCCTCCGGCAGCAGGGCGTACGACATGTCCAGCGCGGTACGCATCACGGCCTCCCCGTCGACGTGCAACTGCCCTATGGCGCCCTGTCCCTGGGACAGGCTCTCCGCCAGCGCGGCCAGGGACCGGTGCGGGCGTACGGCGAGCTGCGCCGAGGCCAGGCCCACGGTCAGGGGCAGACGGCCGCACAGCCGCACCACCTCGTGCGCGGCGGCGGGCTCCAGCGCGACGCGTGTTCCGCCGCCGAGGGCCAGCAACTCGACGGCGAACTCGGTCGGCAGCCCTTCGAGGCGGTGCAGGCAGGCGCCGTCCACCCGGAGCCCGGTCAGGTTGTTCCTGCTGGTCACCACGGTGAGGCTGGTCGGCGAGGCGGGCAGGAGGGGCCGTACCTGGGCGGCGGTGACGGCGCTGTCGAGGAGCACGGCCAGCCGTAGCTCCGAGGTCATCGAGCGCCAGAGCGCGGTGCGCTGGGCGATCCCGGCCGGTACCGAGGGTGCTCCCAGCGCGGTCAGGAACGCCTCCAGCACCGTGGAGGGGGAGGCGGGCCCGCCCTCGCCGCCGTCCACGGTCTGACCGGACAGGTCGGCGTAGAGCTGCCCGTCGGGGAAGCCGCTCGCGTGCCCGTGCAGCCAGTGGCTGGCGAAGGCGGTCTTCCCGGCGCCGGCGAGTCCGCTCACGACCAGGACCTGGGGCGCGTGGCCGGAATGCCCGGCCCGCCACGCGTCCAGGGCCTGCCGGTCGGCCTCGCGGTCGAGGAACCGGGCGGTCACCGGGGGCAGCTGCCGGGGTACGGGGGTACGGGGCGCGGGCGTCGTGGGCGGCGGGTGGAAGTGGACGCCGCCGTGGACGGTCCCGGCCTGGACGGTGGGGCCGTGGAGTACGGCGGCTCCGCTGATGGTGTTGGCGGTGGTCGCCGCCGCCTCGGAGGACGCCGCCGGTCCGGGCGGTCCGGGCGGCGCGTGCCGCCGGAGCCACTCGGTGAGCGCGCTCGCGGTCGCGGCGTCCCGGGCGGCGATCGCGGTCAGCGTCCGGGCCAGCTCCTGCCAGCGGGCGGCCTCCGGTCCCTGCTCCTGGGGCTGCCCGGGGTCCGGACCCGGCAGCCGGAGCCGGGCCACCGCCGCGTCGGCGCGGGCCGCGACGGCCACCACCCGCGCCAGTTCCTGCCACGCGGACGACTCCTGGTGCGCACGGTGGGCGACCATGGCCGACAACAACACCTCCAGCCCGCTGTAGGGGAACGCTCCCACGTGCGTAACTCCTCTCGCCGCGTGGAAGGTCACTCCCCGCTCTCGGCTCGATGCGAACGGAAATCGATTGTTTATCGGTCAATTTGAGACTCGTCGAGTCGCCGTCTGGTCCACCGTGCGGGGTTCATGACACGCTCCCGTTCCCGGGGACAGCAGGCCCTACCGGCGGGAGGACGCTGGTGGAGTTCGAGATACGACTCTCAGGAGCGGTCGAAGTGCGGGCTGCCGACCGACGCGGTGACCTCGGCTCCACGAAGACGCGTCTGACCTTGGCGTCCCTCGCCTGGGACGCGGGCCGCACCGTCGGCGTGGAGACCCTCGTCCACCGCATCTGGGACGACCACCCGCCCGGGAAGCCCCGCGAAGCGCTGCACGTCCACGTCTCCCGGATCCGTGCCGCCCTGCGCACCGCCGGGGACGACGCGCCCCGGATCGTCAGCCGCACCAACTCCTATGTGATGTACGTCGATCCGGACCGCGTGGACCTGCGCTGCTACACGAGCTGCGTGGAGCAGGCCCGGTCCCTGCGGGCCAGCGACGACGAGGAGGCGGCCCTGCGGCTGCTGGACCGGGCGGACCGGTGCTGGCACGGCGAGCCGTTGGCCGGGATGACCGGCTCCTGGGCCGAGCACCTGCGCGCCAGCGTCGGTGAGACCAGGCTCGCCGCCGCGATGATCCGCACCGAGATCCTCCTCGGCGAGGGGAAGTTCGCCGACGCCGTCCCCGTCCTGCGTCCGTTGGCCGGGGAGTACCCCCTCGACGAGGCGCTGGCCGAGCGGCTGGCCGTCGCGCTGTACGGCAGCAACCGCACGGCGGAGGCGACCCGGCTGCTCCAGCGGACCCGGCAGCGCGTCGTCCGTGACGTCGGCCTCGACGCGGGCCGCGGCCTGCACCGCGTCCATCAGGGCATCCTGTCCGGCATCCCGGCGGCGGCCCTCTTCCGGCAGGACGGCGGCGCCGGGGTGAGGCCCACCCGCCCGGCCCGCCGGGTCCCGGACAACCTGCCCCGGGACATCCCCTGGATCGGCCGCCGCGACGAGGTGCGCCTGCTCACCTCGGCACTCTCCGAGGGGCAGGGGGCGTCGGGGGTGGTGGTCACCGTCGAGGCGATCGACGGGATGCCCGGTGTGGGGAAGACCGCGCTGGCCACGCACATCGGACATCGAATGCGGGAGAGGTTCCCCGACGGGACCGTCTTCCTGGCCCTCGGCGGCTCCGCGGACCGGACGGCCACGCCCCCCGCCCGTGCCCTGACCGAACTGCTGCGCCTGCTCGGCACGGAGTCCCGGGAACTCCCCCACACGGAGGACGAGTTGGTCGCCCTCTGGCGTTCCGCCGCCCGCGACCGGCGGATGCTCGTGATCCTGGACGACGCCGCCTCCTCCGACCAGGTCGCCCCGCTGCTCCCGGGTGCCTCCCCTACCGCCGTCATCGTGACCAGCCGCCGACGGCTCCCGGGCCTGCCCGGCGTACGCCCGCTCTCCCTCGACGTGCTGCCGCCGGCGGACGCCGTGGCGCTCTTCACCCGGCGGCTCGGCGCACGGAGCGGCGTCGACGCGACCGACACGGCGGAGATCGTCCGGATCTGCGACTACCTGCCGCTCGCCATCGAGATCGCCGCGAGTCGCCTGCTCGCCCGCCCCTCCTGGACGACGGCCGATCTGCTGCGCCAACTGCGCGGAGCCCAGCTGACCCACCTGCACGACGGCGAACGGGCGATGTCCCACGTCTTCGCGCTGTCGTACCGGGCGCTCACCGCCGAACAGCAGCTGGTGTTCCGGCGCGTCGGACTGCACACGGGCCTGGAGTTCGAGGCGCACGCGGTGGCGGCGCTCACCGGTCTGTCCGCGGAGGCGGCCGGGCGGGCGCTTGAGGAACTTCAGATACATCACCTTCTGATCGAAAAGTCACCACACCGGTTCACCATGCACGATCTTCTGCGCAGCTATGCCCGCTCGTTGGTGGAGACCGGTAACGACGATTCCGCGGAGGACTCCCGGCAAGCGGTGCGCCGACTCACGGATCACTACATCCGGACCGCGGACCGGGCGGACCGGCTGGCGTACCCCGTCCGCTCCCGTATCGACATCGGCACCAGAAGCCCTGGTCCGCCGGGCCCGGAACTCGCCGACTCGCAGACGGCCGAACAGTGGCTGATCACCGAGCGCGCCAATCTCCTGAACACGCTGGACTGGCTTACGGATCACGGAACGGAACCCCAACTCGCGCGCGGAGTCCACGCGTTGGCGGGCTTCCTGGAAATGGAAGGCCACCTCGTCGCCGCCGAACCACTGCTGCGGCGGGCCGTCGCCCACTGGCGCGCCGCGGGCGACAGCGCGGCCCGGGCACGCGCCCTCCTCGACCTCGCCGCCGTCTACAGCCACAGCGCCCGCTACGCCGAGGGGATCTCGGTCGCCAACGAGGCGTTGGAGGCCGCGCGCGCCCTCGGTGACCTGGAACTGGAGAGCGAGTGCATCCACCAGCTGTCGATCCCGCTGTGGCAGACCGGCCAGTACGCCCAGGTCCGGACCCTGCACAGGCATTCGCTGGATTTTCTGTCGCAAACAAACAACAAGCGCCAGACCGCGCGCAGCCGGAACATGCTGGGAATAGCCCACCTCCACCTGGCGGAGAACCAGGAGGCGCTGGAGTGCTTCAGTCTGGCGCTCGCCGGTTTCACGCAGATCGGCGATGAGCGCGGGCGGTACAGCGCGCTGAACAACATTGCGAAGCTGTGCCAGAGGATGGGTGATCTGGAGGCGGCAGAAAGTGCTTATCGTGAGGCGATAAGCATTGCGGAGGGAATGGGTAACAGGCGGGAAAAGGCCACCCTTCACATGAACCTGGCCAGCGTTCTGGACAGCCTGGGGAAAACTGATGACGCCCTGGCCCTCTACGGCGAAGCCATTCCGGTACTGCGCGCCGTGGGGGACCGCCGGGCGGAGGCCATCGCCCTGAACGGGACGGGCCGGGCCCACCGCGCCGCTGGTCGGGCCGAGGACGCCCTCCCCTGGCACGTCACCGCGCTTGCGGTGATTCGCCGCATTCACGCGGTAAGTGAGGAGGCCGACGTGTTGTACGACCTGGCCCTCACGGAACGTGCCACGGGTCGGATGAAACAGGCCGTTGGGCACTTGGAGGAGAGCAGGTCGGTCAGCCGAGCACTCCAGGCCCCGGCGGAGGAGGCCCGAGCGGATCGGGTGCTGGCTGAGATGCGCGAGGCGTCCTCGGCGCGCTAGGATCGGGCAACCAACGGCGCCGGTATCGCACTCGATATGGAATAAACGTTGCGCTTCTGTGTGTCCTGGTGTAGATGCAAATCGCAGCGCACTTGGAAGGTAAATGCTCCACATAAATAAATACCGCGCCGCTCTTATCGGCCTCGGTCTGACCTGTCTGCCCTATGCAGTCGTAATGCTGAGCGGCGTGTTCGGGCAAGGCGGCGCGGCGTAACGGTTCCCCTCGGGTGGGAGGGCCGCCGGTCCCTCCCACCCGGGACCCGAACAGGGCTGTTCGGTCCCCGCACCCCCAACGACGATCATGTGCGCGGCACGCATGACGACGGCATGTCCCACCCGTCCTCGCCCTCGGCGCCGCGGTCGCTGGCCTGGCAGAGCGTCACCCTCGCCCGAACACCTTCCTCCGGGTGCCCGGGTCCAGGAAGACCGTCTCGCCGGCGGCGTCGTCCAGGGCGTCGTTGCCGGTGATGGCGTAGACCTCGCCGTTCCCGGCCACGGTCAGGCCCTCCAGCTTCTCCTGCGTCCAGCCGTGGGTGGCGCGCAGCGCGGGCGGGACGTCGTACGCGAGCCGCTTGGGGAGGACGGGCAGGGTGCCGGACGGGGCGTGCGGAGGAACACAGGCCGAAGACCACGCGACGCGAACGGCGCGCGGGCCCCCGGGGCGGGCGGCAAGGAGAACAGAACGTTTCCCAGCCCCGAACAACAAGCCGCGGAACGAACAATTCAGTTCGACGCTTTCCGGCACCTTCGGCGGCACCGCCAAATAACTGCGGGAATTCCTTGCGTCACGACTAATCTGAGGCCGCTTCCTTTCCACCCATACGTAAGGAATAGCCGTGCGACGCATGACGTCCGTCCTTTTGTCCCTGACCGCCGTGGTGGCCGCCTCCGCCCTGGCCGTGCCCACCGCCGGAGCCGCCCCGCAGACCGACCGGACCACCGCCGTACCCAGCGGCTGGAAGGCGGTGGGCCCCGCTGAAGTGGCGCGCATAGCCGAGGAGTCGGGCGCGCAGCGGACCCCGCTCACCTCCGGCGACGGCGTCTCCGCCACGGCCGCCGAGGCCGACCTGCTGGCGATCAAGTCGGTCCGCAACAGCAAGTTCGTCGCCACGGAGAAGAACTACGCGGCCCCGAACACCGGCGTCCTGCGCGCCCGCTCCGCCGCGTACGGCGGCTCCTGGGAGGGCTTCGCCCTCGAATGGGACGAGACCACCGAGACGTACGCCCTGAAATCCCTCGCCAACGACCGTTACGTGGCCGTGGAAAAGAACTTCACGGGCAGCGCCCAGAACGTGCTGCGCGCCCGTTCCACCACGGTCGGCGGCTGGGAGCGCTTCACCCTCTACTACAGCGAGACCCTCGACCACTGGGCCCTCCAGTCCAACCTGAACAACATGTTCGTCGCCATGGAGAACAGCTACACCGGCACCCTCCAGTACGCCCTGCGCGCCCGCTCCACGGACATCTCCGGCTCGTGGGAGGAGTTCGACTTCCTCCCGCTGGAGGGCTGACACGGACGCCCCGGCACACAGCAGCGCCCTCTGCCCAGCCTGACCGGGCAGAGGGCGCCGGCACCGTGTCCTCTCAGCGGAACGACCGGACCATCCGTGTCGGACCACGACTGTGCGTCGAGGCCGGTCACGGTACGGCCGCAGTGGACGAGGCGAACGCGGCGATCGCGCCCCGCAGGGGGCCGGTGGCGTCCTTGGGGGAGGCGCGGGTGTCCAGGCCGAGCACCCTGATGATCCCGAGTCGGCCGCGGGGTCCCTCGACCACGAGGTCGCGTGGGGGGAGGGGGCCGTGGGGTGCGGGGTGGACCACGAGGGCGACGGGGTGGTCCGGGGTCGTGTAACCGGCGATGTAGGTCAGGAGCTGGTGACGGTCGGGAGAGGAGACGTTCCTCGTCGCGTAGTTCTTGTACTTGGCGTCGACGACGAGGTAGCGCGATGTGCCCGGCTCCTCGGTGGGTGAGGGGAAGGCCAACAGGACGTCGGGGTCGAACGCCGGTTTCCTGTCACCCAGCCCGCCGTGGGTGCGGATGGCTCCTTCACCCTTCCGCGCGCCCCTGCCGCCCACGGCCACGGCCGCGTCGACCGCCATCCGTTCGACGACCTTCTCCCACAGGCGGTTCAGGTCGAGCAGGAGGCTCTTCGCCCCGAACCCGTACGGGTCGAGCAGGTCCGTGACGCCCCCGCCCCCGAGCACCATGCGGGCCCAGGCGTGGGCGGCCCGGTAGTGGGTGTTCAGCCGGGTGTACTGGCCTCGTGCCAGCAGCGGCACCGCGTCGAGCGGGCGGCGCGGGGACGGGAACCGCGCCGCGGTGTCGAGCAGCCGTCGGGTCTGCTCCGGGTCGGTCGAGCGCTGGGCGGCGACGGTGAGGGCGGCGCCGCACACCAGGTTCTCCCAGCCGCCGTCCTCGTACTCGAAGGTCTGGAGGTGGAGCCGGTCCACCGCGCCGTAGCACCGGGTCGCCTGCGCCTCGACGTCGAGTCGGCCGCGCAGGGCGGTGTCGATCCGGGGGCGGCGTACGTAGTCCCGGCGCAGGCCGCGGCGGAGCAGGAGGCGGCACTCGTGCAGCAGGGCGGCGGGGACCAGACCGGCGTAGCCGTCCCGGCCGAGGGGCCAGTCGCGCAGTGTCTCGTCGGGCTCGCGCTGGTGGTTGGCGTAGCAGAGCCAGTCGATCAGCCGCTTCCCGGGGATCGGGAACTTGGGGCGCAGCACGAGCCGGAGACGTTCGAGTTGGAGTACGCCGGTGGTCGACCGGGCCTTCAGCGCGTATCCGGCGCGGACCTCGACGACGCTGACGGCACTGACCGAGCGAAGCTTGGCCAGGTCGTCGCCGGAGAGCCGGGAGCGCGGCACGACCGCGGCCCGGTGCTCGGTGAGGACCACCTCGGACCGCGCGGTGCTCACGGGCATGGGGCTACGCTCCGGCCCATTCGACGGCGTCGGGGTCCTCGGGGAGTTCCTCGCCCGCGACCTCGGAGGTGGCGAACTCCTCGGCCAGCAGGCCCGGCAGGTCCTGCGGGTTCGTCTGGACGACCCGCCCCGTCCCGTCGTCCACCAGCCTGCCGAGAACCTTCCGCAGCAGGTCCGGCTGGCTCAGGCAGTAGTCGGAGACGAGCGGCACGATCTCGTGGTGGAAGGCGTGGGAGAGCTGTTCGGCGCTGTGCAGCGGCTGGTCGCCGTTGAGCAGGTAGGCGTGGCCGATGAGGTGGTCAGGTCCGAAGGATTCGTCGAGTTTGGCGTTCAGCCCTTCGAGGAAGACCGCCAGGTCCAGTCCCTCGACCTCGCCGTCGAGCACGTCGGGGTCCGGGGCCACGTCGTAGAACGCGAAACGGCGTCGGATCGCGGCGTCGATGTGTCCCACGCTGCGGTCGGCGGAGTTCATCGTGCCGATGATGCGCACGTTCCGCGGGACGGTCTGCTGACGGCCGCTGGTGGGCAGCGTGATGGAGACGGAACCCCGTTTGTCGAGTTCGAGCAGGGTGATCAGCTCGCCGAGGACGCGTGGCAGGTCACCCCGGTTGATCTCGTCCACGACGATCAGGAAGGTCTCGTCGGGGGCGGTCTCCGCCGCCGCGCAGACGCGGCGGAACAGGCCGTCGGTCATGGCCAGGTTGAGCCCCGTGCCGTCGGCGGCCGGGTTCGGCTTGAACCCCTCGATGAAGTCCTCGTAGCCGTAGGACGGGTGGAAGGTCACCATCGTCAGCCGCGCGGCCTTCGCCCCGGCGGGCACCTGCGACAACTCGGCGAGGATCCGTCCCCGCTCCTCCGGCGGGGCGTCGATGGCGTCGGCCCGGCCCGCGAGGGCCAGGGCGACGCTGAGCGCCAGCCGGGTCTTGCCGGTGCCGGGTGGGCCCTGGAGCACCACCTGCCCCTTGTGGTCGAGTAACTCCCGTACCTGGCGTACCGAGTCGGGGAGGTCGTCGTCCGCTCCGGAGCCCGGCGGTGGCCCGGTCTCCGCGACGGCTGGCGGGCGTACGTCCCGGATCTCCCTCCACAGGGTGGCGGGGACCTTGACGAGGGTCTGCTGCCAGGCGTGCCGCGGTGTGTCGAAGACCTGGGCGTAGGAGGTGTCCCAGCTCACCCCCACCGTGTGGCGGTGGTCCGGCGCGCCGGTGTCGTAGGAGTAGCCGTCCTGGACGGTGCCCACCGCCAGTACCTCGGACTTGCCCCGGTTCGCCACGACCAGGTCTCCCGGTTCCAGGTCCCGGAAGGCCAGCATCTGCCGGGCGAGCCTGAGGTTCCCTCCCGTGCTGTGGGGCCAGTACTGGTTGAGCGCCTCCCTCAGGTCCTGGTCACTCTCGTACTGGCTGAGGCTGCCGACCTCGTCCCAGCCGATCCGGATCCGCCCGTTGGCGAGGCAGTCGTCCCACAGACTCGCCTGCCGCCCGGGCGCGATCTTCCAGACCACGCGGTCCTTGGGCCGCGGATCGTGGAAGGCGTACAGGAACCTCGTCACCTCGTGCGGGGTCCTGCCCTGGAACTCCGGCACCTCCCGCACCAGCGACAGCAGCTCGCGGTTGGCCCGCCAGGTCCGGGTGCCCGAGGAGTACTTGTGCGGTCTGCCGCCCAGCAGCGCGGTGAAGTGGCGGACGTGCGAGGCGGAGAAGACCGGCAGGAAGTCGTCGGGGAAGTAGACCGCCAGCGCCTTGGTGGTCAACGCCTGCCCGTACGACAGGGACTCCAACTCGTCGATCTGCTCGTACCGTCGACCGGCCGTCGCCTCGAAGGCGGAGACGAACTCGGCGCGGACCTCCGCCCACGCCTCGTGCACGGAGAGCTTCCGCAGCGAGCTGGGTACGACCCGCCACTCACCGGTCCGGTGCTGGTAGACGATGTGCTTGGCCGCGCTGCCGCCGCGGATGCTGCCGACGGCGTTGGTGCCGTACTCCAGCAGGCGGCAGAAGGAACGGCCCGGGGCGTGGTAGGTCGCCGGGCCGAGCGCGTACCGCTCCAGGGGCAGCCGGGGCCAGTCCTGGAGCGGGAACTCCGCCCGTACCCGCTGCCGTTCCTCCGCCGCTCTCTCGCCGGAGCGCCTGGCCGCGTCCCAGTCGAAGGCCGCGACGCGTAGCTCGATGCCGTCCCTGAAGTCCCCACCCTCAGCCATGCGCGCATTCTTCCGTATCCTCCGCCGCCGGGCGGGCCGATATCCGGATGCCCGTCGACACGGGTGGCTGCCAGGATGCCGCCATGCCTGCCCCCCTCGAACGCATCGCGCTGATCTCCGACGTGCACGGGAACCTGACGGCGCTGGAAGCGGTGTTGGACGACATCGGCGCCCGTGGGGTGCGCCGGGTCCTCAATCTGGGGGACTACGTCGGGAAGGGGCCGCGCGGCCGGGAGGTGATCGACGTGTGCCGGGAGCGGTGTGAGGTCAACCTGCTCGGGAACTGGGACGACTTCCTGCCCGACCCGGACCGGACCCATGACAGCGAGGCCCTGTCCTGGTGGCTCGGCCAGCTGTCCGAGGGGCAGGGGAGCTGGCTGCGCGGGCTGCCGTTCAGCCATGACTTCCTCGTCAGCGGTCGGCGGGTACGGCTGTTCCACGCGTCCCCGGCCTCCGTGCACCGCAGGGTCCGCTTCGACCACGACGAGAGCGAGTTCCTGGAGATGTTCGCCAACACCCCGGCCACCGGCGACGGACCGGTGCCCACGGTCGTGGGGTACGGGGACACCCACGACGCGTACTACGAGGTCGACCGGGAACGCCGTACGTTGTTCAACACCGGGAGCGTCGGCAACAGCCTCGACGACCCGACCCCGGTGTACGTGATCGTCGAGGGCGTCGTGGGCTCGACGGCCGACGCGCCCTTCTCCCTGCAGTTCGTGCGCGTCCCGTACGACGTCGAGGCCGAACTCGCGGTGGCCCGGGAGACGGGGATGCCGGAGTTCGACGGCTACGCCTCGGAACTGCGCCACGGGATCTACCGGAGTGACGCCGCCAACGGCAGGTCGCCGCGGTACCACCGTCGGGGCCCGGACGTCACGGCGTCCTGAGGCCCGGCCGGGGCGGGCGGCCCGGCACTGTGACACAACCATATTGACCTGCGCAATCGCGCTGTGCTTCGCTCTGCGCCGGAAGCTGTGGGAAGGCTGTCGGAACGCGAGGCGTGATCTGTCCGTCTTGCCTCCGGCGAGCCGCTTCTCCTCCCGGCGTCCGCCCCCGCACGGGCAACATCTAGCAAAGCTGACCAAATTGAGACATGTGCCACCGCCCCCGTCCCAGGGCTCTGACCGAATACCCGGGATATCCCCAGAAATAGGGGTGTTCGGGAAGTCCGGGATATCTCGGATGTCCGCGCTCAGGACCGTCGTCGTCACGGCGGCCGTCGTGGGGCTCGGGTTCCTCGTCGCGCTGGAGTTCGCCGCCCGGCACTACGGCGTGGCGGGGCCGGTCACCAACCAGGTGCGGGAGGTGGTGTACGCCCCCAAGTCGGGCGGTCTGCTGTACGCCTCCATGGCGCTGATGATGGTGGTGCTCTCCTGGCGGGAACGTTTCGTCGCCCTGGGTGCGGCGATCGGCGTCGACCTCGTCTTCTGGGCGGTCCGGGCCACGTTCGACATCGACACGGGCGGCGGCCACCCCTTCGGGAACGGCGCCCTGTGGGCCGTCCTGGGCTGCGCGGTCGTCGCCGTCACCCGGCGGGAGGGGGCGGAACGGGTCCTGCTGCTGAAGGGCGCCGGGCTCGGGCTGCTGCTGATGACGGGGCGCAAGACCGGTGACACCTGGCTGTTCATCACCGCGCAGACCCGGCCCGGCGTGCTCGACCAGTTCGTGGCCACCGCCGACCAGGCGCTCGGCAACCCGTCGTGGCTCGTCGGGCGGGTCGTGGAGGCCACCGGGCCGGTCGGGTTCAACTTCCTCGACTTCGTCTACGGCCAGCTCCCCGTCGCCGCCGTCATCGCGGCGCTGTACCAGCTGCGGCACGTGGCGGCCGAGCGCCGCTTCCCGCGCCACCACCTGGTGCGTACGTTCCTGGTGATCGGGCTCCTCGGGCCCGCCTTCTACATGATCTTCCCGGTGGTCGGACCGGTCTTCGCCTACGGCACCGGCACCGAACACTGGGCCGACATCAGCCTGTGGGCACCGGACATGCCGCCCACCACACCGTGGGCCGTGGCCACCGTGTGGCCGCAGACGCTGCCGCCGATCAGCGTCCCGCACTCCATGCCGTTCGACGCGATCACGCCACGGAACTGTATGCCCAGCCTGCACACGGCCTGGGCCACCGCCATCTTCCTCCACACCCGCCAGGCCCCCCGGCTGCTGCGCCACGCCGGGACGTTCTGGCTGGCCGCCACGCTCTGCGCGACGCTCGGGTTCGGCTACCACTACGGCGCCGACCTCGTCGCCGGTGTGGTGTTCACGCTCACGATCGAGGCGGCCCTGCGCACCTACGACCACGGCTGGGACCGGTCAGGCGTCCGGCTGGTCGCCTACGGGACCGCGGTCTTCACGGCCTTCCTGCTGTCGTACCGCTGGCTACCGCTCCAGATGGCCCACCACCGGTGGCTCGCCGGGCCGCTGCTCCTGCTCGCGACGGGGTCGGTGGTCTACGGGTACGTCCGCACCACCGGAGCGTGGGCGCGTCGGATCCCCACCGTCACGGGGCGCCCCGAGCCGCAGCCCGAGCTGATCTGAGCCGTCCCGGCCGCCGCGTTCCGGGTCCGTGCGGGCGGCGCGTGCCGTGGTCCAGGAACGCCGCCACGCCCGGGCGCCGCTCCGCCCCGCGCAGCCAGACCATGGTGACGTCGGTGTGTGCGGCGGGGCCCGTCAGCGGTACCGCGGCGACCTCGCCACGGGCCGCCGGTCCGGCCGCCGCGGTCTCCGGCAGCGGGGCGCAGCCCATCCGGCACGGCGGGCGCGAGGGCACCTGAGTGGGCGGCGGGCGCAACCGCGGTGGCCGGAAAACGTGTCTCTCACCGCGCGGCCCGGACACCTCGCCAAGGGGCGGGGCTCCGGCGGCCGTCGGCTGGGGGGCTGGAATGGACACATGGGCGGTACCCGGATACGCCGAGTCCGGGGAACTGGGGTCGGGGGCGAGCGGGCGGGTCGTGCTCGCCGTGCACGAGGAGACCGACCTGCCGGTGGCGGTGAAGTACCTCAGCGAGTCCCTGCGCACCCGGCCGGGCTTCGTCCACGGCTTCCGGGCCGAGGCGCGGCTGCTCGGCGGCCTGGACAGCCCGTACGTCGCCAGGCTGTTCGAGTACGTGGAGAGCACGCACGGCGCCGCCATCGTGATGGAGCTGGTGGACGGCGTCTCCCTGCGGACGCTGCTGCGGCGCGAGGGCCCGCTCGGTCCCGAGGCCGCGCTCACCGTCCTCAAGGGTTCCCTGCTCGGCCTCGCCGACGCCCACCGCGTCGGTGTCGTCCACCGCGACTACAAGCCGGAGAACGTGCTGGTCGCGCCCGACGGCTCGTCCCGGCTCGTGGACTTCGGCATCGCCGTGGACGCGGGCACCAGCTCCGGTGTCGCGGGCACCCCCGCCTACATGGCCCCCGAGCAGTGGACCGGCGCGCCCGCCTCGCCCGCCGCCGACGTGTACGCGGCCACCGCCACCTTCTTCGAGTGCCTGACGGGCCACAAGCCGTACCCGGGCGACAACCTCGCGGAACTCGCGCTCCAGCACGTCGACGCGCCCGTCCCCGCCGACGAGGCCCCCGAGCCGGTACGCGACCTGGTGCGCCGCGGGCTCGCCAAGGATCCGGCCGGGCGGCCCGCCCGCGCCGACGACTTCGTCCGCGAACTGGAGACGGTCGCGGGCGGCGCCTACGGGCCCGACTGGGAGGACCGCGGACGCGGTCGGCTCGCCGCGCTGGTGGCACTGGTGCCGCTGCTGCTGCCCTCGGGCCGCGGCGAGGCGCCCCGCACCACCACGGACACCGCGCGCACGGTCCTGGCCGCCGAGCCGGGCGGGGGCTGGGGCCGGTCGTGGCTGCCGGGCCGCCCGGGCCTGGCCGTCGCCGGCGTCGCCGTACTCCTCGGGTTGCTGCTGGCCTACGGGCTCCGGGACGACCCGGGGACCGCCGCTCCGCAGGGGGTGGCGGCCCTGGCGCTGGCCACCACCAGCGCCGAGGCGGGCGGGGGCGGCGCTCCGCCCGGTACGGGTCCGTCAGCGGTCCCGGGCGCGGTCACGGACTCGCCCTCCGCGCCGACCGCGTCGGCCGACCCGACGCCCTCGCCACCGGGCACCGCCGCGCCCCCGGCCACCGGCCTCACGACGGCGCCCGAGGAGACCGCCACCACGACGCCCCCGCCGTCGGAGCCCGCCGGCCCGCCGACGACGACGCCGGACGCCCCCGTCGCCCCCGCCGTCAAGGACATCGCGGTCTCGGCGTTCCAGCAGACCGGCGCGACGACCGCCACCGCCACCCTCAGCATCACCACGGACGGCACCGGACCGGTCTCCGTGACCGTGGCCTGGTACGCGGGCGACACGGCGGGGCAGCCCGGCGCCCCGGACGGCGGGTCCCAGACCTTCGAGCGCGGCGGCGCCACCCGGTACACGCTCACCCTCGACCACGCCTTCCAGACCAGCGGCTGCTACTGGACCGTCGGGGCCACGACCTCCCCCGCCTCCGCCGACGGCGGCGCCGCACAGCAACTGCTGACCAAGAGGTGTGATCTCCGATGACAGCGCGCAGCGGACGCGATGACGACGCCGCCGAGTACAGCGCCACCGTGCTGGCCAGCCACTGGATCCAGCGGCCCGAGGCGGAGGGCGCGGCGGGGCCCACACCCCCCGACCGCGTCGACGGCACGGTCCTGCGCTTCGGCCCCGGCGTCACCGCCGCCGCGCTCGCGCACCGTCCCCACCGCACGCTGCCCGCTGTCCCGCCGCCGCCCCCCGCGCCCCGCCGCCCCCGGCTCCGGCGGCTGCGCGGGCACGCGCTGCCCACCCTGGTCGTGCTCGGCGTCCTCGCGTTCCTCGCGTGGCAGCGCCTCGGGCCGTCGCTCGCGGTGGACGCGGTCACGGTCACGGCCCGTCCCACGGCGCTGGAGTGCGGCGGCACCGCGCACGTCGTCGGTGTCGTCGCCACCAACGGCCGCGCGGGCGAGGTCACGTACCGCTGGGTCCGCAGCGACGGCACGGCGTCCGGTGTCCTGACCGAGGTGCTGGCCCGGGGCCAGGACCGGGCGCGCCTGCACCTGCGGTGGACCTTCGAGGGCGAGGGCCACCACGCCGCCCGCGCCGACCTGCGCGTCCTCACCCCGACCCCGCGCACGGCCACCGTCCGCTTCACGTACGACTGTCCGTGACCGGCACCCCCGCCACGACGCCGGTGCCGGGCCAGCAGTCCGTGCCGGGGCGCCAGGCACCGGACCACCGCGAACAGCGGCGTCAGCACACAGACGATCGAACCTCCCGCCGCGCTCCCTGTCTGCCCGGCCTCCCGAGAGGTAGCTTGGGGGGAGAGGCCCCTGAAGGAGGGCGATCAGATGCCATGGTTCCTGTGGCTGCTCGCCGCCGCGGCGCTGGGCGCCGCGGAGTTCTTCACCCTGACCCTGTTCTTCGGACTGCTGGCGGGCGCCGCGCTGGTCGCGGCCGTGGTCGCCGGTCTGGGCGTCGGTCTGCTCGGCCAACTGCTGGCCCTCGGGGCGGCGACGGTGGCGGGGGTCGTCCTCGTCCGCCCGGTCGCGCTGCGGCAGCTGGCGGAACAGCCCCTCGTCCGGGACGGCAGTGACGCGCTGGTCGGCAAGCGGGCCGAGGTCGTGCAGGAGGTGACGGCGACCCGTGGCCTGGTCAAGCTCTCCGGCGAGGAGTGGTCCGCCCGCGCCTACGACGAGAGCCTGGTGATCCCGGTGGGAGCCCTGGTGGACGTGATGGAGATCGAGGGGGCCACGGCGATCGTCTACCCCCGCGAACTCCTGCCGTGACGAACGGCTGACGGCTGACGACCGTGACGAACGGCTGAAGACCCAGCAACGGAGGCACTGTGGATCCCGTGGTCATCCCCCTTCTCGTGGCGGCCCTGGTCGTCGTCTTCCTCGTGGCGTCCACCGTGCGGATCGTGCCGCAGGCGCGCCGCTACAACGTCGAGCGGTTCGGCCGGTACCGCCGGACGCTCCAGCCCGGTCTGAACCTGGTGCTGCCGGTGGCGGACCGCATCAACACCAAGCTCGACGTGCGTGAGCAGGTGTACTCGTCCGACCCCCGGCCGGTGATCACCGAGGACAACCTCGTGGTGAACATCGACACCGTCCTCTACTACCAGATCACCGACCCGAGGGCGGCGGCCTACGAGGTCGCCGACTACCTCCAGGCGATCGACCAGCTCACGGTGACGACCCTCCGCAACGTCATCGGCAGCATGGACCTGGAGGAGACGCTCACCTCGCGCGAGGAGATCAACTCCCGGCTGCGCGCCGTCCTCGACGACGCCACCGGCAAGTGGGGCATCCGCGTCAACCGCGTCGAGATCAAGGCCATCGACCCCCCCGCCACCATCAAGGAGGCGATGGAGAAGCAGATGCGCGCCGAGCGGGACAAGCGCGCGGCCATCCTGCACGCCGAGGGGGAGCGGCAGGCCAAGATCCTCACCGCGGAGGGCACCCGGCAGAAGGACATCCTGGAGGCCCAGGGCACCCAGCAGGCGATGATCCTGCGCGCGGACGGCGAGGCCAAGGCGGTGGAGCTGGTCTTCCAGGCGGTGCACCGCAACAACGCCGACGCGAAGGTGCTGGCCTACAAGTACCTGGAGACGCTTCCGCACCTGGCGGGCAGCGACAACAACACGTTCTGGGTGATCCCGGGGGAGCTGACGGAGGCGATCCGCACCGTCACCAGCGCGTTCGGCGACCAGTCGACGACGGGCGCCCCGCGGCCCGCGCCCGCGGAGGAGCCGACCGGGTCCGACGCCCACCGGGTCCCGCAGCTCGACGCGGCCAGCGCGGCGGGCGCCGCCGTCTCCCTCGACGCGGCCACGGCCGCCGACGAGGCGGGGAAGCAGGCCGCCGCGGCGGTGAGCGACGCGAAGGCGGAGGCGGAGGCCGCGCAGTCACCCCAGTCATCCCGCAGGGCCCGCGCGTCCGACGAGTGAAGCCCCTGCCCTACACGGGAGCCGCCTGGGGCACCAGCCCCGCCGACAGCCACCGCACCACCGTCTCGACGTCGTACGGTCCCCCGTCCGGCGCGATCTCACGGAGGAAGCCGAGGTCCTGCCCGATGGTGACGACGGGCGGCTCCACCCCGCGCCGCGGCCGACGCTGGCCGAACCCGACGGCGGACATCAGCCCGTTGCACAGGCACTGCCGCCCCTCGGTCCGCTCGGCGGCCCCGCCCTTGCGGACGTACGCCGTGAGGGGCTCCGCCGGGCAGCGGTAGTCGATGTCCCCGCGCTCGGTCCGGTACGGGGTGCGCAGATAGCCGAGGTCGCAGACGCGGGCGCGCCCGGCACGCGTCTCCGGGTCGGCGAGGGTGTCGGGCAGGTCGGCGACCTTGAACGGGAACGAGGTCGGGGAGGCGGCCGGATCGTTGCGTACCGTCAGCTCCCGGGCCAGTTCCCGCTCGACGACCTGCCGCCGCAGCCCCTCCGCCATGCCCGACTCCTCGCAGAGTGCGAAGACACTGCCGAGCTGCACGCCCGCCGCGCCCGCCGCCCTGGCCTCCCGGAGCCGCTCGGGCCCGCACTGGCCCCCGGCGATCCAGAACGGCAGGCCGAGCGCGGCCATCCTGGCGAGGTCGGGGGTGTCCCGGGGGCCGTAGCGGGGGTCGCCCTGCTCGTCCAGGCGCATCGGACCGCGCGGCGGGGCGCTGTGCCCGCCCGCGAGGTGGCCCTCGACGACGAACCCGTCCGGCCGGGTCTCCTCGTCCCGGTTCAGGTACGTGGCCAGGGCGGGCAGGGAGACGATGGCCAGGACCCGGGGGCGGCACAACGGCCCCGGATCGGCGCCGCGCAGCACCGAGGCGGGGTCGAAGCCCAGCTCGTGGGGCCGGTCGTCGCCCTCCACGTCCACCCGCGCGGTGACCGGCTCGCACCGGGCGAGCGCGCGGGCGATCCCGGGTATCTGCCCGGGCACGCCCGCGCCGACCAGGACGTAGTCGACACCCGCCAGAATCGCCCCGAACATCGCCGGTACGGTGGCGAGTTGGACCTTCTCCAGGTAGTTGACGCCGACCGGTCCGCCGTGTCCCTCCCTGGCGAGCCACACCTCGCAGAAGTTGGCGACGACGGTCAGCTCGCGGGCCGGGGACGCCGGGTCGACGGTGAGCAGGGGCGTGGCGGCGTACAGTTCCCCGGCTCCGATGCCGCCCTCGACGAAGTACCGGTCCAGCACCGCCTCGGCGGTCCCCGGCACCGGGAAGGCGGCCAGCGCCCGCCGCAGGTGGCCGCCCGGGTCGCCGCTCTGCAACACCCGGATCAGCAGGGTGTCGAGCGCGGTGCCGGAGACGACTCCCAGCTGCCCGGTACGCGCGACCGCCCGGGCGAGCCGCCACCCGGACACGCCCACACCCATGCCGCCCTGGATCAGCCACGGCAGCTCAGCGGTCGTCCGGACAGTGCGCATGGGTCCTCGCAAACGTCGTGCCAGGGGTCGCGGAACGCAACCTTCGGTACCGTAACTTACGGCACCGTAGGTCGGCGTGGCCACGTGGGGCGGCGGTAGCCACGACGTCCTCGGCGAGGGTCTCGGGAGGCCCGAACCCCGGCGCCGGCGCGGGCGGCGAATAGGATGTGCGCTCATGTCGAACACCGATGAGTTGCTCGTCGCCATCTCCGCCGCGGTGGAATCCGAGCGAAGCAATCAGATGTCGCTGACCGTGGTCGTCGGCGGCGCCGTCATCACCGGCCGACTGGCTCCCGAGGCCGTGTGGCGGGAGCGGGTGGCCGAGGTACTGAAGGACTCGGACCGGCTCGGCCCGTTCTCCGACGTCTTCGCCCGCGGCACCCGGTCCAGCCAGCCCGAGCCACCCACCCACCTGCACTTCCACCTCGCCCGCATCCTCCAGGGCAGCCTCGGCATCCCCGAGACGGGCGGCATGTACCGGGTCGCGATCAAGGACGTCAGCGCCTGGACGGTGGGTGACTTCAGCTACATCGACCACTGAGGTGGACGCCTGCCCCTACTCACTCCGCAACACCTGAGCCACCGTCAACCGTGCCGCGCGCCGGGCTGGGACGAAAGCGCCGAGGAGGGCTGTCGCCAGTCCGGCCAGGGCGAGGGCGGTGAGGGCGGTGAGGGCGGGGAGGTGCCAGACGTCGGTCATGTACGGGGCAGGCCGATGTCCACGGCGTCGGCCATGCGCGGGACGACCAGGTGGTGGGCGCCACGCCCAGGGGAACGCCGACGAGGGAGCCGGTGGCGCCCGATACCGCCGTCGACGTCATCGTCGTCACCGTGACCTGCCCGGGGGTCATGCCGACGGACTCGAACACGCCCAGGTCCCGGCGCCGGTCATGGGTGTGGAGGACCACCGTGTCGAAGACGCCGAGCGCGGCGACCACGGTGAATACCGCCACCGCCTGACCGTGCTGCACGGGGGCACGGGCCGGTCCCCCGGCGGGAACTGACCACGCATCCGACGGGCACCCCGCCGGGGGAGGCCCGTGCTGCGCGCGATGCGCGCACGCGTTGACCGAGCCGGGAGGCGATGGCTGGATGACCGACGGCCTGCTGCCGTACCGCCCGACGGCAGGTGAGAGGCCAGACGACCTGCCAGGAAGATCGGGCAGGCACCGCCTATCCTGAAGATGACCCCGCCCCTCTGACCATGCGGGAGGCGTCATGACATTCGTCCAGGTCATCGACTGCAAGACCAGCAGGGTCGATGAGTTGAACAGGCTGATGGACAGCTGGGTGGAAGCCACGCAAGGCAAACGGACGGCCACCCATTCGATCGTCGGCCGGGACCGCGCCGACTCCGCTCACGTGGTGGAGATCGTGGAGTTCCCCTCGTACGAGGAGGCGGTGAAGAACTCCCGGCTGCCGGAAACGGACCGGATCTTCCAGGAGTTGGTGGCGGCCTGCGACCAGGAGCCCACGTTCACGGATCTCGACGTCCTACGGGACGAGCAGTTGAACGAGACCGTGGTCCGCGACTTCTTCGAGGAAGTCGCGAACAAGAGGAACTTCGACGCGCAGGACGCGCTGTGCACGCCCGACTACCAGGAGCACGACCCCACCCTGCCGACGGGTGTCATCGGGCTGGAGGAGTCCAAGGCGGCGAACCGGAAGCTTCACGCGGCGCTCGGACCGGTGGTCACGATCGAGAACCTGATCGCGCAGGGAGACCTGGTGAGCGCGCGGTTCTCCTTCCGGGGTCGGCACACGGGCGAGTTCCAGGGCGTGGCAGCCACGGACCGGGAGTTCTCGGCCACCGGTCACGCGACGTTCCGCTGCCGGGGTGGCAGGATCGCGGAGAGCTGGTGGAACACCGACGACCTCGGTCTGCTGCGGCAACTGGGCGTTGTCGAGGCCTGAGCCCTCCCACCAGGGCGCGTGTGCGCTGTGCCGAGCCCGGCACCCGCGTCGGTGAGACGCGTCCGCGTGCCACCCCCGGAGGGTTCCGCCGCGCTCCGGGACGGCGGTGATCTCCCTGGAAGCCCGCCTCGTCACGCCGTGGAGCGGAACCTCCCGCACCGCCAGCCCCCGAGACGCGAGCGCCCCCGATGGTCTAGGTGGAGTGGTGGTCCGCGGCCGGTACGGCTCATGGTCGAGAAGAGCCCTCCCCCGAGAACGGAGCGATGCGGTGCAGCACGAGGAACGGATCTCGCCGCAGGTCATGGAGTCGCTCTCCACGCCCGAGCGGGTGGAGACACATCTGGGCACTCTGGAATTCCCGCTCGGCATCCCCACCGAGGAGACGGCCGACCGCGTCTACGACCATCTGGACCGTCTGCACGCCGTGCGCGGGTTCCTCGACGCCTACTCCGGTGTCAGTCTGTGGGCGGCGCGCAAGGGTTTCCTCGAAGCGGGGGTCAGGGACAACGACGTCCTCGTCTTCTCGGAGTTCATGGATCCCGAGACACTCGTGCTGACAGGGAACGCGGACACCGTCTACTTCATGTCGTTCCTCGACCTGACCGAGGGTCCGCTGGTGGTGGACATGCCGCCCCTCTCCCTCTGCTTCCTCAACGACCTGTGGTTCCGCTGGGTCGCCGATCCCGGTATGGCCGGGCCGGACCGCGGGGCCGGCGGCACGTACCTCTTCGTGCCGCCCGGTCACGAGGGTCCCCTTCCGGAAGGCGGCTACTTCACGCTGAGGACCCGCACCACCCGGCTCGTCCTGGGCGGCCGGGCGTTCCTGGAGAACGACGACCCGAAGCCGGCCGTCGAGCGCATCAAGGAGAGGCTGCGCATCCACCGCTATGCCCCCGGGTACTACGGAACAAGCATCGGGGAGATCGTCACGGGAGGCACGGCCCCGCCGTTGCCCTGGACCGCCCAGACATGGACCGCCGCGCTCCGCAGGCCCGACCCGCCGCGGTTCGTCGAGGGCAGCGGGCGCGCCCTGAACACGGTTCCCCCCGCGGACGCGACCTACTTCGACCTCGCGAGTGAGCTCGTGCACGACCAGCCGGCCGAGGCGCTCGATCCCGAGATCGCCGGTGCGCTGGCCGCGGTCGGGATCGCCAAGGGCCGGCCCTTCGAGCCGGACCCGCGGATGCGGGAGATCCTCACCGAGGCGGCCGCGGTGGGGAACGCGACGGCTCGTACCCTCGCCTGCCGCCCGCGCCCGGAAGAGGGAGCGCACTACTACGGCGCGTCCTCCCGGTGGGTCAACGGCCTGCTCGCCTCCGGCTACGACTTCGCGACCCCGCCCGCGGACATCACCGACCGGGGTGTCGAGCCCCGTCCGAGCGACGGCGCCCGGATGCTCAACCTGCGGAGCTGGTGGTGGTACCTGGGCGTGGGCATCAGCCCGGCGTTCACCGCACCGCTGCCCGGTGTCGGCTCGCAGTACCTGTTCGCGTTCGCGGACCGGCAGGACCGGGCCCTCGACGGGGGTCGGCACTACCGGCTGGTCCTGCCCCCGGACATCCCGGCCGCCCGTTTCTGGTCGGTGACGGTCTACGACAACCAGACCCGCTCCATGCTCTCCACGCCGCAGCGCTACCCCCGGGCCGGCAGCCAGGACTACCCGACCCCGGCGGCGGTCGCCGACGCGGACGGCACCACGACGGTGCACTTCGGTCCGGACCGCCCCGACGGCGTACCGGAGGGCAACTGGATCCAGACCACGCCGGGCCGCGGGTGGTTCGTCGTGCTGCGGCTCTACAGCCCTCTGCGGCCGTTCTTCGACAGGTCCTGGCGGCCCGGAGAGCTTGAGGCGGGGGACTGACCCCGCGCGGCAGATCGGACGGCGTGGCGGTCCGGACACCGAGGTGACCATGAGCACGAGCCCTCTGGAGAGCTGGAACGACGGAGCCGCGAAGCGGGCGATCGTCGACTTCGTGACGTCGGCGGCGGTGGAGGGGACGCCGGACTTCGTGCCGCCGATGGACCGGGTCGCCGTGTTCGACAACGACGGAACGCTGTGGGTCGAGAAGCCCGCTCCCGTGCAGACGGCGTTCGTCCTGGAGAAGCTGGCCGCGCGGACGAGGGCGGACCCGTCGCTCGCCGACGCGTGGCCCTACCGCGCCATCGCCGCCCGGGACGCGTCGTTCCTCCACGCGCTGGACATCCAGGACGCCGACGCGGTGACGTCGACGGTGGAGGCCATCGGGGCGGCCTGGGAAGGCACCACCCTGGACGCCTACGAGGCCGAAGCCGCCCGGTACCTGGCCTCCTGGCGCCACGAACGCTACGGCCTGTCCGCCACCGGCCTGGTCTACCAGCCGATGCTGGAACTCTTCGACTACCTCAGGGCCCACGGCTGGCGGGTGTTCGTCTGCTCGGGCGGCGGACGCGACTTCATGCGGGTGATCTGCGAGGAGACCTGGGGCCTGCCCCGGGAGAACGTGATCGGCTCGGCACCGGAGTTCGCCTGGCGGGACGGCGAGCCGGTCCGCCGGGCCGTCCTGCACGGCCCCGTCGCGATCGGCCCCGGGAAGCCCGAGTACGTCCTCGCCCGCACCGGCCGCCTGCCACGCTTCGCGGCCGGCAACGACGACGTCGACGTCGAACTGCTGGCCTCCGCGCGGTTCGCCCTGCTCGTCGTGCACGACGACGACGTACGGGAGTACGCCTACACCGAGGGGGCGGAGCAGGCACGCGCGACCGCGCGGCGAGAGGGCTGGACGACCGTCAGCGTGAAGGACGACTGGAGGACCGTGCTCAAGGAACGGTCCCACTGATCCGTTCAGGAGGAACCCCATGACCCAGGTGAGCGAAGGCGCCAGCCCCGGCACGTCGGCCGAGACCCTGACCTCGATCAGCCTCCCGGACCGGTTGGCGACGGTCTTCGGCGAGATGGAATTCTTCGACGGCCTCCCCCTCCCCGACACGGTCACCCGCAGCTACGACACCCTGGACCTGCTACGCGGGATCGAGGTGTTCCTCAACTGCGTGCCCGGCGCCTCGATGGTGGCCATGCGGCGTGGCCTCGCCGGCCTCGGCATCGACTCCCACACCATCGGCTTCACCGCGCCGCGCTGCGGCTCGGCACCGCTGGTCCTCACGGCGAACACGGAGACGACGTACGGAATGGCCTGCCTGGCGCTCGACCAGGACGGACCCACCGTCATCGAGTCGCCGCCGAACTCGCTGTGCTTCGTCAACGACCTGTGGCAGCACTACGTCACCGACATGGGCATGGCCGGGCGGGACAAGGGAGAGGGCGGCAAGTACCTCTTCCTGCCCCCGGGCCACGACGGTGAGGTCCCCGACGGATACCTCGTCGTGCGGCCGAAGACCTTCTCCTCGTGGGTGCTGATGCGCGCCCTGGGCGGTGAGGAGGGCATTCTCCGCGCCCGCATCTACCCGCTCTCCGCCGCGGCGGACCCGCCCGAGCAGCGCTTCGTCAACTTCGCGGAGTCGGACTTCAACACCGTCCACGCCAACGACTTCACCTTCTACGAGGAGATCGACACGCTCGTGCAGGGGGAGCCGCCCGAGGCGCTCGACCCCGAGCGGGCCGGACAACTCGCCGCGATCGGCATCGTGCCCGGCAAGCCGTTCCAGCCGGACGACCGGATGCGCTCGATCCTCGACACCGCCGCGAGAATCGCGTCGGGCATCGTACGGACGCTGGCCTTCAAGCCCCGTGACCCGCTCTTCTACCACTACCCCGGCAGCTCGTCGTGGAAGAACCCGTGGCCCTCGCGCAGCTACGCGTTCCTGTCGGCGGAGGGTGCCCGGTTGCTGGACGCCCGGGCGGTGTTCCACTACGTCGGGGCGGGCACCACGCCGGCGATGGCGTCCGCGGCCGTCGGGGTCGGATCGCAGTACGCCTACACGGCGGAGGACTCCACCGGCGCCTGGCTCGACGGCGGGCGGGCCTACACGCTCAGGCTGCCGAGCGGCATCCCGGTGAAGGACTTCTGGGCCGTCAACGTCTACGACCCGCAGACCCGTTCCCTGCTGCGCACGGATGCGCCGTACCCGAGTGTGAACAGCCTCTCGGACGCCGTCCGGTCCGAGGACAACGGCGACACGGTCCTCCACTTCGGCCCGACGGCGCCGGAGGGCAGGGAGGGCAACTGGGTCCGGACCGTCCCCGGCAAGGGGTGGTTCACCATCCTCCGGCTCTACGGACCGCTCGAAAGCTGGTTCGACCAGAGCTGGCGGCCGGGCGAGATCGAACCGGCGTGAGGTAGGCGGCCGTGGGTGAGGCGATCGGTCAGATTCTGTCCTACGGCGTCGCCGTGGCGCTGAGCGCGTTCCCGATCATCGGTGTGGTGCTCATGCTGGCCACCCCCAGGGCGCGCTCCAACGGACCCGCGCTGCTCCTGGGCTGGGCCGTCGGCCTGGCCCTCGTCGGCACGATCGTGCTGCTGGTCTCCGGCGGCGCCGGTTCGAGCGACCAGGGCCAGCCGGCCGACTGGGTCAGCGCGCTCGACCTGGCGCTCGGCGTGCTGCTGCTGTGGGTGGCGGTGAAGGAGTGGCGCGGCCGACCGGGCCGCGACGAGGAGGTGGCGCTGCCGAAGTGGATGAAGACGGTCGACTCGTTCACCCCTGCCAAGGCGCTGGCACTCGGCACGGCGCTGTCCGCCCTCAACCCGAAGAACCTGCTGCTCTCGATCGCCGCGGCGTCGGCGATCGCGCGAACCGACACCTCCGCCGGCGCACAGGCCGGGGCACTGGCGGTGTACGTGGCGCTCGGGTCGCTCGGTCCCGGAACGCCGGTCGTGCTCTACTTCGCCCTCAAGGAGCGCTCCCGGCACATCCTTGAGGATCTCAGGCTCTGGATGGAGCGGAACAACACGGTGATCATGGCGGTGATCTGCCTGGTCTTCGCCGCGAAGCTGGTGGGCAACGCCATCAGCGGGTTCTCCTCCTGATGCGGGTCTCCTGATGCGGGCGAGCGGGCTCGGACTGTTCCCCTCCTTGCGGGGATACCGGCGGCAGTGGCTGGCACGGGACGCCCTGGCCGGGGTGACGGTGTGGGCGATCCTGGTGCCCGAGGCACTCGCCTACGCGACGATCGCCGGCGTCTCGCCCGTGGTCGGTCTCTACGCCGCGCCCGCGGCCCTGATCCTCTACGCCGCCTTCGGCAGCTCGAAGCACCTGGTGGTCGGGCCGATGGCGGCGACGGCGGCGCTCTCCGCGGCGGTCGTCGGTGAGGCCGCCGGCGGTTCGGGCGCGGACTTCACCGCGATGACGGCCGCACTGGCCGTGACCGTGGGCGTCGCGGCGCTCCTCGCCGGACTGCTGCGCCTCGGCTTCCTCGCCAGCTTCATCTCCGAGCCGGTGCTGAAGGGCTTCATCGTCGGCCTGGCACTGACGATCATCGCGGGCCAGCTCCCGAAGCTGTTCGGTGTCGAGGGCGGGTCGGGGGACTTCTTCGAGAAGGTCTGGGCCCTGATCGGCGACCTCGGCGGAACCAGTGGCCCCACGGTCCTGATCGGCGTCGGCAGCCTCCTCCTGATCCTCCTCCTCAAGCGGGTCGCCCCGATCGTGCCCGGCTCGCTGATCGCGGTGGCGCTGGGGATCGCGGCGGCGGTGGTCTTCGATCTGCGGGACCACGGGGTCGATGTCGTCGGCAGCGTCGAGACCGGGCTGCCCTCGTTCGGCTTCCCCGATGTCTCGGTCGACGACCTCGGCCGCCTCGCCGCCGGAAGTGTCGGCGTGCTGCTGGTCGCCTTCGCCGAGGGACTCGGAGCGGCGAAGAACTACGCCGCCCGCGACCACTACGAGGTCGACGCCGACCGCGAGCTGATCGGGCTCGGCGCGGCCGGCCTGGGCGCCGGTCTGTCCGGCGGCATGACCGTCAACGGCAGTCTCTCGAAGACCGCCGTCAACTGGTCGGCGGGCGCCCGCTCCCAGTTGGCCGGGGTCTTCGTCGCCCCCCTGACCGTGATCACGCTGCTCTTCCTCACCGGCCTCTTCGAGAAGCTCCCCGAGGCGGTGCTGGCGGGGGTGGTGGTCGCGGCGGTGGTCGAACTGGTCGACATCCCCTCGCTGCTCGTCCTCTACCGTGTCTTCACCCGCAGGCTCGGCCAGGCCTACGGCGTCGCCGCCCGGCCCGACTTCCTCGCCGCGGTCGCCGCGATGCTCGGGGTGATGGTCTTCGACACGCTGCCCGGCCTCTTCATCGGCATCGGTGCCTCGCTGCTCCTGCTCCTCTACCGCTCCTCCCGGCCGGTCATCAGCGAACTCGGGCAACTGCCGGGCGACGGCCACTTCGTCGCGCTCGACAGGCACGCGGACAGTCGCAGGATCCCGGGGGTGGTCGTGCTGCGGGTCGAGGCGGGCATCTACTTCGCCAACGCCGAGCGGATCCGGTCCACGGTACGCGGAGCCGCCGACAGGGAAGGGACGACGGCGGTCGTGATCGACGCCGAGACGGTTCCCTTCGTCGACGTCAGCGCGGTGCGTATGCTCGACGAGCTGGCCGAGGAACTGGAGGCCCACGGAGTCCGTCTCCTGCTGGCCCGCGACGTGGGCCAGGTACGGGACGTGCTGCGCACCGCCGAAGCCAGGGCGGAGCTGAGGCACGTTCACCCCACCGTACGGGCGGCTGTGGACGCGGCCAGGACCGGCACATGACGCGACCGTGCCCTGCTCCCCTCCACGGCCTGGCCGGCTTTCTGCGTGTCGACGGGTAGCGGAGCAGGTCACAACAAGCACGGCATGTCTGCGTAATTCAGCTTTTCCCGCCCATTACTGTGCGCACTGACTGAAGGGCAGGAAGCGAGGGCCGCCCGGCAGGGCCGCTGGAGCGCTGACGCGGAGGGAACACGTCCATGACCCCTGACGGCTGCTCGTGCAGTGGTCCGCACATGCGCCCGCGGTCGGGACCGACGGGAAGCACCAGCGAGACGTACCTCACGGCCCGGGGGCACGTCCCCGGTATGATCCTCGGCCTCCTGGCTCCGGCCCAGCCGCCCGGCAGCGGTGCCGCCACGGGGGAGGGACGGCGGACCTCATGATGTCCCCCGCCGTTTCGGGAGGTGCGGACGGTTCCGGCGGTCCGCTCGGCCGTTCGGGTGCTCCACGTCCGGTGAGGTGGGGCAGTTGGGTGGCCCGCCGCCGGTGGTGGGTCCTGTCCTTCTGGGCCGTGGTCTTCGTTGCCTCGGGCCTCGCGTATCCCCATCTGGTCTCGACTCTCGCCGCGTCCGACTACAGCGTGACCGGCTCGGACTCCCAGCAGGTCTCCCAACTGCTGGAGTCCGACTTTCCCACCGCCGGGGCCGAGCAGGACGTGATCGTCTTCGACTCGGACACCTTGACCGTCAAGGACGAGGAGTACGTCCAGACCGTGGACCGGGTGGTGGGGGCCGTACGGGACGAGCCGGGGGTCACGTCCGTGCTGGGGCCCACCGACCCCGGCCTGCAGAACGTCCTGTCGCGCGGATCGGCGGCGGTGGCCTCACTGGGCCTGGCCGGCGACGACCGTGAGCGTGGCGATCGGGCCGCCGATCTCCAGGACGTCGTGCGAGACGCGGCGGCCGACTCCCCGGTCCACGCCTATCTGACGGGGTACTCGCCGACGGCCAACGACCTGACCGAGGTGGAGAACGCCGACGTGGAGCGGGCCGAGTCGATCGGCGTTCCGGTCGCCTTCCTGGTCCTGCTCATCGCGTTGGCCGCCCTGGTCGCCTCGTTCGTTCCCCTGATCACCGCTCTGGTCAGCCTCACGACCACCTTCGGTGTCCTCGCCGTGCTGACGACCGTGACGGTGTTCGACGCCTTCCTCCTCTCGATCGTCACGATGATCGGAGTGGGGATCTCGATCGACTACTCCCTCTTCATCCTGTTCCGCTTCCGCGAGGAGCTGACCCGTGTCCGGTACGGGGAACGCGCTGACGCCGTCGCCCACTCGGTGGGTGTGGCGATGGCGACGAGCGGCCGCACGATCGCCTACTCCGGCGCGATCGTCGCCATCTCCCTGCTCTCCCTGTTCGTAGTGGACTCGCCGCTGTTCCACGGCATCGCGCTGGGTTCCGTGCTGGTGGTCCTGTGCACGCTGGTGGTCGCTTGGACGATGCTGCCCGCGCTGCTGGCGGCGCTCGGCGAGCGTGTCAACCGAGGGGCACTGCCCCGGCGTCTGCGGCCGAGGGAAGACGTCGCGGACGCGACCGGACGGCCCGGCGGCTGGGAACGCTGGGCCCGCACCGTTCTCGCCCACCCGTGGATGGCCGTCCCCGCCGCGGTCCTGCTGGTCCTTTTCGCCCTGCCGACGGCCGGCATCAAGCTGGGCATCGACCTGGGCATCTCCGCGATCTCCGACGAGCCGTCCGGAAAGGGCGCCGCGATCCTCGCCGACAAGTTCAGCGCCGGCGCGTTGTCCCCGGTCCAGGTCCTGGCGTCGCATGAGGGCTCGGGGGCGCTCAGCGCGAGCGACCTGGCGACGATCGACTCGTTCACGCGGTCGCTGGCTGAGGACCCTCGGGTGGCCGGCGTGTACTCCGTCTCGACGCTGCTCAGACAGACGACGGGGACGGTGTCCCCGCAGGCACTGCGACAGCTGGAGCAGGATCCGGCGGTGAAGCCGGGTCCTCGCTCAGACGGTGAATGTCGGCGGTGGGGGCAACCGCACGGTCATCACGATCGTGCCGAGGGCTCCCGTGGACTCCTCCGAGGCGACCGGCCTGGTGGAGGTCCTGCGGGACGAGGTGATCCCCGCGCGGACCGCGTCGGCCGGCCCGCAGATGCTGGTGGGTGGCGAGACAGCACAGTTCACCGACCTGTCCGACGAGACTCTCGGCAAACTCCCCCTGGTCATGGGGATGGTGCTGACGCTGACGTTCTTCTACCTGCTGTTGATCTTCCGCTCGCTGCTGCTGCCGCTGAAGGCGGTCCTGCTGAACCTGCTCGCGACCTTCGCGGCCTTCGGGATCACGACCTGGGTGTTCCAGAAAGGGCACCTGGAAGACCTCTTCGACTTCACCAGCGCGGGCTTCGTCCAGGTCTACCTCCCGATCATGGTCTTCGCCCTGTTGTTCGGCCTGTCCATGGACTACGAGGTGTTCCTCATCGGCCGGATGCGGGAGGAGTACCTCCGCACGCACGACAACGACCACGCGGTGGCCAAGGGCCTGGCGCACACGGCGAGGCCGATCGCCGCCGCCGCGGTCATCATGACGGCCGTCTTCGGCTGCTTCCTCGTCGCCGACGTGCTCGAACTCAAGGAATTCGGCCTCGCCCTGGCCGTGGCGGTCCTGCTGGACGCGACGCTCGTCCGCCTGCTCCTGGTACCGGCGTTCATGAAGGTCGCGGGCAGGGCCAACTGGTGGGTGCCGGCGTTCCTGGACCGGCACCTGCCCCGAGTCAGCCTCGACTGATCCGTCGACAGTGGCACCGGGTTCGGCCACTGCCGGGTGTGCGTGATCCGCCGGCGTCGTGTTCCCGCCCCGCCCTTGAGGCTGCGTCGGCGGCTGAAGGCCACCACGTCGTCTGATCCGGCGGTGCGACGGTCCCCGAGGACATGTGCCGCGTCACGGCTTCGGCGGCGGTCAGGGTGGGGGCGACGAGGCCAAGCCCTCTGCGCCGCCCACCGAGGGCACGGCACCGGCGACGCCCGACCGGCAAGCCGGGACCGCGTCACATCAGTACCGCGCCCGCCGTGATCCTGACATCGGGCGTCCGGATGCCTCGTTAGCCGCAGCAGTCCCCGGCATTCGCATCGGGCGCGGACGGTGCACTACCTCGGGCGTCCGCTGGTTCGGCGGCGCCGAGCAGGCGGAGCAGGCTGACACGCAGCACATCCTGCGCCACCGCCGCGGGTAGTCGGCCGGCGTCCTGCTCCGTGCTCGCCGTGTGCCCGAGCGCCGTAATCGAGGCGACGAGCCAGTCGACGGGAAGCCTGTCGTCGAATTCCCCGGCCTGTTGACCTCGCTCGATCACCCGTCCAATCCGCTCCGTGACGGGCAGGTGCCGGTCGCGGTCGACCTCTGCGCTGACGGGCTGGGCGCTGATCATTTTCAGCAGCACGGGATAACGCTCGGTCACCTGGGCGCTGGCACCGATCATGCGGAGCAGCGTTCCCGTCGCGGTGTCGGTGTCCAGATCGATGGCGTCCATGGCGGCGACGGCCTCGTCGGTGATCCGCTCGACCACGGCCAGCAAGAGCTGTTCCCGGGAGGGGAAGTGGGCGTAGATCGTCGGTCGGGTCACCCCCGCGGCCCCGGCGATGGTCTCCAGGCCGGCGTCGGGCTCGACGTTGAGGACCTGGGTTGCGGCATCCAGGATGGCGGCCCTGCTGCGGCGGGCGTCAGCGCGGCGGTTGCGGGAAGGGGATGACTTCATCTCTTACATGTTGCCAAACTTGTCAGCGACTGTATATTTGACAGCTCGTAAAAGATAGCGTCCGTACATCGACAGCGGGAGCGACATGCGACCCCTTGGCAGCACCGACCCCGGACAGTTCATCGCGGACTTCTACACCTCCTTGACCGAGGAGTTGCTGCGGTCGGACGAGGACGCAGCGGTGATCATCGATCGCTACCACACTCCGGACATCGTGGAGATCGCCGACGGTCACCGGATGGACCGCGACAAGCTCATCGCGCATTGCCTTCCCGTGCGCAAGAACCGCCCCACCTTGCGGATGGAGGTGCACGAGGCCGTCGTCGACGGCGACCGGCTCGCCGCCCGGTACACCATGCACTCCTCGCAGCGCGGCAAGGACCTCGCCACCGAGGTGTACTTCTTCGGCCGGTTCGCGCCGGATGGGCGTATGAGCCGGGCGCACATGACCACCCGCACTCTCCGGGGCGACGGGCCCGGCGGGCAGCAGACGGTGGCACCGTGACCGAGCGTGTCTACACCGTCCGAGGCATGGTCTGCGGCCACTGCGCGGAGTCGGTCGGTGAAGAGCTCGAAGGAATCGCGGGTGTTACGGCTGTCAACGTGGACGTCGACAGCGGCACGGTTGTGATCACGAGCGGCGAGGCGCTGGACACCGCGAACGTACGCGCGGCGATCGAGGAAGCCGGCTACGAGCTGTCTGCCGAAGGCTCGTAGAAACCTGCCGGCAGCCACCACGCGGCAGCCCCCCTCGAACCGCACACCGAACTGCCCGTGCGCCGGGCGCCACCACGGCCTTCGGCCGACCGCCCGACACGGACACAGAGGGCGCGCCCGCGGGTTCGCGGGCCTCGGGAAGCTCCGCCAGCCGGTGGACGTAGCGGTCGAGCCAGTCACAGGACGCGGGTTCACGCCTGTGGACTTCGGCCTCCACGAGAAGTGGTTCGGTGTAAGAGGCGGCGAGCACGTCGCGGTTCCACGGCCACGGCCCGATGCCTCACACCCATGGTGGGCGCCGCGCAGTCCGTCCGCGTCCGCTACCGTGCGCTGGACCTCGACCTCGCTGACGCGGTCAACGTGGCGCTCGCGGCCGACTACGACACGGACGCGATCCTGACCCTCGACCGACATGACTTCCGGGCCGTACGCCCCTTGGGCCACCACAAGGCGTTTCGGGTACTCCCCGACGATCTCCCGCTCTGACGCGAGGAGAGTCGAACCCGCGGCTTCCGTCAGGGAAGTGACGGGGACTCGGGCGACTCGCGCGGCTCTGACACGTGCTGGCCCGGCCCGTACACGCACTGCGCGCTATGCCATATTGAATGGCATACTTGACGTGTGACTGATGACGTGGACTTCCCACCCGGCGACGGCCCCACCAGCGGTATCTCCGTCACGCTGACCGCCGGAACCCTTCAGGCGATCCGTGAGCGGGTCGGCAAGCGAGGCGTCTCGGCGTACCTGGAGAAGGCGGCCCAGCGCCAGATCGAGCGCGACAACCTGGACGAGTTGATCGCGGACTTCGACGAGATGCACGGCCCGGCCGACCCCGCGGCCGTGGCGGCCAAGCGCGCCCGACTGACCGGAGGCGACTCGAACGCCGGGGTAGCCGCGTGAGCGGTGCCCTGGTCCTGGACAGCGAGGGCCTGGCGAAGGCCGTGCAGCGGGATCGGGAGATTCACGAGTGGCTGACGGCGGCGCGCGACGCGGACCTGCCAGTGATCACCTCGGCCGCCGTGCTGGTCGAGGTGATCCACCCGGAGACCAATGACGCCGCCCTGAAGTGGACCCTGTCCCGCCTGAGTGTCGAGCCGGTGACCCAAACCCTCGCGCAGTCCGCTGCCGCCTTGCTGCGTGCGGCGGGGCTGCACGGCCACAAGTACGCCATCGACGCCATGCTGTGCGCGACCGCCCTGCAGCATCCCGGCCGGGTGACGATCCTGACCTCGGACGTGGAAGACATCGGGTTGCTCACCGCCGAGCATCCGCGCGTGAGCGCGGAGAAGGTCTGAGACAAGGCACCCTGTAGAGCGGCGCTCGCTGCGCACGAGGTTGCCCGGAGGTTGACCGTGCTGGTTGTTTCCGCCTCCTCGCACCCCGCTGCTCAGCGCTCTGCCGCGAATCTGCAACGTGACCACTGATCAAGCGGACAGCAAAAAGGCCCGGGTCTCTGACCTGGGCCTCAATCATGGAGCGGGTGACGAGAATCGAACTCGCGCTCTCAGCTTGGGAAGCGACGGCGCTTGGGCGGGCAGACTGCTGCTGACCTGCGCAGCCCTGTTGCGCGGGGGTTGGCGCGAGTGCTTGGCGTTGCCTCTGTTGACCGTGTCTGTCCGGGCTGAAGGGCACGGTACGGGCACGGCGCCGTGAGGCGGATGAGCGCCGTGCTCACGTCCCTGCAACCGCTCCCGGAGCGTGGTGACGTGCTGAGGCACCGACGGGAGCTTCGCGTTCGCGCACTGGAAATCATGCCTCCTCAGCGGCAGGCGAGGCCGTGGGTAGTCGCGGCCGGTCACGGCATCCAGTGAGTGAGCGGCCGCTGTTGCCGACGATCAGTGCTCGCCGGGGGCGGGCCTGTCCGGGTGCTGCTGGTAGACGTTGGGGATGCCGTCGGCATCCTCGTCGCGGCTCTCCGCCTCCCACAGCCTGCGGTAGACGCGGTCACGACGTTTGACCAGCAGCGTGGCGGCGCCCGCGGCGAGCACCGAGCCCAGCAGGACCGCGGCCTTGATCTGCCCGGTGGCGGTGGGGTCGGGGAAGGACACCTCCGCGATCAGGAGGGCGACCGTGAAACCGATGCCGGACAGCACCGCGAGGGCGAAGACGTCGGCCCACGCCAGGTCGGGGTTGAGCCGGGCGCGGGTGAACCGGGCGGCGAGGTACGTTCCGGTGAAGATCCCCACCGACTTGCCGACGACCAGTCCCAGCAGCACGCCCAGCGGCTCCGGTCGGGTGAAGGTCTCGCCCAGCATGCGGGGCGAGATACTCACTCCTGCGGCGAACAGGGCGAACAGCGGTACGGCGAAACCGGCGGACACTGGTCGCAGGAGGTACTCGGCGCGTTCCCCAGGGGAGGAGTCCTCCCCCGCTTCCGGGCCCCGGACGCAGCGCAGGGCCAGGCCCATGGCCACGCCGGACACGGTGGCGTGCACACCGCCGTTGTAGGTCAGCGCCCAGATGGCCACGCCCAGCGGTACGTACCACCACCAGCCGCGCACCCGGAACCGCTGCAACAGGTAGAACACCACCAGCCCGGCGAAGGCCCCGCCGAGCGCGGCCGGTCGCAGACCACTGGAGAAGAACACCGCCACGACCAGAATCGCGCCCAGGTCGTCGACGACCGCGAGGGTCAGCAGGAAGGCCCGCAGTGCGGTGGGCAGGTGGGTGCTGAGCACGGCGAGCACCGCAAGGGCGAAGGCGATGTCGGTGGCCATCGGCACCGCCCAGCCATCCGCCCGCCCGCCTCCGGCCGTGACCGCGGCCAGGTAGATCGCCGCGGGTACCACCATGCCGCAGACCGCGGCGACGACCGGCAGGAGCGCCATGGCCGGGGTACTCAGCCCGCCGACCAGGAGTTCGCGCTTGAGTTCGATCCCGGCGACCAGGAAGAAGACGGTGAGCAGCCCGTCGGCGGTCCAGTGCTGCACCGAAAGGTCCAGCCCCAGCACGGGTACGCCGAAGTGGACGTCACGCAGCGACTCGTAGCTAGCGCTCCACGGGGTGTTCGCCCACACCAGCGCGACCAGGGCGGCGCCCAGCAGCACCAGGCCGCCGACGGTCTCCGTCCGCAGCGCGCGGGCCACCTGCACGCGTTCTGGCCAGGGCAGCAGCCCGAGAAAGACCGAACGCTCACGCGGTGCAGCAGACAAGGGGAAACCTCCGGGGTACCGCCACGTGGACACAAGAAACCCCACCCCGCGCGCCTTCCGGCGCGTTCCGCCCACGCTATCGTGGCCGTCCTCCCGGCATCTGCACCTGCGCAAGGCACATCCGGATGCCCGGCCGGGAGGGCGGTCAACCGGACACCGCCGACCGCTCCCGGTGCGGGTCAGCCTCGCCTGCTGCCGCATCCCGGCCGAGCAGTGCCGGAAAGCCGCCTGCCCCGACGGGGCCGCCGCGGGCCAGGCGGTGGCGGACAGCGCCTCGGCGACCGGTGGGGCCCCTGGCCGCCGTCAGCCGAGGAGTACCGTGAAGCGAAGAGGGTTTCGGTGCTGTCGTTTCCGGTAGGCAGGCGAGCGCGATGTCCGAGTCAGATTTTTCGCGGGTGACCAGGCTCCTGCCCGACGCTGTCCATCAGGCGGTGCCACGACCAGGGACGGCCGTGGTGCGGCTGGAGACGACCCACGACCGGCAGGGCGCACTCGACGGGGCGTGGTGGCCGCGTTCCCGCGATATCGCCAGTGAACTCCCGGGCCTGGTCACGGCGCTGTCCGAGTATCTCGGGCCCATCACCCGGGTCGGCCTGGACGGCGACGCCTGGGACGGGCTGCCGACGCGGATGACGATCGGCGACCGAATCGTCCACATCGACTCGTTCCCGGTCGGTGACGACACCATCCTCGTCACTCGGGGCGACAAGGATCTCTTCGCCCTCCTCGTGGTCCCGCCGCACGCGACGCGCGACGCCGCGCACGCCGCCATGGCCGCGGCCGTTCGCGCTGGCGGTCAGACGCGGGCGGAACAGATCCTCATCGACACCGGCACCGAGCGAGCCGCCCCGGGGCAATCGACCTGATCGCGCGCGTGCCCCAGGAGCGGCGCGCAGGGGCCCGGCGGCGGGCGGAGGGCTCGGTGCGGCGGACGGGTGCCGTTCTGCCGTTCACCTTGTCGGGGACGCGGACGCGGCCATGAGCAGGGCGGCCGACGACGAATTGGTCGGCGGCGGAACCACGAGAAGATCCCAGCAGCCCGCAGTGTAGGACTGCAACAGGATCCTGTGCCGATTCAACGAATCGGTGAAGCGGTCGACCGTCACCTCGTGATCATTGACGACTACCAGACCGCTCGGGACGGGCCACCAGTGGCGGGGGTTGACGGCGACGTGGGTGAGGCGGCCCCACAGCGGATCGATCACGTCGGCCAATTCGCCGAGTTCACGCGCCAGGTCGCGGGTGCGGGGCCACCAAGCGCCGTCCGGCTGCCCGAAACGGCTGGCAGAGCCGAGGACGAGGCGCGCGGACCGTGGACGGAAGGGTGCCGCGTGCGGACGGAGCTGGGTGGTGTTCAAGGTCATGGTGATACGCCTGACTGCGGGACTTCGTCGCCAGACGGAGCACCCGGTGGTGTTTCACCGAGGACGGGACCGGCGACGGTGCCGACCCGCGAAAGCCCTCGACACCCTTGAGGCTACTCCTCGAGCCGCTCTCACAAGGGGCACGGCCTCAGCGGCTGGTTTCCAGCCATGAACGGGCCGGTCCCTCCACACGGGTCGTGTCCACGGTGAGTTCGAGACGGGTCCCGCCTTCGGCGCCCGCGGGCAAGCTGCGCTGCTCGGTCGCGGCGAAGCTGTGGCGAAGCACCTGGGCCACCCGACGGGCGACCTCGGGTGACGCGGCGACGACCTGGACCTCGGCGTACCCGGCGGGGGGCGGTTCCTGGGACGTCATGACGACCTCGCTGCGCGTCGGAGTCGGAGAGGGGATGTCGGTCACTGTACTCCGACGTACCCGCTCGGACGCCGCGAAGAGTAGGCTGAACGGACCGGGGACACTCCGCGCACGGGCATTCGCGCCCTTGTCGTTCGCGGTGATCGAATACGCCGGGCCGGCTCCGGCCCGCCCGGGGCAGGGTCCGCGTCATGACTGCGACCGTCTTCCATCCGATGACATCCGAAGACCGACACCTCACGTCTCCTGTGCGTCTGTCACTTGCTCCCGCCGGTTCGGCACCGCTCCTGCTGGACGGTGCCTGGTGGCCGCGCTCGCGTGATCTCGCCGCCGAACTGCCCTCCCTGACCGCTGTTCTCGACCCGCTGTGGGGACGGATCACCCGGGTCACGGTGAACCCCGCCCAGTGGCCGGTCGTCCCGCGCAAGGTGCCCGTCGCCGCGCATGTGGTGAAGGTGGGCTGGTTCCGCTTCGAGCAGGACGAGCACGAACTCCTCCTGCTCTCCTACCACGCGGGTCGCTGGAACCTCCTGGTCGTACCCCCGCAGACGCCTCCGGCCGCGGCCGCCTGGCTGATGGCCGCCGTGAGCGACCCACGCCGGACGGCGACCGCGAGCAGCCTGGTGGCGGATGCCGCACGGCTGACGGCGACCACCGAGGTCGACCGCGCCGGGGAGGCGGTGTGGGAGTCGGAAGGGGGACACGCAGTCGGTGCTTCCGTCGTTCCCGCGTGGAGCCGGGTGGTCAGGGTGGCGCCGACGGGCTAGCCGGAGAGGGTGTGAGGACGATGGACGTCTTCGTGACAGTGATCGTGGTGTTGGCGGTGATCGCGGCAGGCGCGTTCCTCATCCACCGGCTGAACTCTCAGCACGGGGAGAGGACGGCCGCCTTCTACTACGACCGCGGCGGTGTGGTCGCGCCGGACCGGAAACCCACCGACAGCCAGCCCGTCCACCACCGGGGTGCCGAGGCGAACGGTGGCGGAGAGCGCCGGGACGGCGGACGTGGACGGCTGCGTCCTCGACGCCGTCCCCACAAGCGCCCGGAACACTAGGCTCGGACGCCGGTCTGCCGGAGCGGTGCGCCGGCGTCGTGGAGGCTGGCGAGCGCCTGCCGGTACGAGGTGGCCAGCCCCGTCTCCGTGTAGTCCACGCCCAGCTCCCGGCAGTACTGCCGGACGATGGCGCGGGCCTTGCGCAGGTTGGGGCTGGGCATGCTCGGGAACAAGTGGTGCTCGATCTGGTGATTCAGGCCGCCGAGCACGAGGTCGGTGAAGCGACCGCCGTTGACGTTGCGTGAGGTGAGCACCTGGCGGCGGAGGAAGTCGGGGCGGTCGTCGGCCGACAGGATCGGCATGCCCTTGTGATTGGGCGCGAAGACGGAACCGAGGTAGACGCCGAACAGGCACTGGTGGATGGCGAGGAAGGCGATCGCCATGCCGGGCGGCAGGACCCAGAACAGGGCGGTCAGGTAGACCGCGCAGTGCGCGAACAGCAGGGCGCCGTCGAGCGTCCGGTGCCTGAGACGGCGGTTCGCGATCGCCCTGCCGCTCGACACGCGCAGGTTGAAGCCCTCCAGTGTGAGCAGGGGAAAGAACAGGAACGCCTGCCAACGGCCGAGCAGGCGGGGGAGACCGGTGGCGGCGCGGGCCTGGTCCGGGGACCAGACGAGCAGGTCGGGGCCGATGTCGGGGTCGAGGTCCGCGGTGTTCGGGTTGGCGTGGTGACGGGTGTGCTTGTCCTGCCACCAGCCGTAACCCATGCCGATCGAAGCCCCGGCGAGCCGCCCTGACAACTCGCTGGCCCGGCGACGGCGGAACACCTGCCGATGGGCCATGTCGTGGGCCAGCAGGGCGACTTGCCCGTACATGGCGGCCATGAAGGCGGCGATCGCCAGGCTCCACCACGAGGGGCCGAGGAGGACGAACCCGATCCATCCGGCGACGTAGAGGCCGGTCACCGCGGTGATCCGTAGCGTGTAGTAGCCGGGGCGGCGCCCCAGCAGTCCGGCGTCCGCGATGTTCTTCGACAGCCGGGCGAAGTCGCTGCCAGGGGTGTCGGAACGCGTGGTGAGGGTGGTGGCCGTGGTCATGAAGGCGAGACTCTCTGAGAAGCGGGCGGATGGCACGGAGTGGCCTTTGGGCGAGACGGACGCGGGGACGGCGCGTACACGGACGTGCCGCCGACGGCACTTACCACCGAGGGGGCCGGGTTCCCAGCCCGATGGGACCCACACGGCCGCTCGGGCCCGTCGCCGCCGTCGGGGACGGAGGTCGCGCTTCCCCGTCGGCGTCGGGCACGCGGTCGTCCAGCGCGTCGGCCATGAGGCGGGCGGCGGTTCCCTCGGTCGTGTCCGGCGGGATCACCAGCAGGTCCCAACGGCCGAGCCCGGGGGAGAGCAGGACGACTCGGTGCGGGGCGTGCGGCGAGGCGAGGGCTTTGTGCAGCCGCACGACCTGGTTGGCGACGAGCATGCGCCCCGGTGCCGCCGACCAGGCCGCGGCGTCCACGGTGACGGCGGAGATGTCGCCCCACGCGTGCGGCAGCGCGGCGAGCAGCTGCGGGAGCTGCGTCAGAAGGTCGCGGGAGTGCGGCCACCACACTCCGTCGATCCGGCGGGGCAGCACGCCGTGTGGCGCGAGACGCAGGCGGAGGGGAAGGGGCAGGGCGGACGGTGGGTCCGGGGCGGTGGTGGTCATGTGAGTTCTCTCTGATGGGGTGGGTTGCCAGGCGGTTCGGCAGGGTGAGGGAGTCCGCCCGGTGAGGGTGGTGATCGGCCGGGGTGGTCCGGTGCGGCGGGCGGTGAGGCGGTCCGGTGCGGGGCGGCGGGTGCCGGGCCCGGCTGCGGCGTGGAGGGCGCGGGTGCACGAGGCCGATGGTCCACCCGCCCCGGCTGGACACCGGATGTGCGCTGGTGGTGGTCGGCGTACCGGAAGTCGAGCCTGCGCGCTCTTGCCGCAATGCGACGACGCATGCGGATCGAAGGGGGAACCTCGGCTTGAAGGGAAACCCCATCCCGCGTGATGTACGCCGGTGAGGGTGGAGCCGGTCCGCCACCGGCGCGCCTGATGCCCTCGTTCCCTCAGCCTACTCCACACCGCGTGAACGCGGTGTGACGGCTGGTCATCAGTGCCGACGCCGCGCGCTCCCCCGCCGCGTGGCCGGGGCGCGGCGGCGGGTGAGCGGACGCCCCCCGCCGTCTCACGGCGGCGGCACGCGCAGGGCGAGCAGGGCCACGTCGTCGGTGCTGCCGGGCGGAACGTGGGCGAGCACGTCACCGCACAGCGTGTCCAGCGGTTCGTGGGCAAGCACGAGGGTGTGCCGGCGCAGCCGGTCCAGGCCCGTGTCGAGGTCGCTGCCCGGGGTCTCGACGAGTCGGTCGGTGTACAGCAGCAGGGTGGAGCCGGGCTCCAGGGCATGTGTGGCGTCCGGTCGGCCGCCCGCGCCGGTGACCGGACCGGTACCGAGGAGGAGCCCCTGGCCTGCTTCCAGGTAGTGCGCCGTGCCGTCCGGGGAGAGGAGCAGCGGGGGCGGGTGTCCCGCACTGGTCCAGCGCAGCGTCCACGGGCCCGTGTCCGGGTCGCCCTCGACGCGGGCGAGGATCAGGGTGGCCAGCGGGACGGTGGTGATCACAGGCATGGCGGCGTCGAGGCGGTCGACGACGGCACTGGGCGGTCCCGTGTGGTCCCAGGCCAGTGAGCGCAGGATGCCGGGCAGTTGCGCCATGCCGGCCGCCGCGGTCAGGTCCACCGCGGGGGCATACGCGCGCCGGGAGTACGGTGGAGATACCGAGAGTTCCTCGCGCACCGGCTCCTACACCCGTGCCGCCCTCGGCGACCGACCACAGCGGGCCGGGTCCGCCCGTGCCCGGGACAGGGCAAGTGCCCATGACCGTGAACGTGCCACTTCCGCCGACGACCACCGAGTTCCTCGGCGGGTGCGCTGGCCTGGACCGGCGAGGTCCCCGCAGGCAGCGTCGGCCGGGGCCGGAGCGAGGTGCGTCGCCACGCGCGGGTGAACGCGTCCGTGCGCTGACACGAGGTCAGGTCGAGGACCGCATGACGGAGTTGGGTGATCTGTACGCACGGACCTCGGGAGGTGGCCCCTGGGCATGGGACCAGGCCCGCGGCGCCTTTCTGCGACGGCTGACGGCGGACGTGCACCGACCGGGATTCGAGTTGGTGATCGCGGAGTCCACCGAGCTGTCCGGATGCGCCTACGGCTTCCCCGTCCGCGGCGACGGGCCCTGGTGGCAGGGCCTCGACGGACACCTTCCCGGGAGCCTGCTGCGCGCCGCCGCCTCCGGCCGCCTCTTCGTGATCTCCGCGATACTCGTTCCGCCCCAGGTCCGCAGAGAGAACCAGGACCGTCCCTGGAACCTCGCCCGGCGCCTGAGAAGCGGGAGTGTCCAGTAGACGGCTGATCCAGTTTCTGTAGTGGTCAGTTGGCGGCCGGGGTGAGCCGGCCTTCGAAGGCGATCTGGAAGGCGTTCAG
>NZ_JBEYHH010000019.1:0-168025 GCF_040635175.1 Streptomyces sp. NPDC006997
GGGCAGGTGGGGCAGTACGGACGGGGCGTGGGTGGCATCGCCCACGAACGGCTGGGTGCCGCTGCGGGTGCTCTTCCCTCGCCCGGCCGTACCGGTCGCCTCCTCGATGGCGGTCACCGCTGACCACCGCCCGCCGTGGTGTGCTCGGCGAGGCGGGCGGCGATCCACTTGGCCGCCGCGGTGATGGTCTTGAAACCCTCCTCCGCGTGCGCCCAGCGCAGGCCCATCCCGGCGCCGTACGGGCCGCTCTCGGACTGCACGGCAGCCGCCGACCACACCACGCCACCGCGCTTGCCGCGCGTCTGCGTGATCTGCCCGGCCACCGCCTTCTTCTCGACGCGGTCGACGCGGTCGGCGGTGACGAGGAAGTCGTGCGGCTCGGTCGTGGTCAGGCGGCCGTAGGAGAAGAACGGCGCACCGGGCCACAGGAACAGCCCGGCGACCTTGCGGGGCGGCAGCCCGTACCCGAGGAAGGCGGTGCTCGTGCTGGAGCGGCCGGTGTCGTCGTTCTTCTCACCGGTGATCACCTCGGCCGTGCCGCAGGACCGGCACACGATCCGGACGGTGATCGCCGCGAACCGGTTGCCGTGGTCGCAGCGCTCCTCCGGGCACTGGTGCTTCAGCGGCTCCTCACCGTGGCCCCGGTAGCGGGACTCGTCGTGGGTGAGGCGCAGGTCGACCTCCCAGCGGGGCTGCTCGCAGCCGCGGCGGTGGACCAGTTCCTCCCACCCGAGGTAGGTGTCCTGGGTCGGCTTCACCAGGCACCGCCCTGCTCGGCCTGGCGGTCGGCCTCGGCGACGGGCTGGCAGGGCACCAGGTTGGAGTGGGCGTCCAGGCCGCAGCCGCACCGGATGCCGCTCGGCCCGTACGTCAGCGGGTCCCCCTCGTACGGCAGGCCCGGGGCCTGCTGGTCGGGGTCGACGGCGGCGGCCTGGTCCATGAGGGCGAGGTCGTCACCGGCGCGGAGCATCGCCGCGTTCACGCAGCCGGGCGAGCAGTACCAGCGCGGACCGCCCTCGATACCGGCTACGTCCAGGTGGAACCAGCCGAAGACGTCGGTGCCGTCGAGGTCGTGCGTGCTGCCGCAGTTCTCCTCGTGCGGGCACGGGGCGTTGATGTCGCGGATGATCTCGGAGTCGAGGAGTGACGCCAGCTTCGTACGGTCCTCGCCGTCGATGACGAGGTCGGCTCGGCCGCCGTACGCGGACGTGCACCTGACGATCACCTGCTTGTGCGTGGTGTGGGCGTCGGGGACCTGGGCGTCGCCGTTCCAGGTGAGCTTCATCGGCAGCCCGTCGAGGGCGGTGGTGCCGCACTCGGCGGCGACCGCGACAGCAGAGACGAGGAGCATGTCGTCGCCTCGGCGGCCCTCGCACAGCCGCAGTACGGCCTGGACCTGTCGGCGCGAACCGGCGATCGCAGCCAACTGCTGGCGCAGCTCGGCGATCTCGGCGGCGCACTCGGTGCGGGCCTGGGCGCGGGCGGCGTCGATGGCGGCCTGCTCGCGGGTCGCGTCGGCGAGGACTCCGGCGTCCTGCTCGGCCTGGGCGAGGTCGCGTGCGGTCGACTCGCCCCGCGCCATCGCCGCGGTGATGACGGTGGTCGCGGCGTCCACCGGGGTGGTCCTCGCGGGGGCGGGCGTCGCCGAGCCCGCGGGCGCCGGGACCACCCCGCTGTAGGAGGCGACGACGGCCTGTTGGGGGCGTGGGTCATGCCGCGGGGGCTGCGCCCCGGGCGTCTGGGATGATGCGGTCACGGGTGTCCACTCCTGGTCAGAGGTATGGGTGTGGATGTGCCGAGGGGTCGTGCACGGGTGGAGCCGGGCACGGCCCCGCACTTGTTGGTCAGGCGGCGCTGGCCGTGGACTGTGGGCGCTGGCCGAGAGAGCCGGACAGGAGCACGACCAGGCGGCCGATCTCGGCGTCACTCAGTCGGCAGCGCGGGCAGTCCTCCGGGTCGGAAAGGCCGTGCTGACACGGCTCGTTGAACCCGGCCTCGAACGCCTCATCGGGCGTCAGGCAGACCCGGCCGCTCACGCCGCCGCGCCCCTGCGCCCCTGCGGGCGCTGTTCCATGAGGAGGTCGCTGACCTCGCACTCGAAGAGGTGCGCGGCCTTACGGAGGAAGGCGGGACCGGCCTTGTTGTTGCCCAGCTCTACCTGGCTGGCGTGGTTCAGCGTGTATCCCGTCATCTGCGCGAACTCGGTGAGCGAGAGGCCCTTGAGCACGCGGCGACGGCGGATCTCGGATCCGTTCGACCTAAGTTCCATACGTGAATCGAAGCAGAATCTAATTAGATTCGCAAGCAGTCGACCAGTCCCGGATGGGAGAGTGATTGGAATCTCAAGTGGTCACTTAGAGTCCGCGTAGATTTCCATGAGAGTGAGTGTCAAGCTTGGGCACCATGAGCCAGACTCCGAGCGCCCCCACCTCGGTCGGCCAGCAGCTCGCAAGCCGCCGCGAAGATCTCGATCTCACGCAGGAAGCCCTCGCGAGGCGCGTCGGCATCTCAGCGCCGACCGTCAGCGTCACCGAGCGAGGGCACACCCAGATCCGCCGCAGCAAGCGCGCGGACTGGGAAAGGGCGTTGGGTCTCAAGACAGGCACGATCAGTCGCGCCTACCGCGACGGGACGCCAATCGAGGTGGCCGACGCCGAAGCGGACCAGGACGCCGTCTACGCCGATCTGTCGGACCGGCTGGAGCGGACGGCGTGGGAGATGCCACTCTCCGTGGAGGACCGGAAGTTGATCATCGACATGCTGCGTGAGGCGAAGACTCAGGGTCGCAACAGCGCATAGACAGGCGCTCGCTTCCAACCTGGCTCGATCAGGGCACGAGTGTTGGTGCGTGACGGAGGTTGAGATGCACCACCTCGCCACCGCGTACCTCACCCACGACCAGCCGGTCCGGCCGCATCCGCAGTGCCTGGCGCACCAGGTCCTCCAGCGTCACCAGGCCCGCGCCCTCCTGGTTGGCGGGTCTGGTCTCCAGCCGTACGACGTGCGGGTGATCCGGCCGAAGCTCCGCCGAGTCCTCCGCGAGGACGAGGCGTTCACCCGGTCCGACCAGCCCCAGCAGGGCGCTCAGCAGGGTCGTCTTGCCGCTGCCGGTACCGCCGCTGACCAGGAAGGACAGCCGGGCGTCGAGCAGAGCGCGCAGCACCTGGTCGCCGCCCGGCGGCACGGTGCCCGCCTTCACCAGTTCGTCGAGGGTGAACGCCCGCGGCCGTACGACACGCAGCGACAGGAGCGTGCAGCCGACCGCGACCGGTGGCAGCACCGCGTGCAGTCGGGTGCCGTCGGGCAGCCGGGCGTCGACCCAGGGGCGGGCGTCGTCGAGTCTGCGTCCGGCCACGGCGGCCAGGCGCTGGGCGAGGCGTCGTACGGCCGCCGCGTCCGGGAAGGTGACGGTGGTCAGCTCCAGGCCGCCGCCGCGGTCCACCCAGACCCGGTCCGGACCCGAGACCAGCACGTCGGTCACCGACGCGTCGGCGAGCAGCGGTTCCAGTGGCCCGGTGCCGACCAGCTCGGACCGCAACCGTGCCGCCGTGCCGAGCACTTCGGCGTCGCCGAGGACCCGCCCCTGCTCGCGCAGCGCCTGGGCGACCCGCGCGGGCGTCGGTTCGTCGCCGCTCTCGGCCAGTCTGCGACGCACCCCGTCCAGCAGCGCCGGACCACCGGGCGTCCAGTACGGCGCCATCATGCGGCGGCCCTCCTCTCCGTCTCGGTCGTGGAAGGCCCCCGCACACGGCGGCCTCCCCTTCCGTCACCGCCGTCGAAGGCGCCGGCACACGGCGCTACAGCGGCAGCCCTCTCCCTCACCACCACGGAAGACACCCTCACGCCGCTCCCGCCTCGATCAGCGCCCGCTCCCAGAAACCGGTGCAGAACCGGGCGAGCGGCCCCCGCCCGCTTCCCGGTGGTTCCTTGCCCCCGTCCGGGCGCAGCAGCGCCGGTTCGACGGGCACCTCACCGGCCAGCGGCAGGCCGAGCAGCCGGGCCATCTCACGGTCGTCGAGACCGGGCGGGTACGGCCCACGCACCGCGAGCCGCAGATCGCGCAGGACCATGCCGACGGCGGAGGCGACTCGACCGGCCGCCGCCACGGCGCGCAGTTCGGCGGGGACCACCAGGAGCCCGAGGTCGAGTTGGGCGAGGGCCTCGGCGACACCGTCGTCGATCCGGCGCGGCAGATCGACGACGACCGTCCCGCCCCGCCTTCTGGCCGCGGCGAGCACCGCCCGTACGGCCTGAGGCGGGACGGCGACCCGGTCACCGCGGTCCCAGCTGAGCACCCGCAGCGAGTGCAGCCGGGGCAGGGACTCCTCCAGGGCGCCGCTGCCGACCCGCCCGCGTGAGCCAGCGAAAGCGGGCCAGCGCAGGCCGTCCGCGCCTTCGCCGCCGAGGAGCACGTCGAGCCCGCCGCCCAGGGGATCGGCGTCCACCAGCAGGGTGCGCAGCCCCTCCCGCGCGGAGGTCACGGCGAGGGCGCAGGCGAGTGTGGACGCTCCGGCCCCGCCCCGACCGCCGATCACGCCGACGGTGAGCGCGGGGCGGCCGACGCCCTCGGCGACATCGGCGATGCGGTCGACCAGCCACTGTTCGCCGTCGGGCAGCATCAGGACGTGGTCGGCGCCGATCACGACGGCGCGCTGCCAGACGCCCGGGTCGTCCTGGTCGCGTCCGACGAGCACCACGCCGCGGCGGCGGGTGGCCCCGCGGACGCGCCGCGCCGCGTCGTCGCCGACCAGGACGAGCGGTGCGGTCTCCCAGCCACCGCCGCGCTCCGGCACCGAGTGGCGCACCTCGGGTGTGGCACCGGCCGCGGCGCACAGGCGCAGCAGGTCGTCGAGCAGGTCGGCGTCCTCCGTAACGATCAGCGGTCCGCCCTGCCTGCCTCCGACGGTGGGCGGCGGTTCCTGGATGTCGGCTCCGGCCACTGTGTGCTCCCCCTTCGCTGCTTCCTCCGCGCGGGCCTGCGGCCCCGCGATTCCCGAACCCGTGGAGAACCGGCGACCGGCCTCCATATGAGCGGCCGATAGGAACCGGCCATGCGCGCCCCGGAAACAGAACCGGCCGTGAACTCGCCACGAGGCGCGCTGGAATCACGGTGCAGCGATCCCGGAAATCATGTGGATCTTGGTCCAAAACTGTGGACGTGCCGACGGTTGTGAATATCGCCCTCACCCATACCGGTGACCTCCGCGCCGCCCGCGCGCGACTCCCGCAGAGGAGCTCCATGAACACATAGAGTTATCAGTCATGTGCATGACAACAACTGGACATCACGCGGTCCGGCGACCCAGTGAAGCCAGACAGAGAAAGGAAAACCCCTCCGGACATGCGACGACCCCCGCCGGGGGGGAGAGCGGGGGTCGTCCCCACGGCCGACTCGGGGGGGGAGGAGTCGGACCGGGTTAGCACGGTCGCGAACGATCCGTGACTTCCATGGTGTACCCGAGAGCCTTCTCAGGCAAACCCACACGCCCCACCTTACGCCGAATGGGCTGCGCCTATGCTCAGGCTTGTGGAAAACCACTCCTTGCCCCGCACAGCGGCCTTCTTTGACCTGGACAAGACGGTCATTGCGAAGTCGAGCACGCTCACCTTCAGCAAGTCGTTCTACCAAGGCGGGCTGATCAATCGCAGGGCCGTGTTGCGCACCGCATACGCCCAGTTCGTCTTCCTCGCCGGAGACGCCGACCATGACCAGATCGAGCGGATGCGTGAGTATCTCTCCGCGCTGTGCCGCGGCTGGAACGTCCAGCAGGTCCGGGAGATCGTCGCGGAGACGCTGCACGACATCATCGACCCGATCATCTACGACGAGGCCGCCTCCCTCATCGAGGAGCACCACACCGCCGGACGCGATGTGGTGATCGTCTCCACCTCCGGCTCCGAAGTCGTCGAGCCCATCGGCGAACTGCTCGGCGCCGACCGCGTGGTCGCCACCCGCATGGTCGTGGGCGAGGACGGCTGCTACACGGGAGAGGTGGAGTACTACGCCTACGGTCCGACGAAGGCCGAGGCGATCAAGGAGCTGGCCCTGTCCGAGGGGTACGACCTCTCCCGCTGCTACGCCTACAGCGACTCGGCCACCGACCTGCCGATGCTCGAGTCCGTCGGCCATCCGCACGCCGTCAACCCGGACCGGGCGCTGCGCCGGGAGGCCCTCTCACGCGGGTGGCCGATCCTCGACTTCCACCGGCCTGTCCGCCTCAAGCAGAGGCTCCCCCGGCTCTCCGTACCGCCCCGACCGGCCCTTGTCGCCGCGGCGGCCATAGGAGCGGCGGCGGCCACCGCCGGCCTCGTCTGGTACGCCAGCCGACGCCGGTCGGTGTCCGCCTGAAGACCGACGTCCGATTAATGCGTCTTTGAACCTAAAAGTAAAGAAGCACAGTCGACACTTCCGCTCGCTCCACGCCTGGAGTACAAAGGGGTTAACGGCCCGCGAGACCAAAGGAACATCCGAAAGGATCGCCTTTAAGAACGCAGGATTGGCCCCACGGACCGAGCATGGACATCGAGCACCCACGCGACGTCGACCCGTCGATTACGGGCCAGCCGCACCAGGTGACGGGCAAAGCACCCCACCTGATGGGCACACATCGAGGACGCTTGGTAACCCGGTGGACATGCCAGCGGCGGTACGAGAACTCGTACCGCCGCAACTCTTTTCCACACCCCGCGGGTCCTACGACATTTACGCCGCGCCCCGCTGAAGTGCTTCGCACACCGCCGTCGACTCGCGCGCGCCAAGCGTGACCGCCTTGCCGCAGTGGGCGATCCAGGCCGCCATCCCGTCCGGAGTGCCGGACAGATAGCCGTCGAAGGCGGCCAGGTACGCCTCACGGCCCAGCTCCGCGTGTCCCACCTCGGCGGGGCACACCGACTTCGGGTCGAGACCGCTGCCGACCAGCACGATCCGCTCGGCCGTCCGCGCGACCAGGCCGTTGCGGGAGACGAAGGGACGCAGCGCCAGCAGCTCCCCGTGTACGACGGCGGCCGTGACCAGCGCGGGAGCGGAACTGCCCGCGATGACCAGCTCCGACAGGCCCTCCAGTCGACCGGACACCTCGGCGGCGCTCGGCAGCGGCTGGGTGATCAACGGCTCGTCGACGGGTTCGCCCTGTTGCCGTGGCCGTCCCACCTCGTCGACCTGGTCCGCCGCCGCCACCAGGTGCAGGCGGGCCAGCACCCTCAGGGGCGACTGCCGCCAGATGGACAGCAGCTGCCCCGCCTCAGCGGTCAGCCGCAGGGCGGCGCCGACGACGCGGGCCTCGTCGTCGCCACTGAAGTCACTGCGCCTGCGCACCTCCTCCAGCTCCCAGTCCGCGCCGGACAGCGCGGCGGATCCGCGTGCGCCGCGCAGCGCTGCCTCGGAGGTGATCTCGTTGCTGCGGCGCCGCATGATCCGGTGCCCGTACACCCGGTCCACGGCCTTGCGCACGGACTCCACGGAGTCGGCCACGCCGGGCAGGGAGCCCAGGGCGGCGAGCGGATCGGCGGTCGCTCCGCCTGTCGTACTCATGAGTACGACCCTAGGGCCTGTCCCGTCCCGGACACCCCGGGCTCACGCCCCACTATTGAGTGGTCTTCTTCACGTTCGCGCACATCCGGCGCCCCTCCCACGACTACGCTTACTGAACATGAAAATTGCTTTCGTTGGGAAGGGTGGCAGTGGCAAGACCACGCTGTCGTCCCTCTTCGTCCGCCACCTGGCGGCCACCGGCGCGCCGGTCATCGCCGTAGACGCGGACATCAACCAGCACCTGGGCGCCGCGCTCGGCCTCGACGAGGCGGTGGCGTCGGCGTTGCCCGCGATGGGCGACCGGCTGCCGCTGATCAAGGACTACCTGCGCGGCAGCAACCCGCGCATCGCCTCCGCCGAGACGATGATCAAGACCACGCCGCCCGGCGCGGGCTCCCGGCTGCTGCGGGTGCGCGAGAACAACCCGGTCTACGACGCCTGCGCCCGGCCGGTGGAACTCGACGGCGGCGCCGTCCGTTTGATGGTCACGGGCCCCTTCACGGACGCCGACCTGGGGGTCGCCTGCTACCACTCCAAGACGGGAGCGGTGGAGCTGTACCTGAACCACCTGGTCGACGGCCCCGACGAGTACGTGGTCGTCGACATGACCGCGGGCGCGGACTGCTTCGCCTCCGGCATGTTCACCCGCTTCGACACCACCTACCTCGTCGCCGAACCGACCCGGAGAGGGGTCTCCGTATACCGCCAGTACAAGGAGTACGCCCGCGACTACGGCGTCACCCTGAAGGTCGTCGGCAACAAGGTGCTGGGCCAGGACGACCTTGACTTCCTCCGCGCGGAGGTCGGGGACGACCTGGTCGTCACGGTCGGCCACTCCGACTGGGTGCGCGCCATGGAGAAGGGCCGCCCGTCCCGCTTCGACCTCCTGGAGGAGGCCAACCGCGACGCCCTGCGCACTCTGCGCTCCACCGCCGACGCCACCTACCCGCAGCGGGACTGGGAGCACTACACCCGCCAGATGGTGCACTTCCACCTGAAGAACGCCCGGTCCTGGGGCAACGAGCGCACCGGAGCCGACCTGGCCGCGCAGGTCGACCCCGCATTCGTACTCAGCGAGCGCGTCGTCGCGGCCACCGCCTGACACGCGCCCGGCCGAGTGTGGCCCACCGCCGTCGTCACAGTCCACGCGCTACAAGCAACAGGCGACAAGCCACGAGCCGCGGGCACACGGCTCACGGCCGCCGTACTGCCCGGCCGTGCACCCGAACTCCGACCGCCGTACTGCCCGGCCGCGGTGGCTACCGGCCGCCCGCCGGTGCCCCGGGCACGCCCTTGGGAGCCGGGGCCGGGCGGGCGGACAGGAAGGACGCCCAGCCCTGCTGGGGCGCCTCGCCGACCTTCAGGGTGCGCAGCTTGGCCAGGACCTGTGGATCCTGGGCGTCCAGCCAGTCGGCGAGCTGCCGGAAGGACACACAGCGCACGTCCTCCTTGGTGCACACCCGCTCGATGACCTCCTCGACGGCCCGCATATAGGTGCCGCCGTTCCAGGACTCGAAGTGGTTGCCGATGATCAGGGGCGCGCGATTGCCGTCATAGGCGCGCTGGAAGCCCTGGAGCAGGCCGTCGCGCATCTCGTCGCCCCAGCGCTGGTGCTTGGCGGGGTCGCCCTGGCTGGTGCTGCCGGACTGGTTGACCATGAAGTTGTAGTCCATGGCCAGTTGCTCGAAGGAGTGGCCGGGGAAGGGCACCAGCTGCATCGACAGGTCCCACAGGCCCTCCTTCTTCCCGGGCCACACCTGGTTGTTGACGCCGCTGGTGTCGTAGCGGAAGCCCAGTTCGCGGGCGGCCTTCGTGAAGTTGCGCTGGCCCTCCAGGCAGGGGGTGCGGGCGCCGATCAGCTCCTTGTCGTAGTCGAAGGGCAGCGGCGCGGAGTTCCTCAGCCCCGTGTTGGTCTTCCAGGACTTCACGAAGGCCTTGGCCTGGGCGATCTCGTCCTTCCACTCCTCGACCGACCACTGGCCGACGCCTCCGCCACGGCCGCAGAAGTGACCGTTGAAGTGGGTGCCGACCTCGTTGCCCTCCAGCCAGGCCAGCCGCAGCTGCTTCACGGTGTCGATGATGCCCTGCTCGTCGTTGAAGCCGATGTCGGAGCGGCCGGGCGAGTGCTGCGGGGGCCGGTAGAGGTCGCGCTTGTCCTCCGGCAGCAGGTACACGCCGCTGAGGAAGTACGTCATGGTCGCGTTGTTCTCCCTGGCGACCTGGCGGAAGTGGGAGAACAGCTTCTGGCTGTCCTCACCCGCGCCGTCCCAGGAGAAGACCACGAACTGCGGCGGCTTCTCGCCGGGCTTCAGCCGCTCGGGTCTCGCCAGGTGCGGCTGCGCCCCGGTGAACGCGGTGGAACCGTCGCCGATCAGGCGCACCACGCTCCCGGGTGCCGGGGCGGGCTTGGCCTTCTGCGGTCCGGCGGCTCCCTCCCCCGTCTCGTCGGAGCCGGTCCCGCAACCGGCGAGTGACCCGGCACAGACCGCGGCGACCACTGCGCCCGCGGCGATCCTCTGGGTGGCGGCCATGTCCGCCCACCTTCTTCCTTCTCTCACGAACTCCGGCGAACTCGATGACGGCGTCGCCAAGGTCGCACGGAACGAAGAAGGAATTTGTATGACAAGCCGATCAAATGCTCACGTCACTCCTCGGAGTGATTGGCTAGCCCATTTGCCCGGAATATCCATGCTTTGCCTTTACTCTGCATTACGATTCGTTTACTGATTGTTGATGCATCCCGCCGCTGTACGCCGTGACCCACGGCCGCGACCCGCCCCCGCCGTCGAGCGGGGACCACCTGTTCCGCGACCGCGCTGCCCCGGAGGAGACGGGAAACCATGTCAGCCTGCGCCCCCACTCACCGCACCGTCGACGACTCACAGCAGTCGAAGCCCGTACGGCAGTCCCACAGCCCCCCGCCCGCCCGGCGCCGCCGCTTCCATGTGGCGGGCGCCGACGTCTCGGCCTCCATCGCCGTCTTCCTGATCGCCCTGCCGCTGTCCCTCGGCATCGCCCTCGCCACCGGAGCGCCGCTCCAGGCGGGTCTGGTCGCCGCAGCCGTCGGCGGCCTCGTCGCTGGACGGCTCGGCGGCTCCCCGCTCCAGGTGAGCGGCCCCGCCGCCGGGCTCACCGTCGTCACCGCCGACATCATCCAGCGCTACGGATGGCGGACGACCTGCGCCATCACCGTCCTCGCCGGTCTCGCCCAACTCGGTCTGGGCTGCCTGCGGGTGGCGCGCGGCGCACTCGCCGTCAGCCCCGCCATCGTGCACGGGATGCTCGCCGGAATCGGTGTCACCATCGCCGTGGCCCAGTTGCACATCGTCCTCGGCGGCACGCCGCAGAGTTCCGTGCCCGACAACCTCGCCGCGCTGCCGGCCCAGTTGGCGGAGCTACAGCCGTCCTCCATCGTGGTCAGCACGCTCACCCTGGCCCTGCTGCTGCTCTGGCCGCGGATCCCCGGCCGGGCCGGGCGGCTGCTGCGGAAGGTGCCGGCCGCGCTGATCGCCGTCGCCGGGGCCACCGCCGCCGCCTCACTCGCCGGGCTGCGGCTGCCCAAGGTCGATCTGCCGACCTGGAGCAGCCACGCCCTGGCCGGGATGCCCGAAGGGCCGGTGCTCGGCATCGTCACCGCCGTGATCACCACCACTCTGGTGTGCAGCGTGCAGTCGCTGCTCGGGGCGGTCGCCGTGGACAAGCTGGCCGCGACCCGCGAGGCCGCCCACAGGACCGCCGACCAGCAGACACGCCAGGCCCGCCCGACCGAGGCCGCCAGCCACCAGACCAGTAGTGCCCGTAAGGCGACCGCCGATCCCCCCACCCCGGACCAGCCAGCCGTACGCGAGCCCTCCGCCGACCCTCGCGGAACCACCCCCCGCGTCGGCCGCTCCAACCTCGACCGTGAACTCCTCGGCCAAGGCGCCGCGAACATCGTCGCCGGCTCCCTCGGCGGACTGCCGGTCGCGGGCGTCGCGGTACGCAGCACCGCGAATGTCCACGCGGGTGCCGTCAGCCGGAACTCCACGATGCTGCACGGCGTTCTCGTAGTAGTCGCCGCGCTGCTGATGGTCCCGATCCTGGAGCTGATCCCGCTCGCCTCGCTCGCCGCCCTGGTGATGTCCGTCGGCATCCAGATGGTGTCCCTGCACCACATTCGCACGGTGACCCGCCACCGAGAAGTGCTGGTGTACATCGTCACCATCCTCGGCGTGGTGCTCCTCGGCGTCCTGGAGGGCGTGGCGCTGGGCATCGCCGCCGCGGTCGGTGTCGCACTGCACCGACTCACCCGTACCCGTATCACCCATGAAGTGAGGGAGGGAGTCCATCACGTCCAGGTCAGAGGGCAGTTGACGTTCCTCGCGGTGCCCCGGCTCAGCCGGACCCTGCACCACGTGCCCCACGGGGCCGACGCGGTCGTCGAACTGGACGGTTCGTTCATGGACCACGCGGCATACGAGACCTTGCAGGACTGGCAGAACACGCACACCGCACAGGGCGGCAGCGTCGAACTGACCGGCCGCCGCGCCGGTACCCAGACCGCCGAGCCCCTTGCCTCCCCGGCTCCAGGCGCCGAGCGGTCCGGGGTGACCGGTCAGACGCCCGTCGCCGACTGCCGCTGCCGCCCCTGGACGCCCTGGCGCAACCACCAGTGCGAGGTCGTCCCGCCCTCGGCACCACCTGCGCCGTCAGCCTCGTCCGAGGGGGCACCCACCGGGGCCAGTACGCCGCCCGGTGACCCGTCCGAGGACTCATCGGAGACCGCCGGAGCGGGGCGGCACCAGGAGAGCGACATCGAGAGGAAGGAGAGGCAGGAGGCACCCGGCAGACCGGACGCGACGACCACCGCGAAGACCCCCACGCACGGCACCAGCAGCACCTACGGCACGTGTGGCACGTACGGCACTCAGGCCAGCCCCGTCGACCTGAACCCAGGCGGCGGACCCGCCGCGCACAACGGCTCCGGCGACGGCTCCGGCGGGCGTCACCTCCTCCGCGGCATCACCGCGTTCCAGCGCAACACCGCGCCCCATGTGCGGGGCGAGCTGGCGCGGCTCGCGCGGGAGGGGCAGCGGCCGGTGCAGCTGTTCCTGACCTGCGCCGACTCCAGGGTCGTCACCTCGATGATCACCTCCAGTGGTCCGGGAGACCTGTTCGTGGTGCGCAACGTGGGCAACCTGGTCCCACTGCCGGGTGAGGAGAGCGGTGACGACTCGGTGGCCGCGGCGATCGAGTACGCGGTGGACGTGCTCAAGGTGCGGTCCATCACGGTCTGCGGACACTCGGGGTGCGGGGCGATGCAGGCGCTGCTCAACTCCGGAGCGGGCAACACCCGCACCCCGCTCGGGCGGTGGCTGCGGCACGGGCTGCCGAGTCTGGAGCGCATGGCCGACGACCGCGGCACCTGGGCACGGCTCGCGGTGCGCAGGCCCGCCGACGCGGTGGAGCAACTGTGCCTGACCAACGTGGTCCAGCAGTTGGAGCACCTGCGGACCCACCCCTCGGTGGCGCGGGCGCTGCGGGAGAACGGTCTGGAACTGCACGGCATGTACTTCCACGTCGGTGAGGCACAGGCGTACCTGCTCAGCGAAGTCGAAGACGGTGAGCACGTCTTCGATCACGTGGAAGGGGTGGATGAGCTGCGGAGTCCGGCGTGAGGACCGGGCCCGGGTGAGGGTGCGGACGTGGGCTCGGTGTGAGGGGCGTTACAGCCCCGAACCGCCCTGAACCCGGTCGGCGTGCCGTCCGTGGGAAGGGGCAACGGTCCAAGCCCGCACCACCCGTAGAGGTCCGTCCCCAGATCCCGATCAAGGCCCGACTACCCGACGACAGGTCTAAACCAATTTCCCGTCGACCCTTGTCATCGGCCCCCCGGGTCTGATGAGCTGTGGCCTGGGACACAACGGACACCCTGGGAAAGGGAGATGTCGTGAGCAACGAAAGCCTGGCCAACCTGCTGAAGGAAGAGCGCAGGTTCGCACCCCCCGCTGACCTGGCCGCGGATGCCAATGTCACGGCGGAGGCGTATGAACAGGCCAAGGCTGACAGGCTCGGCTTCTGGGCCGCGCAGGCCCGGCGGCTGACCTGGGCCAAGGAGCCGACCGAGACGCTGGACTGGTCGAACCCGCCGTTCGCCAAGTGGTTCAAGGACGGCCAGCTCAACGTGGCCTACAACTGCGTCGACCGGCACGTGGAGGCCGGGCACGGTGACCGGGTCGCCATCCACTTCGAGGGCGAGCCCGGCGACAGCCGCGCCATCACCTACGCCCAGCTCAAGGACGAGGTGTCCAGGGCCGCCAACGCCCTGCTCGAACTCGGCGTGCGGAAGGGCGACCGGGTCGCCGTCTACATGCCGATGATCCCCGAGACCGCGGTCGCCATGCTGGCCTGCGCCCGCATCGGCGCCGCGCACTCAGTGGTCTTCGGCGGGTTCTCCTCCGACGCGCTCGCCACCCGCGTCCAGGACGCGGACGCCAAGGTCGTCATCACCTCCGACGGCGGCTACCGGCGCGGCAAGCCCTCCGCGCTCAAGCCCGCCGTCGACGAGGCCGCCGAGAAGGCGGGCATCATCGAGCACGTCCTGGTGGTGCGCCGCACCGGGCAGGACGTCGCCTGGAACGACGGCCGGGACGTGTGGTGGCACGAGATCGTGGACCGCCAGTCGACCGAGCACACGCCGGAGGCGTTCGAGGCCGAGCAGCCGCTGTTCATCCTCTACACCTCGGGTACGACGGGGAAGCCGAAGGGCATCCTGCACACCTCCGGCGGCTACCTCACCCAGGCCGCCTACACCCACCACGCGGTCTTCGACCTCAAGCCGGAGTCGGACGTGTACTGGTGCACGGCCGACGTCGGCTGGGTCACCGGGCACTCCTACATCGTCTACGGACCGCTGGCCAACGGCGCCACCCAGGTCATGTACGAGGGCACCCCCGACACCCCCCATCAGGGCCGCTTCTGGGAGATCATCCAGAAGTACAAGGTGTCGATCCTCTACACCGCGCCCACCGCGATCCGCACGTTCATGAAGTGGGGAGACGACATCCCCGCCAAGTTCGACCTGACCTCCCTGCGCGTCCTGGGCTCCGTCGGCGAGCCGATCAACCCGGAGGCGTGGATCTGGTACCGCAAGCACATCGGCGCCGACCGCACCCCGATCGTGGACACCTGGTGGCAGACCGAGACCGGCGCCATGATGATCTCCCCGCTGCCCGGCGTGACCGACACCAAGCCCGGCTCCGCCCAGCGCCCCCTGCCCGGCATCAGCGCCACCGTCGTCGACGACGAGGCCCGCGAGGTGCCCAACGGCGGGGGCGGCTACCTGGTCCTGACCGAGCCGTGGCCGTCCATGCTGCGCACCATCTGGGGCGACGACCAGCGCTTCCTGGACACCTACTGGTCCCGCTTCGAGAACATGTACTTCGCCGGTGACGGCGCCAAGAGGGACGACGACGGCGACATCTGGCTCCTCGGCCGCGTCGACGACGTCATGCTCGTCTCCGGCCACAACATCTCCACCACCGAGGTCGAGTCCGCCCTCGTCTCCCACCCGTCCGTCGCCGAGGCGGCCGTCGTCGGCGCCGCGGACGAGACGACGGGCCAGGCCATCGTCGCCTTCGTCATCCTGCGGGGCACCGCCGCCGAGACCGCCGACCTCGTCGCCGACCTGCGCAACCACGTCGGCGCCACCCTCGGCCCCATCGCCAAGCCCAAGCGGATCCTGCCGGTCGCCGAACTCCCCAAGACCCGCTCCGGCAAGATCATGCGCCGCCTGCTCCGCGACGTGGCCGAGAACCGGCAGCTCGGTGACGTCACCACGCTCACCGACTCCACCGTCATGGACCTCATCCAGGCCAAGCTCCCCGCGGCACCCAGCGAGGACTGACCTGGTCTCGACCCCGCGAGAGGGGGCACCCGGCGTGAACGCGCCGGGTGCCCCCTTTGTGCATAACATGAGGATCATCACGTTTACCCCGCCATCCGGGGCACCTTAGGTAAAGTAAACAAAGTCAACTTAGGTAAACTAAGCAAAACCACGTCGAAGAGGTGCGCCGGGAAGTCTGGTCGGCATGTGCTCCGCCCTGCCCACCGACCGGAGGTCTCTTCTTGTCCGCGCCCAGCACCACCCGCAAGGCCCTCGGCCGTCTCTCCCTCACCGAGCGGAACTTCGTCGCTGAAGCACTGCGCACCGAGACGGTCGGCGGCGTGCTGCTGCTCCTCGCCGCCATCGCCTCACTGGTCTGGGCGAACATCCCGGCGCTGCACGACAGCTACGAGACGGTCAGCCACTTCCACATCGGCCCCGCCTCGCTCGGCCTGGACCTCTCCCTCGAGCACTGGGCGGCCGACGGGCTCCTGGCGATCTTCTTCTTCGTCGCCGGTATCGAGCTGAAGCGCGAACTGGTCGCCGGTGACCTACGCGACCCGAAGGCAGCCGTACTGCCGGTCGTGGCCGCCCTGGCCGGTATGGCCGTACCCGCGCTCGTCTATGTGCTGACCAACGTCGCCGGGGGCGGGTCCATGGACGGCTGGGCCGTGCCCACCGCCACCGACATCGCCTTCGCGCTCGCCGTACTCGCCGTCATCGGCACCTCGCTGCCGAGCGCGCTGCGCGCCTTCCTGCTCACCCTGGCCGTCGTCGACGACCTCTTCGCCATCCTGATCATCGCGGTCTTCTTCACCGACAGCCTCAACTTCGCCGCGCTCGGCGGCGCCGCCATCGGCCTCGCGGTCTTCTGGCTGCTGCTGCGCAAGGGCGTACGCGGGTGGTACGTCTACGTCCCGCTCGCCCTGGTCATCTGGGCACTGATGTACAACAGCGGCGTCCACGCCACCATCGCCGGTGTCGCCATGGGCCTGATGCTGCGCTGCACCACCCACAAGGGCGAGGCGCACTCCCCCGGCGAGCACATCGAGCACCTGGTGCGGCCCGTCTCGGCCGGTCTGGCCGTCCCGCTGTTCGCGCTGTTCAGCGCGGGTGTCTCGGTGTCGGGCGGCGCGGTGCGCGACGTGTTCGAGCGGCCCGAGACCCTCGGCGTCGTCCTCGGTCTCGTCGTCGGCAAGACGCTCGGCATCTTCGGCGGCACCTGGCTCACCGCGCGCTTCACCCGGGCCTCCCTCAGCGACGACCTGGCCTGGGCCGATGTCTTCGCCGTCGCCTCACTCGCCGGTATCGGCTTCACCGTCTCCCTGCTCATCGGCGAGCTGGCCTTCGAGGGCGACGCCGTCCTGACCGACGAGGTCAAGGCCGCCGTACTGTTCGGCTCCCTGATATCGGCGCTGCTGGCGTCCGTGCTGCTGAAGCTGCGCAACGCCAAGTACCGGCGGCTGTGCGACGCCGAGGACCGGGACGAGGACGAGGACGGCATCCCCGACATCTACGAGGAGGACAACCCGGCGTACCACCTTCGGATGGCGGAGATCTACGAGCGCAAGGCCGCCGAGCACCGCAGGATCGCCCACGTCAAGGACGAGGAGCGACGCGCGCTTGCCGAAGTGTCGGCCGGGGCAGGCGAGGAGGGGAACCGTCCGGCATGATCTGACGAGACGGTACAAATGACGGGACCGTACGCAGTCAGGCACAGACGGAACCGCCCACAGATGAGGGAGACAGCGATGAGCGCACCCGACGGCAGCCCGGTCGGCGCCGAACGCAGCATCGGAGAGCTGTTCGCCTCGGCGACAACGGACTTGTCGGCGCTGGTGCACGACGAGATCGCGCTGGCGAAGGCGCAGCTCAGGCAGGACGTCAAGCGCGGCGCGACCAGCGGTGGCGCGTTCACCGCGGCCGGTGCGGTGCTGGTGTTCTCGCTGCCGATGCTGAACTTCGCACTGGCGTACGGCATCCGGACCTGGAGCGACTGGAACCTCGCTGTCTGCTTCCTGCTGTCCTTCGCGGCGAACGTCCTCGTCGCGGTCGTCCTCGGTCTGGTCGGCGTGGTGTTCGCCAAGAAGGCCAGCAAGAGCAAGGGCCCGCAGAAGGTGGCGGCGTCCATGAAGGAGTCGGCGGGCGTGCTCCAGAAGGCCAAGCCGCACCCCCGGCCCGAGCGGCCGGAGCTGACCGAGCGGCCTGGGGAACGGGCCCCCGAGGCCATCGAGGCTGTGGCACGCTCGTCGTCATGACGGATCCCGCCACCCCCTGGGCGCAACCCGCCTCCCTCGTACGACTCGACCTCCCCGGCGGGCGGGAAGTGACCCACCGCGACGTGGCGGCCAACGGCGCCCGCTTCCACATCGCCGAACTGGGCGACGGGCCGCTGGTGCTGCTGCTGCACGGCTTCCCGCAGTTCTGGTGGACGTGGCGGCACCAGATGGCCGCGCTCGCCGACGCGGGGTTCCGGGCCGTCGCCATGGACCTGCGCGGCGTCGGCGGCAGCGACCGCACCCCGCGCGGCTACGACCCCGCCAACCTCGCCCTCGACATCACCGGGGTGATCCGTTCCCTGGGCGAGCCGGACGCCGCGCTGGTCGGCCACGACCTCGGCGGCTATCTGGCGTGGACGGCCGCCGCGATGCGGCCCAAGCTGGTCCGGCGGCTCGCGGTCGCCTCCATGCCGCACCCCCGGCGCTGGCGGTCGGCGATGCTCTCCGACCTCAAGCAGACCACCGCGGGCTCCTACATCTGGGGCTTCCAGCGGCCGTGGCTCCCGGAGCGGCACCTCGTCGCCGACGACGGCGCGCTGGTCGGACGGCTGATCCGGGAGTGGTCCGGGCCGCGGCTACCGGACGACGAGGCGGTGGAGGCGTACCAGCGGGCGATGTGCATCCCGTCGACGGCGCACTGTTCGATCGAGCCGTACCGGTGGATGGTCCGGTCCATGGCCCGCCCCGACGGCATCCAGTTCAACCGGCGCATGAAGCGGCCCGTGCGGGTGCCCACGCTGCATCTGCACGGCTCCCTCGATCCGGTGCTGCGCACCCGCAGTTCGGCGGGGTCCGGGGAGTACGTCGAAGCGCCGTACCGCTGGCGGCTGTTCGACGGGCTCGGGCACTTCCCGCACGAGGAGGACCCCGTCGCCTTCTCCACCGAGTTGGTCAACTGGCTGAAGGACCCCGAGCCCGACCGGTGAACACCGGGTCCGACGCCTGTCGGTGACCACTCCGACGCGCCCGGTACCGAGGCCGCGGAACGCCCGTACGACGGACTGCCACTTGCCCGGCGCATAGGCCAATTGAGGGCGCCGGAGGCGGTTATCGACCTTGGGCCGGGGGCAGACGTCGGGGTATGGGCTGGACGCACGACTTCAGTGACGCAGCACGCAACCGCCGCTCGGGCCGCGCCCTGGGCACCCACCAGCGGGGCGGCACACCCCAGCTGGCGGGCACCGATCCGAGGGTGGGCATTCCGCGCATTCTGCGCCGCCGCGCCCGCTGGGTCTCGGTACGCCTACGTCACCCGCGCGGCTGACGCAGCCAGCTCCCCGTCCCCACGGTCCCTCGCCTCACAGGGCGCAGTTGTCGCTGTCCACCTGCTGGTTGGCGGTACGGCCCTCGGTGATGTCCTCCTGGATCTCGTCCGCGGTGAGGGCGTACCCGGTCTCGGCGTCGTCGAGGGACTTGGCGAAGACCACGCCGTAGACCTCACCCTGAGGGGTGAGCAGCGGACCGCCGGAGTTGCCCTGGCGGACGACGGCGTACAGGGAGTACACATCGCGGCGCACGGTGCCGCGGTGGTAGATGTCCGGGCCGTTGGCCGTGATCCGGCCGCGCACGCGCGCGGCGCGCACGTCGTACGACCCGTTCTCCGGGAAGCCCGCGACGATCGCGCTGTCCCCGCTGGCCGCGTCCTGCGAGGTGAAGCGGAGCGCGGGCGCGGACAGGTCCGGTACGTCGAGTACGGCGATGTCGCGCTTCCAGTCGTAGAGCACCACCGTGGCGTCGTACCGCCGCCCCTCGCCGCCTATCTGCACGGTGGGTTCGTCGACGCCGCCGACGACATGGGCGTTGGTCATGACGCGGCGGTCGGCGAAGACGAAGCCGGTGCCCTCAAGGACCTTGCCGCAACTCGTCGCCGTGCCCACGACCTTGACGATGGAACGCTGGGCGCGGGTGGCGACCTCGCTCTCCGCGAGGGCCGGGTCGGGCGGCTGGACGTCCGTGATGGGCTCGTTGGAGAACGGGCTGAAGACCTGCGGGAAGCCGTTCTGCGCGAGGACCGAGGAGAAGTCCGCGAACCAGGTGTCGGCCTGGTCGGGCAGGGCTCTGGACACGCCGAGGAGCACCTTGGAGTTACGGACCTCCTTGCCGAGCGTCGGCAGTGTGGTCCCGGCCAGGGCCGAACCGATCAACCAGGCGACCAGCAGCATCGCCACGACGTTGACGAGGGCGCCGCCGGTGGCGTCCAGCGCGCGGGCCGGGGACCAGGTGATGTGGCGGCGCAGCTTGTTGCCGAGGTGGGTGGTGAGCGCCTGGCCGACCGAGGCGCAGACGATCACGACGACGACCGCGACGACGGCGGCGGTCGTGCTCACCTCGGCGTTGTCCGTCAGGGCGTCCCAGAAGACGGGCAGCAGGTACACGGCCACGAGGCCGCCGCCCAGGAAGCCGATCACCGACAGGATGCCGACGACGAAGCCCTGGCGGTAGCCGACGATCGCGAACCAGACGGCGGCGACCAGCAACAGGATGTCCAGCACGTTCACCGCTTCACGCCTCGCCTCGTCACTTCCGTCGCTTCGATCGCCGGGATCGTCAGTTAAAGCTCGGCGCCCACCCTGTCATGACCGCAGGTCGAGCGTGACCAGCCGATCGCGGTCCCAGGGCCGCTCCCATCCCGCGTAGTGCAGCAGACGGTCGATCACTCCGGCCGTGAACCCCCACACCAGGGTTGATTCGACCAGGAATGCCGGGCCCTTGTGGCCCAGGGGGTGCATGGCCATCGCGCGGTTCGCCGGGTCCGTGAGGTCCGCCACGGGGACGGTGAACACCCGCGCGGTCTCGTTCGGGTCGACCACGCCGACCGGGGTCCGCTCGCGCCACCAGCCCAGCACCGGGGTCACCACGAAGCCGCTGACCGGGATGTAGAGCTTCGGCAGCACACCGAAGAGCTGGACGCCCGCCGGGTCGAGGCCGGTCTCCTCCTCGGACTCCCGCAGCGCGCACCACAGTGGACCGTCGGTCAGCGGATCGCCGTCCTCCGGGTCGAGGGCGCCGCCCGGGAACGACGGCTGCCCCGCGTGGGAGCGCAGCGAGCTGGCCCGCTCCATGAGCAGCAATTCCGGGCCCCGCTCGCCCTCGCCGAAGAGGATCAGCACGGCGGACTGCCGGCCCGCGCCGTCCTCCGGTGGCAGGAAGCGGCTCAGCTGGAGCGGCTCGACCGTCTCCACGGCGTGCACCACCGGGTCGAGCCAGCCCGGCAGACCCTCCTTGCTGAGCGTCACCGCACCGCCCCGCGTCTCACTCGCCCGCGTCATCGCCACCCCCGTTCTGCCCATTCCAACGCCCCGGACCTTCGAGATCGTTCCAGCGGGGGGCGCGGGATGTGCGGGAACCGCGGGAATCGGCGGGTGGGTGGGCCCTGGGTGGCCGGGACCGGGTGGGGCGCGACCGGCCGCCGTGGGCCCGTCATCCGGCCCCCAGCGGCGGCGCGGCCTTGCCTCCGGCGTCCAGGTACGCCTGCGGGGGGTTGAGCCGCTGGCCCGGCAGGCCGCCCTTCTCGTACTTGAGGAGCTTCTTCGCCTTCTCCGCGTCGGTCTCACCCTCGCCGTACGCCGGGCAGAGCGGGGCGATGGGGCAGGCGCCGCAGGCGGGCTTGCGGGCGTGGCAGATGCGGCGTCCGTGCCAGATCACGTGGTGCGACAGGTCCGTCCAGTCGCTCTTCGGGAACAGCGCGCCGATCGCCGCCTCGATCTTGTCGGGGTCGGTCTCGTCGGTCCACTGCCAGCGCCGCACCAGCCGCTGGAAGTGCGTGTCGACGGTGATGCCGGGCCGCCCGAAGGCGTTGCCGAGCACGACGAACGCGGTCTTGCGGCCTACGCCGGGCAGTTGGACGAGGTCTTCCAGCCTGCCGGGGACCTCGCCGCCGAAGTCGGCTGCCAGGGCCTTCGACAGCCCTATGACCGACCGGGTCTTGGCCCGGAAGAACCCGGTGGGCCGCAGGATCTCCTCGACCTCCTCCGGGTTGGCCGCGGCCAGGTCATCCGGCGTCGGGTACTTCGCGAACAGCGCCGGGGTGGTCTGGTTGACGCGCAGGTCGGTGGTCTGGGCGGACAGCACCGTGGCGACCAGGAGCTGGAAGGGGTTCTCGAAGTCCAGCTCCGGGTGGGCGTACGGGTAGACCTCGGCGAGTTCGCGGTTGATACGGCGGGCCCGGCGGACGAGCGCCGTACGGGACTCGCCCTTGGGCGGGTGCGCGGCGACGGTGCGGGCGGGGGCGGCGTCCTTGACGGCCGCGGTGGCCTTCTTCGGGGCGACGGTCGCCTTCTTGGCCACCGCCTTCTTGGCCACCGCCCCCTTCGTCGCTTTCGCCGCCTTTGTCGGCTTCATCGGCTTCGTCGCTTCCTTCGCTTTCTTACCGCCATCAGGGCCCTGTTCGCCCACAGCGGAATCGCGACGTACACCCATCCGCGCAGCCCCCCAGCCCTGTGCTCTCACCGGCGATTTGGACACCCGGCCAGCCTACGGCTACCCACTGACATCCGCCCCGGACCTGGTGGATCAGCCCCCAATTGGACCCCTGCCGCTTACCAGGCGACACACGTGCGGCATCCTTGTGACAGATCACACTGTTTGGACCGTCCGGCAAAATGGGCACCACGGTCCCCTGGTACCAAGGGGGAGAAAGATCCCCTGAGCAGGTCGACAAGGAGAGAACTCGTGGATGACGTTCTGCGGCGTAATCCGCTCTTCGCGGCGCTCGACGACGAGCAGGCCGCGGAGCTGCGCGCCTCCATGAGTGAGGTGACCCTCGCACGGGGCGACTCCCTGTTCCACGAGGGCGACCCGGGCGACCGGCTCTACGTGGTCACGGAGGGCAAGGTCAAGCTCCACCGCACGTCCCCCGACGGACGCGAGAACATGCTGGCCGTCGTCGGTCCCAGCGAGCTCATCGGAGAGCTGTCGCTCTTCGACCCGGGCCCCCGCACCGCGACCGCCACCGCGCTCACCGAGGTCAAGCTGCTGGGCCTCGGCCACGGCGACCTCCAGCCCTGGCTGAACGCCCGCCCCGAGGTGGCCACCGCGCTGCTGCGCGCGGTCGCCCGACGGCTGCGCAAGACCAACGACGCGATGTCCGACCTCGTCTTCTCGGACGTCCCCGGGCGCGTCGCGCGCGCCCTGCTGGACCTCTCGCGCCGCTTCGGCGTGCAGTCCGAGGAGGGCATCCACGTCGTGCACGACCTCACGCAGGAGGAGCTGGCCCAGCTGGTCGGCGCCTCGCGCGAGACGGTCAACAAGGCGCTCGCGGACTTCGCCCAGCGCGGCTGGCTGCGCCTGGAGGCGCGGGCCGTGATCCTGTTGGACGTGGAGCGGCTGGCCAAGCGGTCCCGCTGAACACGACGGACGGACCTGACACACCGGGCACGGGCTCTAGATGAGCCCGTGCTCCGTCAGGTAGTCCAGCTGCGCCCGCACGGACAGTTCCGCGGCGGGCCACAGGGAGCGGTCCACGTCGGCGTAGACGTGGGCGACGATCTCGCGCGGGGCGCGGTAGCCGTCCTCGACCGCCGTCTCGACCTGGGCGAGCCGGGTGGCGCGGTGGGCGAGGTAGTACTCGACGGCGCCCTGGGCGTCCTCCAGGACGGGCCCGTGGCCCGGGAGCACGGTGTGCACGCCGTCGTCGACCGTGAGGGACCTCAGCCGGCGCAGGGAGTCCAGGTAGTCGCCGAGACGGCCGTCAGGGTGCGCCACCATCGTCGTACCGCGCCCCAGGATCGTGTCGCCGGTCAGGACGGCCCGGTCGGCGGGCAGATGGAAGCAGAGCGAGTCCGCGGTGTGTCCCGGCGTCGGGACGACCCTCAGCTCCAGACCGCCCACCCGGACCACGTCCCCGGCCCCGAGGCCCTCGTCCCCGAGGCGCAGCGCCGGGTCCAGGGCCCGGACCTTCGTGCCGGTCAGCTCGGCGAAGCGGGCGGCGCCCTCGGCGTGGTCGGGGTGGCCGTGGGTGAGCAGGGTCAGGGCGACCCGGCGGCCCGCGGCCTGAGCCGTCCCGACGACGTGCCGCAGGTGCCCCTCGTCCAGCGGGCCCGGGTCGACGACGACGGCGAGGTCGGAGTCGGGCTCCGCCAGGATCCAGGTGTTGGTGCCGTCCAGGGTCATCGCGGAGGCGTTGGGCGCGAGGACGTTGACGGCCCGCTCGGTGGCGGGGCCCGTGCGGACACCGCCCCGGGGCTGGCCGGGCAGGGTGCTCGCGTCCGTCATGCGGGGGCTCCACCGGTCGGGATGTGCTTGGTGAACTCGTCGTGTCCCGGCCAGGAGAGCACGAGCTCGTCGCCCTCCAGCCGTGCCTTCGCCAGCACCGGCGTCAGATCACGGCCGGGGGCCGCGGCGAGGGCGTCGGCGGCCCTGCCGTACGGCGCGAGCTGGCGCAGGGTCGCGACCGTGGGCGGCATCATCAGCAGCTCGCCCTTGTCGTACGACGCCGCCGCCTCCGACGGCCGGATCCACACCGTGCGGTCCGCCTCCGTGGAGGCGTTGCGGGTGCGCTGGCCCTCGGGGAGGGCGGCCACGAAGAACCAGGTGTCGTAGCGGCGCGACTCGAACTCGGGGGTGATCCAGCGGGTCCAGGCGCCGAGCAGGTCGGAGCGCAGGACCAGGCCGCGGCGGTCCAGGAACTCGGCGAAGGACAGCTCGCGGGCGACCAGGGCGGCGCGGTCGGTCTCCCAGTCGGCGCCCGTCGTGTCGCCCACCACGGCGTCGGGCGTCGGCCCGGCGAGCAGGACGCCCGCCTCCTCGTACGTCTCCCGCACGGCCGCGCAGACGATGGCCTGGGCCGCCGCCTCGTCGACGCCGAGCCGGTCGGCCCACCACGCGCGCGTGGGGCCCGCCCAGCGGACGCCACGGTCGTCGTCGCGCGGGTCGACGCCGCCGCCCGGGTACGCGTACGCGCCCGCGGCGAAGGCCATGGAGGCGCGTCTGCGCAGCATGTGGACGACGGGTCCGGTGTCACCGTCTCTCAGCAGCATGACGGTGGCCGCGCGCTTCGGGGTCACCGGGGAGAGGGTGCCGTCCGCCAGCGCGCGGATCCGGTCCGGCCACTCCGGGGGGTACCACTGACCGTTCGCCATGGCCGGAGGCTATCCCGTAGTGCGCGGATGTTCGAGAGGCGACGATCACCTGCCTGACGTGCGGTCGGCACCGGCGGAGGGGGCGTGGGGCCGTTCTGCACGCGCGCGAGCGGCCCTGTGACACCCGCTTTGGGAGGGTGGGTCCTCTCACCCCACCGCACACCCGTCCGCCCGCGCTGGAGGGGCGGCAACCCGCCCCACGCGCGCACCGGTGACGCCTACCCCTCCGTCACCTCCACCTGGATCTCCACCTCCACCGGAGCGTCCAGCGGCAGCACCGCGACGCCGACCGCGCTGCGCGCGTGGACGCCCTTCTCGCCGAGGACGTCGGCGAGGAGTTCGCTGGCGCCGTTCAGGACGCCGGGCTGGCCGGTGAAGTCGGCTGCCGAGGCGACGAAGCCGACGACCTTCACGACGCGCGCGACGCGGTCCAGGTCACCGACGACGGACTTCACCGCGGCCAGCGCGTTCAGGGCGCAGATGCCGGCGAGCTGCTTGGCCTCGTCCGCGGTGACCTCCGCGCCCACCTTGCCGGTGACCGGCAGCTTGCCGTCCACCATGGGCAGCTGGCCCGCCGTGTAGACGTACGGACCGGTCCGCACGGCGGGCTGGTAGGCCGCCAGCGGCGGCACGACGTCCGGCAGCGTCAGGCCCAGCTCGCCGAGGCGCGCCTCGACCGCGCTCACGCCTGCTTCTCCCGCTTCAGGTAGGCCACCAGCTGCTCGGGGTTGTTCGGGCCCGGCACCACCTGGACGAGTTCCCAGCCGTCCTCGCCCCAGGTGTCCAGGATCTGCTTGGTGGCATGGACGAGCAGCGGCACGGTTGCGTATTCCCACTTGGTCATGGGGCCGACTGTATCCGCTGTCGACCAGCGGTTCGGCAGCTCCCACCCGCCTGACACCGGAACGATTGTCGTACCGAAGGGGCAGTTATCCACAGCCCCCGGCGTAGGCCGGGCGGGAACTGGTTACGCTCGAAGATGTGAGCAGGCTCCAGGTCGTCAGCGGCAAGGGCGGGACCGGTAAGACGACGGTCGCCGCCGCTCTCGCGCTGGCCCTGGCCACAGAGGGGAAGCGGACGCTCCTCGTCGAGGTCGAGGGTCGGCAGGGCATCGCCCAGCTCTTTGAAACGGAGGCACTGCCCTATGAGGAACGGAAGATCGCGGTGGCTCCCGGCGGCGGGGAGGTGTACGCCCTCGCCATCGACCCCGAACTGGCCCTCCTGGACTACCTCCAGATGTTCTACAAACTGGGGGGCGCCGGACGGGCCCTGAAGAAGCTCGGCGCGATCGACTTCGCCACCACCATCGCGCCCGGCCTGCGCGACGTACTCCTGACCGGCAAGGCCTGCGAGGCGGTCCGCCGCAAGGACAAGCACGGCCGCTTCGCATACGACTACGTCGTGATGGACGCGCCCCCGACGGGCCGCATCACCCGCTTCCTGAACGTCAACGACGAGGTCGCCGGGCTGGCCAAGATCGGCCCGATACACCATCAGGCGCAGGCCGTGATGCGGGTGCTGAAGTCGCGGGAGACGGAGGTGCACCTGGTGACGCTGCTGGAGGAGATGCCCGTCCAGGAGACCGCCGACGGCATCGCCGAACTCCGCGCGGCCCGGCTCCCGGTAGGCAGGATCATCGTGAACATGGTGCGTCCGGACGTCCTGGACGGCGAGGAGCTGGAGCTGCTGCGGATGGTGCCGCGGGCCGCGGTGGCCCGGTCCCTGTCGGCCGCCGGGCTGGGCGGGGCGCGCCGCGGACAGCACGCTGAGCGCCTGGTGGACCCGCTGCTGACCCAGGCCGAGGAGTACGCCGAGCGGTACGCGCTGGAGCACGAGCAGCGCACCGCCCTGGCCGAACTGGGTCTGCCGCTGCACGAACTGCCGCTGCTGACCGAGGGCATCGACCTGGCGGGTCTGTACGAACTGGCCACCGAGCTGCGGAAGCAGGGAATGTCATGAGCCCGGACCCGGCCGAGCACCCCGTGAACCCGTACGACAACCCGTACGACCCGAACCAACCGGCCCCGGCCGAGCGCGCCGCCCACCCGCACGACCCCGGCCGCCCGCACCCGCACCCCCACCCGCATCCCCACCACCTGTCCCCCATGCGCACCCTCGACGTCGACCCGCTGCTGGACGACCCGGCCACCCGCATCGTCGTCTGCTGCGGCGCGGGCGGCGTCGGCAAGACGACCACGGCGGCGGCGCTGGGGCTGCGGGCCGCCGAGCGGGGCCGCAAGGTGGTCGTCCTCACCATCGACCCGGCACGCAGGCTCGCCCAGTCCATGGGCATCGACTCGCTGGACAACACCCCGCGCCGGGTGAAGGGCGTCGAGGGCGACGGTGAGCTGCACGCGATGATGCTCGACATGAAGCGCACCTTCGACGAGATCGTCGAGGCGCACGCGGACGGCGAGCGGGCGGCGGCGATCCTCTCCAACCCCTTCTACCAGTCGCTCTCCGCTGGCTTCGCGGGCACGCAGGAGTACATGGCGATGGAGAAGCTGGGGCAGCTGCGGGCGACGGACGAGTGGGACCTGATCGTCGTCGACACCCCGCCGTCCCGGTCGGCGCTGGACTTCCTGGATGCGCCCAAGCGGCTCGGCTCGTTCCTCGACGGCAAGCTGATCCGCGTCCTGCTGGCGCCGGCGAAGGTCGGCGGTCGCGCGGGCATGAAGTTCCTGAACGTCGGCATGTCGATGATGACCGGCGCCCTGGGCAAGCTGCTGGGCGGTCAGCTGCTGAAGGACGTACAGACCTTCGTGGCGGCGATGGACTCGATGTTCGGCGGCTTCCGCACCCGCGCGGACGCGACGTACAAGCTCCTCCAGGCACCCGGCACGGCGTTCCTGGTCGTCGCGGCGCCGGAGCGGGACGCGCTGCGCGAGGCGGCGTACTTCGTGGAGCGGCTGGCCGCGGAGGACATGCCGCTGGCCGGTCTGGTGCTGAACCGGGTGCACGGCAGCGGCGCCGCCCAGCTGTCGGCCGAACGGGCACTCTCCGCCGCGGAGGAGCTGGACCTCGACGATCCCACCCACGAAGCGGAAGCGGAGCCGGACCTCGACGAATCCGTCGCCGGGGAGAATCTTGCGGAGCCCCGCATTGTGGATCAGCTGGACGGGAAAGCTGGACTTCGTAACTTCCCTTACACGTCCGGCAGTTCAGCTCTCGAGTCGGGTCCCGACGGAGGCTCCCCCGCCGCCAGGGACACGGAGGGCAGGTACCCCGCCGCAGACAAGGAGCGATCCGTCGACCAGCTCGCCGCGGGCCTGCTGAGGCTGCACGCCGAGCGGATGCGGCTGCTCTCGCGCGAGCAGCGTACGCGTGACCGTTTCACGGCACTGCACCCGGAGGTGGCGGTGGCCGAGGTGGCCGCGCTCCCCGGCGACGTGCACGACCTCGCGGGACTGCGGGACATCGGCGAACGTCTCGCGGACAACAGGCCGGAGCTGCCCGAGCCGTCGTCCGAGTAGCCCCGCACGGAAGGCGTGCGAGGAGTACCGCATGGGGCGGCGCGCGAGGAGCGCCGCATGTGGGCGTGCGGGGGAAGTGCCTGAGCCCGACTGCCTGAGCTAGACACCAGGTGGGTGAGGTGCGCCTGTGGGTGAGGGACCGGAGGCCCTCAACTCACCGCCGCATAGTTCTCGTACACCTCGTCGCTGTCGAGGGGAACCAGCCCGGCTCCCCGCTCGTACTCCAAACGCGCGGTCTCCAGCAGTCGGCGCCAGGAGGTCACGGTGGGCCGCCGGCGCAGCAGTGCGCGGCGCTCCCGTTCCGTCATGCCTCCCCACACGCCGAACTCGACGCGGTTGTCGAGCGCGTCGGCCAGGCACTCGGTCCGCACCGGACACCCGGTGCACACCGCCTTGGCTCTGTTCTGCGCTGCTCCCTGAACAAACAGTTCATCCGGATCGGTAGTGCGGCAGGCCGCCTGCGCACTCCAGTCGGTTACCCAGCCCATACCGGCGCCGTCCTCTCCCGAATCGAGGCTCCCCCACGGCGGCAGCGGCATATTCACCGCCGCCAGTTGAGGACGTTACGGAAGGTGGGCACAGCGCAACACCCCCTTCGGGCCCAATCTTGAATGGCCCGAACGGACTATGCGTAAGCGGCAGATCACCCGCGGGAGTGAGCTGGCGACATGCGCGACAATCGCGACGAAGTGGGATGGTTCTGTTGCGTCACAACGGACACCAGATGACACACAAGGCCGATTCGGACACGGCCCCCACACATAGCCAGCACGCCCCGACACGCCCCAGACGGCGGAAAACCGAAAAACCTGAGGAGACCCGAGGAGATCCGGAACGATTCGGGGTCGCCGGACGTATTGATACATGACCGCACTGCTGTGACAGTTGAGAGCAGCTTAGGCCAATGCCTGCGTGCGTGTCCGGCGAATGGGAACGCGGACCGTTCCACTTTGCCGTGCCGTGACCTGCCCTGCCCCACCCAGCTTGGTCCGGGTCGGCGGGCGGCCGGATCTCCGCGCGCGGGGGGTTCACCGTGCCGAGACCGACCGCTCCCTCGGATCGCTCATCTCTACGGATTAGGCTGCCCTCATGCCAAAGAAGCGCTCGGGCGGTGGTCTGTCGCCAACGCAGCAGGCCGCGAAGTTCCTCGGTGTCAGTGTGCTCGCGGGAGCCCTCATGGCGGGCATCGCGTTGCCCGCCGTAGGGGCGCTCGGTCTTGCCGCGAAGGGTTCGGTCGAGAGCTTCGACGAGCTCCCGGCCAACATGAAGACCCCGCCGCTGAGCCAGCGCACCACGATCCTCGACGCCGACGGCGGCCAGATCGCCACCGTCTACTCCCGCGACCGTACGGTGGTCGAGCTCAAGGACATCTCGCCGTACATGCAGAAGGCGATCGTCGCGATCGAGGACTCCCGCTTCTACGAGCACGGCGCGGTCGACCTGAAGGGCGTCCTGCGCGCGCTCAACAAGAACGCGCAGAGCGGTGGCGTGGCCGAGGGCGCCTCGACCCTCACCCAGCAGTACGTGAAGAACGTCTTCGTGGAGGAGGCGGGCGACGACCCGACCAAGGTCGCTCAGGCCACCCAGCAGACCATCGGCCGCAAGATCCGCGAGCTGAAGTACGCGATCCAGGTCGAGGAGGAGCTGGGCAAGAAGAAGATCCTGGAGAACTACCTCAACATCACGTTCTTCGGCCAGCAGGCGTACGGCGTCGAGGCCGCCGCCCGCCGGTACTTCTCCAAGTCGGCCAAGGACCTGAGCCTCCAGGAAGCGGCCCTGCTGGCGGGCATCGTCCAGTCGCCCAGCCGGTACGACCCGGTCAACGACGAGGCGGAGGCCACCAAGCGGCGCAACACCGTGCTGCGGCGCATGGCCGACGTCGGCGACATCTCCGAGGCGGAGGCCGAGAAGGCCGCGGCGAAGCCCTTGGGCCTGAAGATCAGCAACCCCAAGAACGGCTGCATCACGGCGGTCAACAACGCCAGCTTCTTCTGTGACTACGTGCGTGAGGTGTTCCTGAGCGACCCGGTCTTCGGCAAGACCAGGGAGGCCCGGGCCAAGGTCTGGAACCAGGGCGGCCTGACGATCAAGACGACCCTCACCCCGCAGGCGCAGGAATCGGTCCAGGCGTCGCTGAAGAGCCACATCAACAAGGGCGACTCGGTCGCCGCGGCGGTCACCCTGGTCGAGCCGGGCACCGGCAGGATCCTCGGCATGGGCCAGTCGAAGCCGTACGGCTACGGCAAGAACGAGACCGAGATCAACTACTCGGTCAACCACAGCGTGGGCGGCTCCAACTTCGGGTTCCCGACCGGTTCGACGTTCAAGCCGTTCGTCGCGGCGGCGGCGCTGGAGGAGGGGCGGCCGGTCACCCAGGAGTACTCGTCGCCGTACGAGATGCCCTACCCCGAGCCCGTGCAGACGTGCAGCGGCAAGCCGTGGACGAACGAGGGCAACGAGAGCGTCCCCAACGAGAGCGAGACGGAGGTCGGTCCGTACCGGCTGAAGGAGGCGATGGCGCTCTCCGTCAACACCTACTTCGTGCAGATGGTCGCCGACATCGGCCTGTGCCCGGTGATGAACATGACCGACGGCCTGCACGTCGTCCAGGGCAACGGCGACAAGCTGCCCGAGGTCCCCGCCGTCTCACTCGGCTCCAAGGGCATCTCCCCGCTGACGATGGCGAGCGCGTACGCCGCCTTCGCCTCCCGGGGCATGTACTGCACGCCGGTCGCGATCACGTCGATCACGCAGAAGATCGGCGACAAGAAGAAGTCGCTGGAGGTGCCGAAGTCGACCTGCTCGCGTGCCATGAGCGAGAAGACCGCGGACACCGTGAACACCCTGCTCCAGGGCGTGGTCGACTCCGGTACCGGCCAGGAAGCCGGTCTGACGGACCGCGCCAACGCCGGTAAGACGGGTACGACGGACGAGCGCAAGAACGCCTGGTTCGTCGGCTACACGCCGAACCTCTCGGGCGCGGTCTGGGTCGGCAGCGCCAGCCAGCAGGTCAAGATGACGAACCTGAGCATCGGCGGTGTCTACCACGCCCAGGTCTACGGCGGCTCGGTCCCGGGTCCCATCTGGCGCGACGCGATGACCGGCGCGCTGGAGGGCAAGGAGGCGCCGCCCTTCAACCTCGTCGACATCCCCAACCCCGACAAGAACAAGGACAAGGACAAGGACGACGAGGGCGATGACGACGGCGGCAACGGCGACAACGGCAACGGCGGTCTCATCGGTGGCCTGATCGGCGGCGGCGACGCGAACGGGGGCGGCGACGGCGGCTCCACCGAGCCGGACCCGACCTTCTCCATCCCGGAGAACTTCATCCAGGGACAGGGCGGCAACGGCATCGGGGGACGGGACTGACCCCGCGGCCACGGATGTGACGTACATCGGAGGGGTGCCCCTGTGCGCGAAGAAGCCCTTGACCAGGGGCACCACCCGCACCGACATGATCACGCCAACGTGTCAGTAAGGGCTTTCTCGCCTCCACGAGCAGATGACATGATCACGACCGGCGCCCCACCAGGGCGCTTTCGTCTGCTGTCGCCCAAGGAGGACACGTGAGATTCCGGTCACGGATCGGTGTGATGTTCGGTGCCCTGCTCAGCTCCCTCGCCCTGGCCCTCATGATCCCGAGTTCCGCGTCGGCGCAGGCGCTCGCCTGTGACAACTTCGGCTGCGACGGCCACGACCCGAACATCCAGACCTGGCAGGAGGGCCCGGTCTCCCCGTACGGCCCCTACCAGCTCGGCGGATCGTTCCTCTACGAGCTGCGGTGGGGCCGCACCGACGGCGACCAGTACAGCTGGGCCCGGCTGCACTACATCAGCGGCTCCAACGAGGGCGACTGGAGCGTGTACGTCCAGCGCTGCACCAAGGACCAGTCCACCTGCTACTGGCGCCTCGGCGAGAAGTCGGGCGGCGCCTCGGGCTGGACCGCCAAGATCCCCGGCGGCACCAACTACTACTGGACGCGCACCCCGATGTACTACAACCCCTCGACCCACATGATGCGGGCCTGCGTCGAGGACCCGTCGGGCGACCAGAGCTGCACCCCCTGGTACTGACCGGACCCGGGGCCGTCATCCCGACGGCCCCGACCGACCACGGGCGGGACGACGCACCAGCGCCGTCCCGCCCGTCTCCCTGCGCCCTCTCCGGCCTGCCGAACGGCACCCGGCCTCAGCTGAACCGGGCCGCCCGGCGGCGTCGCGAGGCGTCGGTCACGTCCGGGACCACTCCGGCCCCGGCGCCCGGGGTCAGACTCCAGCCACGGATCTTGGCGGCGACCTGGGACAGACGGGCGTCGCCCGGAGGTACGCCGAGGTAGAACAGCCCTTCCTGCGGACGACGGTCGTCCCCGCCCCAGCGGACGACGCCCTCCGTGTCGGCCAGGATGTCGCGGATGACCAGTTCCTGACCCGCGGAGAACGCGCCCCGCGCGCCCGCCGGGTAGGAGCCCGGCCGGATGACGACGGCGGTGCCGGACGCCTGGTTCGACTCGGGGCGCCGACTGTCGCGTACGGCGGACGGCACGACCCAGCCCTGCAGGGGCAGCGGTTCCTCGCCCGCGCGCAGGGCGTCCAGCTCGTAGTGGAAGCGACGGACCACATGGACCAGGACCGTCTCCACGTCGCCCATGCGGAGTGCGACGGTCAGCCCGGTTCCGGCCACGGGACAGGTCACGATGTCACCGTCGTCGTCCACGGCCTTCTGCATCTCCCAGCCGTTGGCGGACGGACGGCCGGTGGAGAGACGACGACGGCGCGCCTCGGCGCGGCGTATCGCCTCCTTCAGCTCCTCGTTCGCGGGCGGTTTCGGTGCGGCGGCCCCGGGTGCCGTCGGCCCGGCCGCGGCGGGCGTCGACAGGAAACCGGTGGTGGTGAGGCTCGCGGCGGCGATGACACCGGTGGCGAGGGTGGCTCTGCGGGTGATGCCGGAGTTGCTCAACGACTCGACCTCTCTTCCCTGCTGTCGTGCGTTCCTTGTGATGGCTGCCAGGTGCCGTGGACTCTTGGTGCCACCGACTCTTGGTGCCACCGACTCTTGGTGCCAATGGTTCTGTTGGTGTGCCATGACTGACTGCGAGTCCGTCAGAGCCCGCGAATCGCGAAGTTGTACTTCTCGAAGATGGCGTAGAGCGGCATACGCTGCGTCGCGTGCTCCTCGGCCTCGGAGCCGAAGCCCTGGTACCGCCGCAGGACCTCGTAGATCTCCGTCTCGGAGTAGTCGAGGGCCGGGCGCCGGATCGGGGTCTCCTCGTGGTCGCCCGCTTTCCCGTCGGCCCCCCAGATGTGCATGTGCGGCACCGTGCTCAGGTTGAAGACGTTGTCCTGGTTGACCTTCTGCCACATCGCCCAGCGATCGCTCTCGGAGGTCGCGTCGAGGATGGAGCCCTCCAGGAGCCCCGACCGGATCGAGTTGTTGCGCGCCAGAATGCAGGTACGACCGGAGATCTTGCCGATCCCGGTACTGCTGTCGACCAGTCGCTCGACCACGGGAAAGTCCTTGGCCCAGTCCGGAACATATCCGGAGTGGTAGAGCCAGACACCGGCGTCCTCGATCAGGTCCTTCTGGCTGTAGTGGCAGAACTCCCAGAAGGCCGAGGTCTGGATGAGCGCCTTGCGCATACGGTGCCTACGCGCCCCCGAGGTGATGAGGGCGTCGTAACTGATGATCGTCTCCAGGCATTCCTGGAGGGTGTAGATGCGCTCTCCGCCGGGCTTCCCGATCGACGCCATATAGTCCTGGACTTCCTGGAGCAGGGAAGGCCACAGGTCGATGTCGAACCCGATGTCCAGCTTCCAGGTGGAAGACGGGTAGAAGTCGCCCTGCCCGGTGTCCCGACCCGACGCTATGTTGTTGTCGATCTCGATCTGCCCGTCACCGGAACCGACCGTCTTGGTCACGATCTGGTCGAACGCCCAGTTCTCGGGCATCGGATAGCCGAGGTTTCCGGAGAACCCGGACGACATGTCCGATACGAAGCTGGCATCCGCGTACCCCGCCGCAGAAATACGGGAACAGGCGTTACGCGGACCGTACACCCCGATTTTGAACGGGCTGCCCAGCTTGTCCATCTGCTCTCTGATCTTCTGGAAGTACGGCAGGATGTACGCCGTGACTTCCTCGTCCACGGCGTCGTAGTCGACGGCGAAGTAGATACGCGCACCCGGCTTGAAGCCGTGCTCCTCCGCCTTGTACGAGGCGGTCAGACAGTCCGTGACTCCCTGGTCGGGGCTGTAGTAGTCGACCGAGCGCGCCCACGTCTGGTAAATGGGGAAACAGCGCAGCCCGTATTCCTTGATGGTCGCCAGCTCACCCGGCTGGATCTCCTTCTCCGGCAGTGAGGTGGACGAGGGGTTGTAGAGGTACCGCCCCACGTACCTGTAGCCAGCCGCCTTCAGGGCCTGCGCCCGCGCGGGCGTGATCTTCGTGACCCCGTCACACGCCTCACCCTGACGGCTCTGGTCCCCGTACGACACCAGCAGCGCCGCCCAGGTCGGGAAGTCCCCCTGCCCGGTCACCCCGAGCTTCATGAACGACTGGAACGTACTGACGCTGCTGGCCAGCGAGGACGTGAAGGAGCTGGAGAACGAGACCGGCCGTTTGTTGAGCACCATCGCCCCGGTGAACAGCTGCACCCACACCCCGGACGACCCGGTCGAGACCGTGTGACTCCTCAGCCCGGACTGGGTTCCGGGCCCGAAAACCCCGTTGGCGACACCGTCGGCCATACCCAGCTCGTACTGAATGGCGAAGAGCATCGACTTGGCGACGTCACGGGAGTGATGGCCGTCGCAGGGAATGATGTAGAAGTCCTTGCGGAGGACGTAGCGCCCGTTCAGCCACTGCTGAATGGAACGAATGGTCTCCGAACCGTTGTTGACCGTGACATAGGCGTCCATGTTCAGCAGGCCCTTGACCACCTTCGGCCACAGGGAGCTGCCGGGATAGGTACCGCTGACGCCCATGTTCGCGTTCAGCTGCGCCACCGCCGCCTTGACGCGGTCGTTGTAGGTGCCGTCGATCTCACCGCCGTCGTAGCCCTTGCAGTAGAGCGCCGACTGGATGATGCGGCAGAAGTTCGCCGACGGGATCGTGGTCTCGTCGAGCTTTCCGTACTTTTCCTGGAGGGTGGCGAGCGTGGTCGGACCGAAGTTGTTCGACAGCGAAGAGATACCCATCTCGTACTGCAGGGCCCGCGTTAGCGCGTACATGACAATCCAACCGGTACGGCCGTTCTCATCCAACTTCGGGATACCGAGGGTGGCGCCGTCCCCGTAGGTCGTGTTGATGAACCTCTGAGCACGCAGCACCATCTCGTCAGCCATTGGCTTCCTTCCTCTCGGATCGACCTCAAAACCAAGAGGAGGGCATGGGAAAACCCCGCAACTCACAGGAATACGCGGAACCCCCGGATTTCACTCGTCCCCCGAGCCCCCCTCGCGGTTAGTAGAAACCTAGATCATCTGGGGGTGGCGCGAGAAGGATCCCAGTCCGCCGAAAGCACAAAGGCCGGATTTTGCCTTCGCCCAAGCGTCCCGGGAATACTTTTCAAGACGCATGTACTGTGTACGTACCGTACGAATTCCCCATCAGCACGCCTCCCGGACGCGCACCCAAAACACGCAAAAGGGAACCATGCGGGGCGGCTGCCCGCCACCGGGTGCCCCTGGTCCTTACCTCGCCACCACCACCCAGAGGCGGTTCTCGGTCATCTGGCTGGGTCGGCCGGTCGGCCGCAGGTCAGGGTCTTGACGGTCAGGGGCTCGGGCGTCAAGCAACAGGCAAGGGGTGCGGCGGGCCGCCGCTCATACCGCAACGACCCGCCGCACCCCGGTGGTTGGGCTTCGCTTACGCAAGGCTCAACCGGCAACAGGCTCAACCCGCCAACAGGCTCAACCGGCCAACCGCTTCTTCACCGCCGCCGCGACCCTGCCGCCCTCCGCCAGACCGGCCACCTTCGGGTTCACGATCTTCATGACCGCACCCATGGCACGCGGCCCCTCGGCGCCACCGGCCTTGGCCTCCTCGACGGCCTGGGCGACGATCTGCTCCAGCTCCTCGTCGCTGAGCTGCTTGGGCAGGTACGCGGCGAGCACCTCGCCCTCCGCTTTCTCCCGCTCGGCGCTCTCGGCACGACCACCCTGCGCGAAGGCGTCCGCGGCCTCCCGCCGCTTCTTCGCCTCCTTGGTGATCACCTTGAGGACCTCGTCGTCGGACAGCTCCCGCTTCTCCTTGCCCGCGACCTCCTCCTTGGTGATCGCGGCGAGCGTCAGCCGGAGCGTCGAGGAGCGCAGCTCGTCACGCTCCTTGATGGCGGCGTTGAGGTCATCGTGCAGCTTCGACTTGAGCGTGGTCATGCGGTCGATTGTCGCAGGTGTGGACGCCCGTACGCCCGCAGGTTTCCGCACCGGCGCCCCGGCGGATCCCGCAATCCCCCGCTGTTCCCCGGACACCCCCCGGGGGCCCTCCTCGGGGTTCCCTCAGGGCGATGTCCGGGACGGCCCGGACGTGACGCACCGGCGAGGTCTGACACGATGGAGACATGCGCGCGCGATACAAGGTTCCCCTGGGCACCACGGCGGTCGCAGCCGCCGGTCTCGTCTACTCCGCGGGTTTCGAAACCCGCTCGTTCCGCCTCCGCCGGGTCACGGTCCCGGTACTGCCCTCGGGTATGCGCCCGCTGCGCGTGCTGCACGTCTCCGACATCCACATGGTCAGCGGCCAGCGCAAGAAGCAGCGCTGGCTGCGCTCACTCGCCGGGCTGCGCCCCGACTTCGTGGTCAACACGGGCGACAACCTGTCCGACCCGGAGGGCGTACCGGAGGTCCTGGACGCCCTCGGCCCCCTGATGGACTTCCCTGGCGCCTACGTCTTCGGATCCAACGACTACTACGGCCCCACCCTGCGCAACCCCGCCCGCTACCTCCTCGAAAAGCTCCAGGGCCGCCACGGTCTGAACGGCAACCCGCCCGTCGTAGGCGCCGTGCACAACCCCTGGGAGGACCTGCGGGACGGCTTCGACGCGGCGGGCTGGCTGAACCTGACGAACACCCGCGGCTCGCTGAAGGTCGACGGGGTCTCGGTCGAGCTGACGGGCGTGGACGACCCGCACATCAAGCGGGACCGCTACGAGGAGGTGGCCGGGGGCCCCTCAACGTCCTCGGACTTCTCCATGGGCGTGGTCCACGCCCCGTACCTCCGCGCCCTGGACGCCTTCACCGCCGACGGCTACCCCCTGATCCTCGCCGGCCACACCCACGGCGGCCAGCTCTGCATCCCCTTCTACGGCGCCCTGGTCACCAACTGCGACCTGGACACGGACCGGGTGAAGGGCCTGTCGACGCACACGGCGGAGGGCCGTACGTCGAACCTGTACGTCTCGGCGGGCTGCGGCACGAGCCGCTACACGCCGGTCCGCTTCGCCTGCCCACCGGAGGCGACACTGCTGACACTGGTGGGCAAGGAGGACTAACCTCCCTAACCCGGACAGCTCACCCAACATCGCCCCATTCCCCCAATCTGCCTACTTTGGGGGCATGACCGCCCCCATCCCCAGGGACATCCCGGACATCCCCGCGATCCCCGGTGTGCCCGGCCTGCTCCCCGCGCCCGTCCCCGCCTCGGCGGTGATACCTCCGGTACGCCGCCCGGTGACGGCCACCCTCCGCCTGCTGACGGCCCTGACAGCGGCAGCGGCGGTGACGCTGGCGTTCCTGCACGGCGACCCGCTGACGGTGCTGAGCCTGTTCGCCGTCCAGAGCACGATCCTGCTGACCCTGGTCCTCGCCCTGTCGGCCCGCCGCTCCTGGACCGCCCGGCGCCCCCTCCCCGCCCCCCTCACCGGCGCGACGGTCCTCTACGTCACGATCGGCGCCCTGGTCCACCACCTCCTGCCGACCACCACGCCGACGCTCACCGAGCCGGCCTCCTGGCAGTCCACTCTGGCCGGCCACCTGATCCACACGGCCCTCCCCCTGGCGGCCCTTCTGGACTGGCTCCTGCTCACGCCCCCGGCCCGCCTCCACCTCCGCAAGGCCAGCGCCTGGCTCCTGTACCCCCTGGCCTACCTGGCCTTCACCGTCGTCCGCGGAGAGCTGCTCCCGGTACCCTCCGCCGACCGCTACCTCTACCCCTTCCTCGACATCGCGGCCCACGGCTACAAGAGCACCCTCGGCAACGCCCTCCTCCTTGGCCTCGCCTGCTACGCCCTCGCCGTCCTCCTGGTCGCCCTCGACCATCTCCGCCCGAACCCGATCCGCTCCCACGCCAAAACCGGATTTCGTCTCCAGCCACCGGTGGGCTAAAGTAAACGTCGTCGCCGCGACAGCAGCGACGATCGGGGTGTAGCGCAGCTTGGCAGCGCGCTTCGTTCGGGACGAAGAGGTCGTGGGTTCAAATCCCGCCACCCCGACAGGGAAACACCAGGTCAGGCCCGGTACTGAGAGATCAGCGCCGGGCCTGATTTGCTGTGAGTGACTAACTGCGTGACTGTCGCTTCGGACCGGCGCCAAAGATGCCGTCCATCGCGGTCGCGCCGGACTGAATCACCGGGCGGATCTGCTTCCGGTAGACCTCTTCGGTGACGGCCGTACTTGAGTGACCGACCAACCGGGAGATCTCCTCAATCGGCATCCCGCCGTCCGAGAGGATCGACACGAACGTCTGCCTCAGCTCTCGCGGTGTCCACTCCTCAGCGGTGATCCCGTCGACCCGGGCGAGCACGCGCCGGAACTCGCGCCGCACGTTGGCTGAGTCCAATGCCGTGCCCACGGCGGACGTGAAGACGAGACCGTTCTCCTTCCAGTTGGTGCCGGCCGCGAGACGCTGCCACCCCTGACGCTCCCACTGAATCCTCAGCGCATCGATGGCGCGTCCCGGCAGCGCGAGCGTCCGCCGTGACTTGCGCGTCTTCGTGTCCCCGGTGCTGCGGACCGAGCGCCACACGGCGATGTGGGGCGGAATCTCGGGGATCGCCTTCGGGTCGCCGTCAAGGTCAACGTGATCCCAGCGCAGGGGGCGAACCTCTTCCGTCCGGCCACCGGTGAGGAGGGACACCACGATGTAGGCGTACAGCGGGGAGTCCGCCGCCGCATCCAACACCCCCTCCGCCTGCGCCAACGTCAGGGACTTCGACGGCCGCCCGGGGCGGCCGGTGGGGACCGAGCACAGTTCCACGACGTTGCGCTTCACCTTGTCTCGCGCCATGGCCCGCTTCACCGCACGGTTCAGGCACGAGCGGATCGCTTCCAGGGAACGGGTGCTCAGTACCTTCGCCTTGTCGGCGAGCCACTTGTCAACGTCGTCGGCGCTGAGGTCCCGGAGCTTCCGGGCCCCCAGAGCCGGGACGACGTGGGTGTTGCACAGGATCGTGTTCGTCGTGACCGTCCCGGCGTCCCGACCGTTCAACCCGTACGCGAGCCAGTCCGTCACCGCGTCCTTGACCGTGTAGCCGGTGGGCGCGATCGCAAGACCGTCCTCGTAGTCCCGCAAAACCTCCTTCAGCTTCTCCTTGGCGGCCGTCTTGGTCTTGCCACTGGCCCGCTTCACGATCCGCTTTCCACTCGGGTCGAAGCCGAGACTGGCCGTGGCAATCCAGCGTTGACGCTTGTCGTCCCAGTGAAGGCCGCCGTCTCCCCGGCTGCGGCGCTTGGTCACTTGCTCTCTCCTGCCTCGCGCTCCAACAGCGCGGTGTACTCGTGGATGGCGGATGCGGGGATACGCCGGGCACGTCCTTCCTTGACGGTGCGGAGGCGTCCGGTGCGTATCAGGCCGTAGATCACGGTGCGGCTCAGCCTCAGGGCGCGTTCGGCGTCCGAGACCTTATAGAGGACGGGTTCGACGGTCGTGGCTCGCTCCGGAGAGGCGAGGGTCATGGCGTCTCCTGAGGGGAAGTGCTCCGCACAAACCACAAAATCCGCAGAAAAGCCGGGACCGGCCGTTGGCCTGCGGTGATGCGATGCGCGAGAGGTGACGGGAAGCGCTCCGCAGAAACCCGCGATATTCCGCAAAAATCAGGGGCGGTCGGTGACCGGGCCCCGGGGGGTGGTGCTCGGTTTTTTGCGGAATATCGCGGGATTGCGCGACGGGCCCCCGACCGGGATGGGGCGGGGTCCGCGTCGCAGGTCAGCGAGGGTGTCCGGGGTTTATTGCGGATTTCGCGGTTTGTGCGGGAGGGGTTGAGGGTTCGGACCGTGTCACCGGCCGCCCTGCCGCAAGGCGGGGTGGGCCAGTAGGCGGGGCGCCGGGGGGCGTCCGCGCTTGCCGGTGCGCTCCGGCTGGTAGGACCGCAGATAGCCGTGGTCTTCCAGCAGCGCGAGGGCCGGTTCGAGGTCGGCGACGGTGGGAACCTCGCTGCGGGACAGGACGGTGAAGACGTCCCGTCGGCTGACGTCCTCCCATCCGTTGTCCCTCAGCGCTTCCAGCACGCTGCGGGCGCGGGACAGGACCGGGTCGGCGCCCATGACGTCGAACACGGCGAGGGCGTGAGCGGTGTAGTACTCCCCCAGCTCGATCGCCGCGTTCATGGTGTCGGCGGTGACCGGGTGGGCATAGCCGTTGCCGCCGTGTTCGGCGAGGTGCAGCAGCGCGGCCATGCGGGCGGTCGCCCCGGCCAGCTTTCCGGCCCAGTTGGAGATGTGGCCCAGCTTGCCGCCGCGTGCCTTGAGCTGCGGTTCGATGCGCTTCTGATAGGCGATCAGGGCCGCGTCGGCGTCGGGGCTGAGTTGGATGACGGCAGGGTCGGTCCACTCCGCGAGGGACAGGGTGAGGTCGATGACCCTCGCGGTGTAGGTGGCGGCCGTCTGCTCGGGGACCGGGTCGGTGATGATCTCGCGTTCGCCGACCGTGGACGCGGGGAGGGAGTACAGGAACCGGGCCAGCAGTCCGCGCCCCTCGAACCCCTTCACCTTGCCGATGTCCCGCAGCACGTCCGGCTGCACGGCGAGGCCGATGGTCAGGGCGGGGGCGTCGATGTACTCGCGGCGGGTCTGCCGGTTCACCCTCAGCCGGTCCCCCGCGTGCCCTTTCAGGAAGACTTCCATGTTGGGGGCCCCGGAGTAGCGGCCGGCGATGATGTCGAAGATGCCGCCCTCAGCGCTCATCACCGACAGTCGGCCGCCCTGTTCCGCCATGAGCGAGGTGACCGTCTCGGGTGTCGAGTCGTCCGCCAACAGGACCGGTTCGGCGGGGACGGTGAGCGTGTCGGCCGTCTGCGCCAGACCCACGGCGGTCGCCACCATCTCATCGCGCTTGTCGCCGTCGGCGGACGCGGCCTTGGCGGCGGCCTTGTCCGCCGCTTCCTTGGCCAACCTCGCCGTCAACTCCGCTTCCACGATCACGGGCTTCATCGCGGTCTTGAGCTGCTTCTCCGCCTCATACAGGGGGTTGGTCAGCAGCGCGAAGACGGCGGACTTGCGGTTGGCGGGCGGGAGCGCCACCACGGTGTAGAGGTTGGTGGGCTCACGCCAGTTGCCGCGTACGTGGACCACCGACCGGCCGCCGGCCGCCGTGGCGAGCACGGCCAGGGCGATCGAACCGGCGAGATCCACCGGGGTCTGCGTCTCCTCCGCGACGGCCGCCACGAACTCCCCCAACCAGGCGGGGAGGACGTGGGCGGGGAACGGCGGACGCTCACGGCGGCCGGTGAGGGGAATGGGGTCCTCCCACACATCCGGTGCCGCGTCGTCCTCGCCGGGCGGGTCTTCCAGGGTGGGCAGTCCGGCCCACAGGTCGGGGCTGTCCACAGGCTGTGGAGTCATGCGGCCGCCCTCCCTTCGGCGATGGTGTGGGGGCAGACGCCGACGCGGACGCGGGCGGTCAGCCTGATGACGGCCGCACGGCCCCGGGCGCGTTCGTGGTGCCCACAGGCACACAGCCAGTCCGCGACCGGTACGCCCTCGCACTGGATCTGAAGCCCGGGGGTGATGCCTGTGACGGTGACCGTCTGCGGGTCAGAACCAACGGCAGAAAGGACGCCCTTGCGGGCGGCGACCTTCGGTTCGCCCACGGTCGGCCGTGGCGGGCCCTGTACTGCGCCCTGAGGGCCGTTCGTGGGGGTTCGGGATGCTTTGTTCATGCCGCTCGCTCCACAGCCGTCTCAAGGCCGTTGGCGACCGCACGGCGAGCGTAGGTCTCCGGGACGCCCACGGAGACGGCGGCGGTGACGATCTCCTCGCCGATCGCCGCGAGTCCGCACGGTCCCGGGCACGCGGTGTGCTGTGCGGCGAGGAACCGGGCGACCCCGAACGCCTGTGATCCGGCGCCGGATTCGGTGCGGGCCCGTACGAGGGCGAGGCCGCGTTCAAGGCCGGTACGGACGTAGCGCTCGGTGTGGCGGCACCCGGTGGCAACCTGCCGCGACCACGTGGCGCGGGTGGGAAGGGAAGATGCCACCTCCCCCGGGGCGGGGGTGGTCTCTTCCTTCACCACCAAGGCGCGGACGGCCGCCGGTAGAACGGCCATACGGCCGGTTCCGGGTCCGAGCCAACGGGCGTATTGCGTCAGGGACTTGATGTCGACGCCCGGCCGGACCGCGTTGGACGACGCCATGGCGCCCCGGTAGAGCCAGTGCTCACCACGCGTCGTCGACACGACGCGGGTCGCGGGGAGGGTTTCGCAGGCCCACGCGACGGCCGCCGCGTTGTCCAGGTCGACCACCGTCAGCCCCGCCCCGCCGGGGTGGTAGGCGACCGCCACCGCCTCACACCACACAGGCGCCCACACGGGCGAGGTGAGGACGTGCGGGTCGGTGGTCGCGGCGGCCCACGCGTGGCACGGCGCGGGGCACCGGCACGGCCCGGCCGCCTTCATGTTGGGTCGGCCGCCGCACCGGGGCGGGCGGCCCGCGCAGGAACGGCAGTTGCCGAACGGGACCTTTCCCGCCCGCAGGGGCAGGACCGGGACGCCGGCCGCCGCGAGGGCGAGGGCGACCCGCAGACGTTCGGGCACCGATCGAGTGGCCGGGGCCAAGGGGCCCTCGCCGAAAACGCGCAGTTGGGTCATGCTGAAGGTCTCCTGTTTCTGTCGAAGGGACGGAGAACCGGGCGGGCGCGGTCTTTGGCGAGAGGCGCCCGCCCGGGCGTAGCTACTGGCAGTCGGTGAGCGTGTGCGCGTACTGCTGGCGGACGTAGGCGCGCGGGTCGCAGATGGCGCCCGGCTGGTCCATGTCGAGCAGGAACACGGCCGCCGCGTGCGCGGTCTCGGTGGCGTCGCCGTCCGGGGCGTCGGGCTCGTCGAGCAGGGCGATACGGTCGAGCAGGGCGGCCTTGCGCAGGTAGAACTCCCGGTCAAGCTCGGTGTAGCACTCGGCGTCGGCGAGGCTGTGGGAGATCCATCCGATCTCGCTGTTGATGCTCGGGGCACCCGCGTATGCCTGCTCGGGGGTGGGCCAGTCCGCCGGAGCGGGGCGGTGGTCGGCGGTGAGGTAGAGGCGGGTGCGCTTGCCGTCGCGGGTCGGGTACCGGCGCACGTCGCCGGTGGCGAACGTGGTGGTCAGTGCGGTGGTGACGCGGTCGGTGTCGGCGGGGTCGCAGATGACGCGGATCTCGAACACGAAGGACTCCTGTCAGCCGTAGAACTTGTTCCGCTTGATGACGGCCTTGCGGATGTTGACCGTCGTCCCGCCGCCGTGGCCGCCCGCGCTGAACACCTGCACGGCGATCCAGCCGCCGAAGATGACGGCGGCGAGGATGACGAACTGGGTGACCAGGGCGGTCAGAGCGGTGATGAAGGCGGTGAGCATGAGCAGTCCGCCGCACACGGCGAGGAACCCCACGCCCCCAAGCGCGATGTTCACCGCCGCGCGGGAGACGGCCGGCTTGTGCGCGACCGGTTCGGGCTTGGCCGGCCCGATGGCGTAGCCGGTGACGACCCGGCCGTCCGGGAGGACGACGCTCGCCACGGCCGGGATGGTGCCCGACTGCACGGGCATGAGCGGGGCGGTGTGGGCGGGGACGATCGGGGTGGGGGTGTGGACTTCCACGGCCGCCGTCTCGTGTCCGGCCGGACGGCCGTACGCGGTGGGTTCGTTCACGGTGCTGGTCTCCCTTCTAGCGGCCGGCGTCGGCGAGGGCGCCGGTGACGGCGGTGACGAGCTGGTTGACGGTGTCGCTCGCGTCGGTGCCGGCGAGGTAGAAGCCGAAGAGCGCGACGACGACGGCCGCACCGGCGCCGACGGCCTTGAAGCGCAGCAGCAGCGCGACGCCGACGGCGAGCAGCAGAACGAGCGAGATGGTGATGTCCACGGGGCCTCCGGGCGGGTCTCAGCGGGTGCCGGCGCGGTAGGTGCGCGCGGCGCGGTTGTAGATCCAGCGGCCGACGCGTATGCGCTTGCCGGTGGCGTGGCAGCGGCGGCAGTCCTTGCCGCGCCGGGTCTTGCCCTTGCGGTCGGTCTTGAAGCCGTGGCCCATGCCGTCGCACTTGCGGCAGTCCCCGAACGGGCTCAGCCAGCACTTGACGACGTAACCGAGGGTGACGATCAGTAGGCAGGCGGAAGCGAGCAGAGCAAGGCTCATCAGGGGCCTCTCTGAGGGGGTTGGAGGGGTTTTCGCAGGTCGGCCGCTAGTTGCTAGCGGCCTGATCAGGGGCTGTTTGGGTCGCTAGCGGGGTCGCTTGCGCAAGCGACGCTCTGTGCTTGCGCAAGCGACCCCGGGGACCTATCCGGCGTCCCGCTTATTGTTGCGCTCCGTAATCGCGGCGGCGATGTCCTCGCGCTTGATGCCGCGCTTGTTGACCACCTTGCCGTCGATGCGGCGGCTGATCTGCTCGGTGGCCACCCCGTACGGCTTGAGCGCGGCGGTGAGCGCTTCGGCCTTGGGCTTGGCCTCCAGCTCCGCCCACGGGCCGTAAACATCCGGGCGCAGGTCGGCAAGCCGGTCCACGATGGTTTCGGACCACACCTTGGCCTCGCCCTTACCGAGCACGGTCGCGACGTCGTCCAGGATCGTCACGGACGTCTCCGGGGCCGGGGCCTCGCCGGCCGCGTCGCCGGACAGGGTGCCTTCGGCCTCGCGCAGGGCGGCGGCGCGGGTCAGGATGCGGTCGGCGTCGCGGCCGTCGGCGAGGTAGGTCCGTACGATCCCGGAGTCGTCCGACATGCCCTTGAGCAGACCCACGCCCTTGTGGGACTTCAGCAGCTTGGACGCGTCCAGCCCCTCCGAGTACGAGCCCGCACCGAGGATGGTGTCCGACACCTGGTAGGCGCCGACCCGCAGGGCGAACCGGGCCTGGTGCTGGTCACGCAGCTCCGAGGGGCACGCCTTGTCGTCCGGCTTCTGCGTCGCGGTCATCACCGAGACACCGACGGCCGGGGCGACCCGGGCGAGGTAGACCATCAGGGACAGGATCTCTTTGCCGTGCTCGGGGTGGGTCAGGTACTCCTGCACCTCGTCCACCACGAACAGGGTCAGGGGCATGTTCAGCTTCTTGTCCCGGCTGATCTCCGGGGTGAGCTTGCCCTCCGGGCAGACGTGCAGCGGCAGTTCGGAGAGCCGGTGGTACCGGTCTTCGACGTCCGCCTTGAGTTCCCGCAGCGAGGTCAGCAGGTGCTGAACCGGGTCAAACCCGTTCTTGGGCACGATGCCGAACCCGATGCGGTGGGCGACCTTGGCGAACGTGCGCCAGTCCGGCGACGCCTTGCCGTCGAACACGTACAGCCTGACGTACGGGTCCAACGCGGCGGCGAGCGCGATCGTGCGGGCGGAGAACGTCTTGCCCTGACGCGGCACGGCGCCGACCAGCAGCGACAGCCACAGCATGGTGGCCATGACCGGGTTGCCGCGCTCGTCGACACCCCACGGGAACGGCTTCCAGAAGTCCACCCGCGTCGCCCCCAGCAGCGGGGACTTGCCCGACGGCACGGCGAGCGGGTCACGGTCGGCGATCCAGTACGACACCCGCCGCCCGCTCGTCTCGTCCTTGTCGAGGAAGAGCTGAGTGGGGGCGATGTCCATACCGGACGCGAGACGCGCGTGAGCCTTCATCGCGTCCTCGAACGTCTTGCCGTACGGCAGATCCACCACCACGCGCCAGCCGTCCCCGTCACGGCCGATCGGCCGGGGGAAGGCGATGGTCTGGTCTTTGCTGGTCAGCCCGGCCACCTCGTGCGCGCGGATGACGATGTCCGAGGACAGCTTGCGCTTGCGGAACGTCACCTTGGCCAGGCCGATCAGCGGCCGGTCCGCCGGGGCCCCGACCACACCGAGGGTAGTGGTCAGCGTCGCCACGGCCAGCATGAGCAGCCACGACGGCGCCATGACGTACAGGGTCAGCGCGGCGGCCAGACCGACGAAACCGGCGATCGTCGCCACGATCCCCCGCAGCCGGACACGGTCGTTGCGCTGCCGCGACAGCTTCAGGTACTCCGCCGCGTCCTCGTTCGCCACAGAGGCGAGCCGCAGAGCCTTGCCCTCCGCGTCGAACACCCACCGGCCGATCGCGGTCGACCACCGCCACGCGCCGCGCGGCGAGTACAGGCAGATCTTCGGCGTGTAGACCAGCGGAAGCCGCACGGCGTGGTAGCCGACCACGGCGGAGTAGTGCCGGATGGCCCACTTGCGGACAGCCGTGCGCTGGTCAGGGAGCTTCACCCAGTCCGGCAGCACCGGCAGACGGGCCTTGTCCTTGGCCTCCATCCACTCCGCGACCGAGGGCGGGTAGACCTCGCGCGGCGGGTCGACCGGGGCCCCCTCGCTCAGGCCGTCGGCCTCCGGGTCGTCGGTGTCGGGGAGTTCGGCCTCCCACTCCCCCGGCTTCACCACACCGGCCGGCGTCACCGGGTCGGCGGGGTCGGTCTTCTTCAGCGGGAACGGCACGATGTCGGCCGTCGGCTGTTCGGTGCCCTCCGGGTCCCCGGCGGGCGTGAACGTCGTCGTCTCGGTCACGATGTACGTGCTCCTTCGGGAGTTGGGGGCCCGGCCGGTTGCTGTGGAAGGTGGGCGGCCGGGCCCGGCAGGGGTGGTCAGGTCATGCACCATCCGGAGTCACATCCGGAGTCCCACTCGTCGAACGGCAGGGTGTCCACGCCGTCCGGGATCGCGGCGCGCAGCGGCCGGTTGAACCGGGTCAGCCAGACGTGGTCTTTGCCGAGTTCGTCACGGCGGCGGTTGAGGAGTTCTTCGAGCTGGCAGGCGCGTTCGAACAGGTCGGGTTCGTCGCGGCGCATGTCGTGCCAGGTCTCGGGGCGGTGGAACGGGCAGAACCAGCACGACGACTTCGGCGGCACCGGCAAACCGGCCTCACGGATGATGCGGGCGCAGTCGATACGCCGGATACCGCGTTCCAACAGCGGATACTCGATCCGCTCATGCGGCTCACAGCGCCGGTTGTTGGCCCGGGAGATCTCATCGAGGCTGATCCCGATCCCGACCGTCGCGGGCGCGTCCTTCGTCGCCCCACGGCGCTTGAGTTCATCGCCGATGACCTTGATCTTGAACTGAGCCGTGCACGAACGGGTGCCGGGGGCCCCGTTCGACATCCGCACCGGGATCTTCAGCGACCGCGAGCCCTCCCGGGTCAGGTCCTGATACAGCGTGCGGACCTCACCCGAGCGCTTCATCACCCGGTCCAGGACGACCAGCTCAAGGCCGTTCGCTTCGGCGTACGGGATGGCGTACTTGCGCAGGTAGGCGAGGGTGCCGGGGTGCTCGGAGTCGTCGCCCACGTTCGCCATGAGGAACGTGCGGAAGTCCAGCTCACCCGTGGCCGCGAGAACCAGGGCGGCCGTCGACTGCACCCCGCCACCGAAACTGAACGCCTTGACCGGCGCGACGACAGGGGTGGTCATGACGCCACCTCCGCCGTGCGGGCCCGCTCCGCAAGGAGCGTGTCCCGCAGCGTCCGCGCGTTCGCCGGCGAGGTACGGATCTCGCGGCGGATGCCCTCCGCCGTGATCCGGCTGTCCGGCCAATCGGCGGTCGCGGTCCGGGCCTCAGCGAGCAACTGATCCGCCGTGCGCTTCGGTCGGGGCGACCTCGCCACGACCGGAACCTTGCCGGTCGCCCGGCGGGACCGGGGAGAGTCGGCCGCCACCGCCCGCCGCCCGGTCGGCGCCGGATCGGCCTTGACCGGGTCGACCGCCGGGGCGATCGCGGGCACGGGCTTGAGCGGGAGCGTCGGCTTCACGAAGTCGACCGCCACCGGATCGGGCACCGAGAATCGAGTCAGCACCACCGACGGCGCCGGGGTCGATTCCCGCAGGTCAGCCATAGACCGATTCCTTACAGTCTCGGTGGATTCCTCCGCATTCGTGACCGGGGCGGGATCGAGGGCGGGCGCGGGGGCAGAGCCGCCGAACATCGACGCGAGCGCGACATCCGCACCGGCGGTCACCCGGGCGCGCTGGACATCCAGAAGCCTCGATCCGAGCGCCGCGTCCCCGACTCCGACCTTGCGGGCCAGACGCCATGACGCCCGGTCCGACCGCTTCCTGACCCGGTCGCTGGGGTGGTGGGCGGCACGGGCGCGGTGGTAGGCGAGAGCCTGCACGATGTCGGCGGTGTGCCGCTCGTTCTCCGCGTCGCGGCCATCGGTGTGGACGACGATGCGGCGGGCGAGGAACGCCATGCCCTCAGCCGAGACGGACATGCCCATCGGGGTCAGCGCGTAGACGACCGTCCGGCCCGCGTCCGGCGCGGCCATCGCACCCATGACGGCGGCGGCGGCCGGCAGCGCCCACAGCCCGATCCGTACGACGCGCGGGGAGGACTGGCCCAGCATGGTCAGGCCCAGCAGAACCAGGGCGAGCACGGCCGTCGCGCCCTCACCGGCGCCGAGAGCACCGAGGGCGGTACCGGTGCCGTAGGCATGCCCGATGTTGCTGTACGTGCCGATACCGCCGACCACGCCCGTGGCCAGCATCGGCACGAACGCGGCCGTCAGCACACCGACCTGAACCTTCGTCAGAGGCTTACGGGTCTCGCTCATGCCACACCTCCCAGGGCGAACACGACGGACAGGATGAGCAGGGCCCCGCTCGCGCACGTCAGGTCGACCGCGCGGCGCAGGCAGGTGAACTTGGCGACCGCAAGCCGGGACAGACCCGCGATGTCAGCGGCGAGGTCCCGGGACGCGGCAACGTCGGTGATCTCCTGCGCGGTGAGCGTGGCCCACAGCGGGAAACCGTGCCGCCCCTTGATGTTGGGGCGCACCGACCACAGCAGCAGACCCGCCGCCCCGATCAGCAGCGCCAGCCCCAACCCGCCCGCCACGTACGCGGGGACGTTCAACGGCAGGTCACGGGCGACCGTCCACGCACCGGCGAGCACCGCCCCGACGAACGCCAGCAACAGCGCCGTCTTGGCGTCGGTCCGCGCAATCTCCGCCTTCACCTCAGCGTGCGCGGCCATCAGGTTCTGCGTAGCGGTGGTGGTCACGCCGCTTCCCCCGTCCCCGATCGGTGGCCACGCACGGCGCGCAGGAACGGCACCGTGCGGGTCAGCGCGTCGGCGTACAAGGCGTCCCAACCGGCGATCTCGTCACCGGCCTCGCCCATCGCGACCAGGTCGGCGAGCACGTCACGGGCCGCGTCCTCACGGGCCGCACGCTCGTCGTCCGTCTCGAACTCCAGCGGGCCCCGGAACAGGTCGATGTCGATACCGAGGGCCAGTTCAGCGAACTCGGCCTCACCGTGGGCCTCTTGGTCCCCAACAAAGGTGCGCATACGCATGACAGAACTCCTGACGTCGAAGGGGTGCCGGTGCGGTCGCGGTCTTTGGCGAGAGGCGACCGCCCGGAAAGCCGGGCCGCGAGTGCGGCGGGAGGTTGGGCACTGTTCCGGCTCCCCTCAGCCCCGCTCGTACGAGACGAGCGGGGGAGGCAGCCAGCCGCCGGGCCGAAGCACGGCGGCGAGGTGGGGTAATGCGCTGTCTCCTTCGGGAACACGGGCTCCCGTTTCAGGCGTATGGAGACGTGACCTTTCGGTCTAAGCCCTCCGGGAGTGCCAAGGGCCCCGGGTCCCTCGCCCCCGCCGAAGCGGGGCCTCATGACCCCTCTCGGGGCCCATTTCGTGCGCTCGATCGGATCGCCGAAGCTTCCTGATCGAGAGGAACATGTATTACGTGTTCCTCATCCTGCAGAGGGGAGTTCGCCCCGTCAAGCCCTTCGGCTGTTGGAGTTCGCGCGCCCCTCGCGCTCGATGTACCTACAGAGTGGCGCCGACGACCGCGACGCTCGACTTCGCACCTGTACGACTCAGGTCGTTCTTAGCTAGCGTGAAGTCGTACCAAGTCGTCCCGACTGAGCGGAGGTTGGACGTGGCGAACGAGCGACTGCGCGGCGCGATAGTCGACTTGGGCCTGACCCTTGATGAGGTCGCCGAACGTCTCGGTGTCTCGGCCAAGACGGTCGAACGCTGGATCAACGACCCGGACCGCAAGCCGTATCGCCGCTTCCAGTACGCGACCGCCTCACTTCTGAAGTGCGAAGTCTCGTACCTCTGGCCGGACGAACGCACGTCAGCCGAAGTGACCGCAACCGGCAACGCAGAGTTGGTCAGGCTGTATCCGCACCGGTCCGTCGTGATGCAGACCCTTTGGACCAACCTGTACTCCAAGGCGACCCGGCAGTTTGACCTACTGGTGTACTCGGGGTTCTGGCTCACCGAGGATGCGACGTTTCACCGCATCGTGAAGGAGAAGGCGGCTGACGGAGTCCCCATCCGCTTCATGCTGGGAGAACCGGACTCGCCGGCCGTGGCCGTGAGGGGCGACGACGAAGGGATCGGCGCCGCGATGGCGGGCAAGATTCGCAACGCCCTCATCAACTACGCCCCGCTCTTCGGCCTCCCGGGTGTCGAGTTCCGCTTGCACGGCACCACGCTCTACAACTCGATCTACCGGGCCGATGACGAGATGCTGGCGAACGGCCACCTCTACGGGGTAGGCGCCTACATGGCTCCCGTGCTCCATCTGCGACGCGTCCCCGGCGGTGAACTCTTCGACGCCTACGCTGAGAGCGTTGAAAAGGTGTGGCAGTCGGCCCGTCCGATCTCGTCACCCGCCGATTGGGAAGGCACACGCTGATGAGCCGGATTGACTACTTCCGCGACCCGCACGCCCCTGAGGCCAACTCGGTGGTCCCGTCGGTGACGGCGGTTGTCCGGGACGATGCGGGACGGCTGTTGCTCATCCACAAGACCGACAACGACCTTTGGGCCCTGCCTGGTGGTGGCCACGACATCGGCGAGCGCATCGCGGACACGGTCGTTCGTGAGGTACGTGAAGAGACCGGCATCGACGTTGAGGTAGACAACATCGTCGGGCTCTACACCGACCCCGAGCACGTGTTGGCGTACGACGACGGCGAGGTCCGGCAACAGTTCTCCATCTGCTTCCGGGCCCACCCGGTCGGCGGTTCCCTACGGACAAGCAGCGAATCGAAAGAGGTCCGATGGATTGATCCGGCGGACCTTGACGGGCTGGACATCCACCCTTCGATGATGTTGCGCATCCGGCACGGTCTCGATGCCGCGCGGCGAGAGCCCTACATCGGCTGACCACCAACGGAGGCGTCCGCCATCCGCTCCCCTACGCGCTTCGACGCTGCATGGATCTCGGGGGCCGCGCGCTGGATGAACCGCCCGACGATGGTGTCGGGGCCGTATCGCTGCACGATCTCATCCAACCGCTCAGTCGGCGTCGTCTGCGTCCCGTCCGGCGTCGTCGTCATGTCGCAGTAGAGCAAGGCGTCAACCAGGTCGGGACGCTCTAGCTCGAACTCGCCCTCAAGTTCCTGCCGAAGTCCGCGTTCCTCCGCTTCCAGCAAGGCACAGGAGTGATGCGCCACAAGACGAACAACCCGTTCGTCCGCACCTTCCTGATTCCTGAGAAACCGCGCACCGTCCAAGGGATGGAACCCCGTGGCGGCAATGGCTGGCGAGTAGCCGATGTCATGCAGCACGGCGGCGGCCTCCAACAGCTCCGCGTCGTCTCCCAGAATCGGGCTCAGGGAGCGAGCGCGCTTGGCGACCCCGAGCGAGTGCGCCCACCGGCGCGGGAGCGGATCGGAAAGCAGCGATTCAGAGAGCGCGTACGCCCACTCAGTCAGTCCCATGGCTGCCAAGACTACGGCCGGCCGGTGGGAGTCGGGAGAGCGCGCACGGTTCGCCCTTTGCCGTGGACCGTGGCGAGCAGGCCGTTTCCCTCCATCTGGGCAAGGACACGGCGCACGGCAGTACGAGACGCGCCGAACCGCTCGCAGAGCTTCGCTTCGGACGGGTACGTGTCGCCCACCGACAGCGAGTCCTCTGCGATCACGTCGGTCATACGCTCGGCGAGAGACCGGCGGTCCTCACCCTTAGCGACGCGCCACCCAATTCCGGGGGCCGACTCAACAAGGCCGTCGGCTTCGAGAACCTTGAGGGCGCGACGGATCGTGTTGCGGCCGACGCCGTGCGACCGCATCATGTCGGCTTCCGACGGCAGGGTCTCGATGCCCTCCCCCTCTTCGATCGCGGTTCGCAGTGCCTCTGCGATGACCAGGTAGGTTCCGCGCGGACTGGCCTCCGGCACTTCGGCTCCTCTCGCTTCACTCCGACACTCGATGCCAAGGGTGCCACAGGCACGTGGGAGGGGTTGAGGCCATCAAACAGGCAGAGTTAGTTGTGAAGCGCCGTTGTTGCGAGGTCGCTTATCAAGGATGCGGCCAAGTGATTCGCGCGAATCAACCGGAAATCCCCCCTTGCCGAGCAGAATTCTGTTTCCGGCAGGGGTTTCCTTTCCAAAGTTCAGAACCAGGACTGGCCGACCCATCCGGATGGCGCCTTCACCTGCGGCCAGTGTCCCGCCCCGCTCTCCCGCTTCGACAACCACAAGCGCCCGGCCTAGACCGTAGATGATCCTATTCCTCGTCATTGCGGCATGGGCTAGCCAGGGTTGGGTGGGCGGGAACTGCGAGAGGACAAGTACACGATCGCGATCGAAATCCTCAGCAAAAGCCTTCTTGACCTTGAAGTGGTCAAACCCTTCGGCAAGGACTATAACCGTGGAGCCCCCGCTACGGAGTGCCGCCAAGTGAGTAGCCGTATCCACGCCCTTCGCGTATCCCGAAATCACACTCAAGCCACGGTTACTCACCTCTTCCCCGCAAGCAATCGCTGCTTTAAGGCCTAGATCACTAACAGCACGGGAGCCACACATTCCGATTCCTTCTGCTTTCAGCAAGTTTGCATTGCCGTAGCAGAAAAGCACAGGAGCGCTCGACTTCTCCCGATGGATTAACATGTCCGGATAGGATGACTCCCCACGCAGGACGGCATAGACCCCGCGCTCAGCCAGCGCTGCCGCCTTCTGGCGGCACGCTTGAGTCACTGCCTCGTCTAGGTCGAGTGCTAGTTCCTCCAGCCCTGCGGGCCCCTTTTCGCGCAGTACAGCGTCTATGCGCGCCGGGGTCCTTGCCGTCTCGAAGGCAACCAGAGCTAGGAACATCGAGTCATATTTCTTTTGAGACATCTCAGTTCCTCATCGTTCGCACCGCCGCCAGACCAAAGGCGCGCCGTGCACCAGCACGCTTCGCTGCTCTAGCGACTGCATTCATTGTCGTGCCGCTCCTATAAACATCATCCAAGACGATCACGTCGCCGGAAATCCCGCCAGGCATTGCGAAGTGACCGTCAGCTATTGCCGCCGTCCCCTCTTTAGCCTGAGGCCGCGATCCACCCGGAGATTCCGTTCGTATGATTTGCTTGCCGGTACCCGATGCCACTTTAGCCGCAAGCTGCTCCCCGAAGCTCTGCCCGTCCGCCTTATGGCCTGGAACTGTTACGATATTAGGGCATTCCCGAAGAAGAGGATGCCTATCGATCACGCTGGAAAATTTGTCCAGCAGTTCCGTTCGAGCCCTATTTCTAGCCGTTCCCGGCGAGTAGTACTTACTTCGATAAATGAGCTCACCAGATTCCGTGTTAGGCCACTTCATGGGATCGTCCCCGACTGGATCTTTGTACCAATCGAAGGCGATCGCGAAGTCGAGGTCATCCTTTGTCGTCAAAGATAAAACGACCTTAAGGAGTTCACACACGGAACGGAGCTCTTCTTTATCTGATTCCACTAGATGGAATCTATGAGTCCATTCCCTCCTCTTTTCGTCCGCGAGTTCTTCAGGCGTGCACTTACCGAGCAGCCGTATCTGGTGCGCTACTTCCTCCGGGCCGCAAAGATAGAGCCACCGATCCGGCGCCACCTTCTCGGCGAGCTTCATCAGCGCGTACTCCTTCAGGCGGTTCGCACGACCATCCGGTATGAATGCGGGCCACACGATGCGCACCTGGCCACCCCCTCCACCAACTGGCTAACCAAGTCAGCCTAGTGACACGGGGGAGGCTTGTCTCAAGGATCACGGAGCCCTCTCGCGCTTGCCCGTCAGCCCTTCGCAGCAATGGATCACACGTTCGAATCTGGTCATGAGGGCAGTATGGACGTGGGCACTGACAACAGGCCTCGTGCACGATCGAGGCAGTGCGTGCACCAGGTCGTCGACGGCGGCCAACCCGCCGCACCGCCCGCCCGCCTGTCCAGTGCTGTGTAAGCAGCGGGCTCCACTTGAAACGTCAGCCTCGACTTGTACGGCATCCGCGCTCCCGGGTCGTTGAACAGGGAGCAGCACCGTATGCCGTAGCGGGCAACCACGTGAGGGCCTGTGGATAACATCCGTTGCGCACGCTGACCTCAAGCGTCCAGCCAGATGGGGCCTGGTATCGGATCAGGTCTCATCCGTCCTGGGAACGCCGGCGTCCGCGCAACCTGTGTGTCTAACTGCGTGACAACGACCGCGTACGGTGGCGCACGTCCACGCACGTTCAGGGACAGTCGGAGCAGGTCAGCGCCTTGATTCTCCCTGGTCTGATCACTACCAAGATTGCTTCGGGACGAAGAGGTCGTGGGTTCAAATCCCGCCACCCCGACAGTGAAGTACCAGGTCAAGGGCCTGATCCGGAAACGGATCAGGCCCTTCCTGCGTCTCCGGTGATCGTTTGGGAGAAGTCCGGGAGAAGATCTTGGTCGGCGTCTCCCAACAGGTGATCGTCGAGCATTAGCAACATGTCTCAGCTGCGCCGACCCGCACCTGCACGTTCGCGAACGACCAGTCGCCGACTCGACCGTGGAGGTGCCTCAGAACTCCGAGCCTGGGAGCTCCGTCATGCCCTGTGGACATGGGCCGCGGAGGGGGCTCGTTCGACGAACGCGACGTGCCTGTCAGTGCTGAGCAATATCGACGAGCCCGGACAACGGAGGACGGACGCCGACATGCGGGCTGACGAGGCACACGCCGCGAGCGCTAGGCGTACTGGAGGAGATGGCTGGCACCGACAGGGTCCCCACTCCCAGTGAGATCACCGACTCCATTGGGGAGGGCGTCTCCTACGAGTTGTGCCAAGCGCTGTCGAAGGTCGTGAACAGCGAGGCAGTCGACAGCCTGGACATCACGTTCAACTGGTCTCGGGTGGCGGCGGCACCGGCCGGCACTCCACTCGAGGTCGAATTCAACCGCGAGGCCATCGCCATCGTGGAAAGGGTGTCCGACCAGCTCAAGACAAGCGTCTACAGCCGCGAGCATGTGATCTACGGTCTGGTGACGGACCTCAGGCGGCACCCAGACGACGAAACGGGGGAAGGTGGGCGTCCAGGCCCTCCTCCAACGCCGCAGCCGCACCATCTGGATGGATCTTCCAGACGCCGACTACCACACAGCAGTCCATTGCCATGACACCGGCACCGCAGTCCGCGTGCGCGGCCCGCCCGCCGAGTACGAGGAAGCCTTCTGGCGGAGCCAGGAGCAAGTCCCGCAGTCCGCCTGAACCATCAAGATCGGACTCTACGAAACTCGGGGCAGCTCACTTCATGGCCGGCCTTCCGTTCCCCGGGCACACCGCGCGAGCTCGGTGGATCGACGGAGAACGACAGACGCGCGAACGATGGCGGCACCTGATTGAGACCCGTCGTAGTCGCCTCGGCACGACTCGTTAGGCCGCAACAGGCAACGTCGGCACGAAGCCAGTGGCCCCACGGCGTCCGGGCGCCATCTGGGAGTCGCCCCACTCCCCAAGCCCCTTCAATACCACCGCACCCCAACGCCACTACGATCGTCGGTCATGGACTGGCTGGAGCGCACCGCGAAGCTGAGGCAGTGGAGCAGAAGCGGGACCCGCGCTCCGCACAAGCCGCTGCTGTTCCTGTACGCGCTCGGGCGTTTCCAGCGGGACGCCGACGGTGAACTGCGGTACAGCGCGGTGGAGGACGACCTCAGACGGCTGCTGGCCGAGTACGGACCGCCCAACAAGACGACGCCCGCCTACCCGTTCCACCATCTGGTGAGCGACGGCGTGTGGGAGGTGCGTACCGATCGCGGACCGGGCAGCCCCGGCAGTGGCGTACGGGAGCTGCGGGAGATCGGAGCCGCAGGGCGGCTGACGCCGGAACTACGGGCGGCGCTGCGGCGCGAGCCGTCGCTGCTCGGCCGGATGGCACGGGTCCTGCTCGACCTGAACTTCCCGCCCTCGCTCCACGGCGACCTGTGCGAAGCCGTCGGCCTGGAGGTGGAGCCGACGGAGAGCGAACAGTTCTCGGCCGTGCGCGGGCGGCGGGATCCCCGGATGCGGGAGCAGGTCCTGACGGCATACGAGTACCAGTGCGCCTTCTGCGGCTACGACGGCAGGATCGGCGCGGTGTCGGTCGGGCTGGAGGCCGCGCACGTGCGCTGGTGGGCGTTCGACGGCCCTGACGACGTCGACAACGGCCTGTGCCTGTGCTCGCTGCACCACAAACTCTTCGACAAGGGCGTCCTCGGCATCGGATGGGGGTCCCCCCGCTCGAGCGAAGCCGAGAGTGGGGGAAGTCACCGCATCCTGGTCTCGCAGCGCTTCGTCGGCCACAGCCCCGCCGCCCGCGAGCACGTCATAGCGCTCGCCGGCCGCCAGCTCATCGGACCTCAACCGGGTGCCCGTCCCGTCGCGGCGGTCCACCGCTCCTGGCACACCAGCCAGGTCTTCCACGGCAGCCCACGCCCCGCCCCGGCCGCCTGATCGCCGAGCGCCTATCACGTGACCCGCTGGTAAGGAGTGCAATACCGGGAGTATGGTCTCTTGTATGGCAACGAAGAAGGTAACCGTGACGATTCCCGAGGACCTCCTGGACGAGATCCGCGCGGACGCGGCAGAGCGGGGCCTGTCGGCGTATGTCGCCGAGGCGCTGCGCTTCAAGCGTGACCGGGACCGGCTCCTGGAACTGGTCGACTGGTTGCAGGAAGAGCACGGCCCCGTCACCGAAGACGAGCATGCGGCAGCGCTCGTCGAGTTGGACGAACTCGACGCCGAACACGAGCGGCGTCGAAACGCCGGAAAGCACAACGCCGGAGAGGCTGCGTGAAGAAGCGAGCCGGTGAGCAGGGACAGCGACCCCTCCGCGTCTTCGTACTGGACTGTGAAGCCCTGTCCCTTGCGGTACGCGGCGACCGGAAGGTGATCGCCTGGCTCGACCTCGCGGCACGCGGGGAGGCCGAAGTGGTGACGTCCCCGATGACACTGGTCGAGGCGTACGACGGCAGAACGACCGAGCAACGCTGGGACTGGGTACTGTCCCGGCTCCAGGTCGTCGACATCGGGAAGGACGAGGCCCGCCAGGCGCGTCGACTTCTGGCCGACGCCAAGTTGCACGGCCACAAGTACGCGATCGACGCCGTGCTCGCCGTCATCGCGCGACAGCAGAGGGGACAGGTCACCGTCTTCACCTCGGACGTCGACGACCTGGAGAAGCTGGTCCCGGACACGATCGTCGTCAAGAAGGTGTGACCCGACCCGCACCTCTCCAGCACCATCCAGGCAGCAGCACCCTTGGGAGCCATCTGGGAGCCACCCTGCTCCCGAAGCCCCCTCCACACCACCCGAGACCAACCGGGACCACCCACCTGACCTGCGCAAACACAATCCGGGCAGGAAAGCTCATTAACCGTGCCGGGTGTAGCGCACGCCGGACGGCCTGGGCGGACTACCCGGTATCGATCAGCTGCGGCGGGCCTTGTTCGGCGTTCGGCGCCTCCGCAAGCAACGACCAGAGGTCGAATGCCCGCCCGCCCACGCGGAGCCGAGCGTTTCCGTAGCATGAGGGTCGTGACAGCCCGTGTGCAGCTCCACCCCGCGCGATCGCCCCGTGGGCGGTGGCGGGTGCTGCTGGTGCTCGGACTCCTGGTCGGTCTTCTCGGCATGCACACCCTCAGTCCGGGCGTGGCCGTGGCCGCCGACACCCCGCACTCCTCCTTCGCCTCCGCGCACGCCGGGATGGCGAGGGCAGGCAACGAGCACGTCTGCCACGGTGACAGCTGCGGCGGCCATGTCGAGCACGCCGATGCGACGTGCGCGTCCGGAGCAGTCGGCACGGGACCGGTCCTTCCAGCGCCGTTGCCCGACCCTGTCGGCACGGCGGCGCCCGCCGACAGCAGCCACGGGTTCCTCGCCACCACGCCCGACGGCGGTCGAGCGCCGCCCACGCTGGCCGAACTGCAACTCCTGCGGATCTAGGACGAGACCAAGCCGTATCCCGCCTCGCCGACTGTGCCCCTGCGAGCGGCCGCGGCACTCAGCCATGTCCCGCGCCGCTCGGCGCAGCATCCTTCGCAGACCGCAGGAGTACCACCATGACCAGCACCCGTTCCCTCGTCCGTCGGGCCGCTTTCGGCACCACGGCCGTGACCGCCGCCCTCGTCCTCGCCGCCTGCGGCGGCGACGACGGCTCCGGCACCGGCTCCGGTAAGCAGACGTCGGCCTCAGCCAGTGCCGAGGACACCGCCGGCGCCCACAACGCCCAGGACGTCTCCTTCGCGCAGGACATGATCCCCCACCACCAGCAGGCCATCCAGATGTCGGAGATGGCCGCCAGTCAGGCGTCCAGCGCCGAGGTCAAGGACCTGGCCGCGCGCATCGAGAAGGCCCAGGACCCGGAGATCGAGACGATGTCCGGCTGGCTGGAGTCCTGGGGCGAAGACGCGCCTTCCTCGATGCCGGGCATGGACCACGGCGGTCACTCCGGCAGCCCTGACATGCCCGGGATGATGGACGCCGAGGACATGGACGAGCTGATGGAGGCGCCCGGCAAGGGCTTCGACACCATGTTCCTGACCATGATGGTCGAGCATCACGAGGGCGCCGTGGAGATGGCGACCACGGAGAAGGACAAGGGCCGGTACGGGCCGGCCAAGAAGCTGGCCGACGACATCATCACCGCGCAGAACGCCGAGATCGAGGAGATGAACAAGCTCCTCGGCAAGAGCTGACGACCTCCGCACGGGGCCGGGCCTGCGTCCGCGCAGCCCGGCCCCCGTGCGGGCACGTCCTGCGCCAGTCCCTGAGCCCTGCTCGCCGTCCCTCCTCGCGCCATACCGGGAGATCCTCAGCATGAAGACTCGTTCCCACGCTGCCACCGCCATCACCGCAGCCATCCTCACGGCCGTGTTGGCCGGATGCTCCTCCCACACAGACAGCTCGTCCGACACGGCGTCGGGCGAAGGCTCTGGCGACCTCACCGTCAGTCACGTGCACGGTCTGGGCATCGACCCGGCCGACGATCGTCTGTACGTCGCCACCCACGAAGGCGTGATCGCCGTGGCCGACGATGGCACCGCCCAGCGGGTCGGCGACACGGCTGACTACATGGCTTTCACCGTCATCGGGCCGAAGACCTTCCTGGGCAGCGGCCACCCGGCCGAGGGCAGCGGCGACCACGGCGACCGCGGCCTGATCCAGTCAACGGACTCCGGCAAGACCTGGAAGACCCTGTCCCTGGGCGGCACCACCGACTTCCACTCCCTGGAGTACGCGCACGACAGCGTCTACGGCTACGACAGCACCCGTGGCCTGCTGCGTGTCAGCGCGGACCGGACGTCCTGGGACGACCGCGCCCAGCTCGCCGCCCTGGACATCGCCGTCAGCCCGAAGCACCGGGGTGTCGTGCTGGCCACCACGCAGGACGGCGTCGCCGCGAGCACCGACGGCGGCCGGAAGTTCCGCACGGGGTCTGGGCAGGTTCTCGCCTTCCTGTCCTGGCCCGCCGCCGACGCCCTGTACGGCGTCGACCTCGTCGGCGGCCTGCACCGCAGCACTGACGGCGGCACCAACTGGCAGAAGACCGGGACCGTTCCGGGCGGGCAGCCCCAGGCCCTGACCGCCGTCGACGCCAAGCGCGTCCTCGTCGCCACACAGGACGGGGTGTACGAGTCGCGCGACGGCGGCAGAACCTTCACCCGGCGGCTGCCCATGTCCTCCGCCGAAGGGCACTGAGCGCGCGGCCCGTCAGTGGCTGTGCCCTGATTCGCCATGGCCGTCGGCAGCCGACGAGGAGGGAGCCGTGGCCGTCGGCTCCTCACTCGGACGGCCACTCGGAGCCGTCCCCTGGGCCGGGCTCTCGGAGGAGCGGGGTTCGTGCTGGTGGCCGTCTGTCCCGGTGGTCTCCGGCTCGGTGCCGGTGGCGGGCTCTTCCCCGTGGCTGTGGCCGTGGCCGTCGCCGGCCGGTTGTGCGGCCATCTCCTGGGCGATGCCCTTCAACCCGACGAAGGCGACAGCCGCCGTGACCGCCACCAGGATCCCGGCCGGGCCGAGGATGCCGCGCCACCGGTCGGGACGGTGGCGCAGCACGTACGAGACGAAGGAGAGCGCGAGACCGAAGGGGATGAGCATCGCCGCGCGTTCGGGGAAGTCCTCGAAGTGCTGCAGCCCGCCGCTGAGCATGCCGATGCCGAAGGACAGCGCGAGGGAGGCCGCGACCACACCGCAGACCTTCGCGGCACCGGGGCGGCTGCGGGTGAGGACGAACTCGTTGAGGATCGTGGCGCAGAGGAAGACGGCGGCGCCTATGACGGCGATGACGGTGTAGCGGGTGGGATCGAGCGGGTGGTGCACGATGGCGCCGCTGATCAGCCCGGCTCCGACGAAGGTCGCGGCATAGCCCAGGTAGTCACCGAGCAGCGGGGTGCGTTTGGGCGCCCGGCGACGCCCGCGCCGCCCGCCGGTCCGGCTCTCGTACGGCGCCGGTTCCGCGCGGCGCGGCGTGGGCCCGGTGCCGCCTCCATCGAACAGGTGCGGACTGTCCGGCGCTGTCGGGTGGGGAGGGTGCGTCGGTCGGGGAGCGTGCGGCGGTACCGGCATGGAGCGGACTGAGCGAGCTGCGGCAACGTGGTACTGGGACACGGGGACAGTGAGACCTTTCGGCACGGGTCGGCCGTGTGGCCTGATGCGCTGTACGGGCGTACGGCACATCAGGGCGCTGGACGGCGGCCCGGAGAACGCGGACGGGGAGAGCGGTCGGTCAGCCCCTCACCGGAGCGACGGACCGGAACCATCAGCCGCGCAGAGGCATGGCGGTGCCGTCGGCGCGGGTCTCCTCTCTAGATCCGCAAGACTCCCAGCGCGTGGGGTGAGATGGGTGCGCGGCAGTTGAGGAGCCCGTCGGCGGGCAGCGCCCCGTGCGGGTCGGTCGTGGTCCCGGACGCGAGCTGAGCCGAGGGGACTGGCCACGTCCCGGTGGGTGCGGAGGCCCAGCAGTCGGCCTCGGGCAGGGAGTCCGGGTCCGCGGTGGCAACGGCGGCCGTGGGGTGCAGGGCTTCGCCGGACGTGCCCGTCTCGTGCCGGTGATGTTCGCGACACCCAGTGGGCGGTTCCTGGTCCGCAGCAGCCAGGTCGAAGTGGCGGGCCGTCGTGTGTCCGCTGATGCCGTCATGGGCGTCGGCATGGGCGAGCGTATGGACGACGCCGAGGCCGATGAGGAGCAGGCCGAGCAGCAGCAGGCGCGCCAGGAGACCCCTGGTCGCTCCGGCTGTCCTCGTCACGTTGCCGCCCCTCGTCCGCGCCCCTGGGCGGAGTGCTCGTCCCCGTGCTGGCGGCATCAGCGTACCCATGGTCCGTCGGGTCGGCCCCCGGGACCTGGCCGAGTGCTCCTCAGTCCTCATGCACGCGGCCTCGCGCACACAGTCACAAGTCGGGCCCCCGGGTGGGAGTGTCGGGAGACAGCCGTGCGCAGCGGCTGTGGCAACTGGTGCCGAGCTGCCGGGCCACGGCGGTGACCGTCTTGCCCGAGGAATCGACGAGCGCGATCGCGTCCCGCTTGGACTCCCCGGGGTACCGCTTCGTGTGCGTGCGCCCCGCCCGGGGGTCACGTGGGCGTAGCGCGCCGAGACCGAGCCGTCGATGTGGCCCATGCGCTCGTCCGTCCACTCCTTCTCCGTGCCAGGTCCTCCGCCACGGTCCGGTGAGTGTGGCGCAGGCCATGGGGCGTGAGGCCCTTGGCGATCGGGGCAGAGCGGCGTCTTTCGGCGTACGTCGCCGAGGCGCCGCGCTTCAAGCGCGACCGGGACCGGCTCCGAGAACCGGTCGACTGGCTGCGGGAGGAACACGGCCCCGTCGCCGAGGACGAACATGCGGCAGCGCTCGACGAGCTGGACACACTCGACGCCGAACACGCCCGCACCCACGCTGGTCGTGGGTTCGATTCCCGCCACCCCGCCAGTGAGAAACCAGTTCGGGGGCTGGGCTCGTCGGCTTCCCGTGGGGGCTACTCCTCTGGTTCCCAGGCGCGGAGGAGGTCGATCAGGGACGGGTCGCCGGTGATCTGTACGGGGGAGGTCGGGGGGCGGTCGTACAGGAAGAGGACCAGGTCGCTGGGGGTGGCTTGGAGGGAGACGCCGGGGGTGGTGGGGGGAATGGCGGTGAGGGGGACGGGGTGGGCGCCCGTCTCGTCGACGGTCATGCGCCAGGAGTGGCCGTCGAGGGTGTGGAAGTCGAACGTGGTGGGGGTGTGGGGCCAGGGGGACGGGGTTGCGCAGCAGGTGGAGAGGAACTCGTCGACGCCGTCGAGGGCCAGGGTGTCCGGCAGGGGCTGGGGGGCGTCGAGGGTGAGCTGGGCGTCGTAGGTGTGGACCGCGGTCTCCTGGACGCGGTGTCGGGCGACGGCGCCGGAGGTCCGGGGGGAGTGCGAGGCGGGCCACCAGGTCCAGCATCCGTTGTCCGGGCCTGCCTGGCGCAGGGCGGTCAGCAGCAGGTTCGTCGACTCGGTCAGCCAGGTCAGGAGGGCCTCGCGGTCGCGCGGCGCGGATACGGTGGCGCGGGCGGTGACCGCGGTGACCGGTGGGGTGTCCGCCGGGCCCGCGCTGACGACGGCCGCCCAGAAGCGGTCTCCCCCGCCCAGGTGCTGCACCAGGTCGAACAGGGTCCACCCGGGGCAGGTCGGCACCTCGACGTCGAGGCTGGGCGCGGAGGCGACCGCGGCGCGGAAGGCGGTCGACCGCTCGTCCAGCAGGCGCAGCAGGGTGGGGAACTCAAGTGTGATGGCCACACCGAGTGTCTATCACCGTGCTTCGGTGGGCGGACAGCGGTTTCGTGGCTGGCGGTGTCCCCTCAGCCGTGAAGCTGTCTTCGCCGGCGCAGGTTTCGGGTGGGTGGGGCGTTAGGGTTGCTGGTGGATTCCTCGCCATGTCTTCCATTCGAAGGTGTCATGCCTGAGCAGAAATCTCCTGGTGCCGGGAGTCTCGACGACGACGACTACCCCGCCTACACCATGGGGCGCGCCGCCGACGTCCTCGGTGCCACCCCCGCGTTCCTGCGGGCCGTGGGCGAGGCGGGGCTGATCACTCCGCTGCGGTCGGAGGGCGGGCACCGGCGGTACTCCCGTCGGCAGCTGCGGATCGCCGCGCGCGCCCGGGAGCTGGTCGACCAGGGAACCCCCATCGAGGCCGCCTGCCGCATCCTCTCCCTGGAGGACCAGCTCGGGGAGGCCCTCCGCGAGAACGCCGAGATACGGAGGAAGCTGGATGACGAAAACTAGTTTCGCCGTTGCAGGGTTCCGTACCGCTCGCGGTTGAGGTTTTTGATTGACGTGGGGGTTTCGTCCGACCTGTGTTAGCGTGATAGCAGTTGCAGTTTTGGTTACATCTTTCTTTCGGAGGGGTGATCAACGCGGCGACTCGGTGTTCGCAAAGTGCGGATTCCGGCAGGCCCCAAAGGGAGATTCAATATGGCATCTGGCACCGTGAAGTGGTTCAACGCGGAAAAGGGCTTCGGCTTTATCGAGCAGGACGGCGGCGGCGCTGACGTGTTCGCCCACTACTCGAACATCGCCACCTCCGGCTTCCGCGAGCTTCAGGAGGGCCAGAAGGTGAACTTCGACGTCACGCAGGGCCAGAAGGGCCCGCAGGCCGAGAACATCGTTCCTGCCTGACGCTGACTGTGCAGCTGGGGCCCGCGCTCTTGGGGCGCGGGCCCCAGCTCATTTCTTTTATCTTTTAGTTTTTCTTCTTTTCCTCTCGGCTCAGTCTCGTGAATTTCCGGTGCGGCCCTTCGCCCCCTCTCACCCTGCCGCCGGGAGCCTTCCTCGATACGTGCCGCATCGACGAAGGGTTTCCCCTCCCGTGACTCGTCTTGACCGTGTGAATCGTGGCCGCAGGACCTCCCGGACCACCGGCCCCCGCACCACCCGCACGACCCGCGCCGCCCGTCCCACTGAATTCGCCCCGCCGGTCACCCTCACCGAGGCGTTGCCCCCCGTGGCCGAGTTCGCGGAGCTGGACATGCCCGAGCGGCTGCTCACCACCCTGCGCGCCGAAGGCGTGACCGTGCCCTTCCCGATCCAGGCGGCGACCCTGCCGAACGCCCTCGCCGGGCGGGACGTCCTGGGACGTGGCCGTACCGGGTCGGGCAAGACCCTCGCGTTCGGACTGGCGCTGCTGACCCGGCTGGACGGGCAGCGGGCCGAGGCCAGGCAGCCCCTCGGCCTCGTCCTCGTCCCCACCCGCGAACTCGCCCAGCAGGTCACCAACGCGCTCACCCCGTACGCCCGCGCCCTGCGGCTGCGTCTGACCACCGTCGTCGGCGGGGTGGCGATCAGCAGGCAGGTCCGCGCCCTGCGCGACGGTGCCGAGGTCGTCGTCGCCACACCCGGTCGGCTCAAGGACCTCATCGACCGCGGCGACTGCCGTCTGGACCAGGTCACCGTCAGCGTCCTGGACGAGGCCGACCAGATGGCCGACATGGGCTTCCTGCCCCAGGTGACCGCGCTGCTCGACCAGGTCGTACCCGGCGGTCAGCGGCTGCTGTTCTCCGCCACCCTCGACCGCAACGTGGACCTCCTCGTACGGCGCTACCTCCACGACCCCGTGGTCCACTCCGTCGACCCGGCCGTGGGCGCCGTCACCACCATGGAGCACCACCTGCTGCACGTGCAGGACGAGGACAAGCGCAGCGCCGCCACCCAGATCGCCGCCCGCGACGGGCGCGTGATCATGTTCCTGGACACCAAGCACGCCGCCGACCGGCTGGCCCGGCACCTGCTGTCGGTCGGGGTGCGCGCCTCCGCCCTGCACGGGGGCAAGTCCCAGCCGCAGCGGACCCGGACCCTCACCCAGTTCAGGGACGGCCACATCACCGTCCTGGTGGCCACCAACGTCGCCGCCCGCGGCATCCACGTCGACGACCTCGACCTCGTCGTGAACGTCGACCCGCCCGGCGACCACAAGGACTACCTGCACCGTGGCGGCCGTACCGCCCGCGCGGGCGAGTCCGGCACCGTCGTCACCCTCGTCCTGCCGCACCAGCGACGCGCCGTGGACCAGCTGATGGCCGACGCCGGGATCACCGCCCGCAGCACCCGGGTACGTTCCGGCGAACCCGAGCTGCACCGCATCACCGGCGCCCGCACCCCCTCCGGGGTTCCCGTGACCATCGCCGCGCCGGTGGTGGAACAGCCCAAGCGGCAGTCCAAGCCGGGGGCCAAGGCGCAGTCCAGGCGGCAGCCCAAGCACGGCAGGGTTCCCGCTTCCGGCCAGGGCGGCCAGAGTGGCCAGGGCGGCGGGAGCGGACGGAGTGGCAGGAGCGGACGCCGTCGTCGTCCGTCGTCGTCCTCCAGCAGTCCCAAGAGCCAGTGAAGCCAGTGAAACCAGTGGTGCCGATAGTGCCGGGGCAGTGCCGGTACAGCCGGTACAGCCAGCACAGCCCGTAGGGCCCGTACACCCCCGTAGAGCCAGCAGAACCAGCAGAACCAGTAGCAGCCGTAGAGCTAGAAAGTCCTGGTGAGCATCATGCGCTGTGTCATCGCACGTTTCTCCTTCGACCTGCTCAAGAGCGAGGTCGAACGCTCCATGGAGGGCGTCAGCCCCGAACCGGTCACCGGGGTCTCGGTGACCATCGGGAGCCGTGTCTACCCCGTCATGCAGGTCGGTGAGGTGATCACCAAGCAGGACCGCCGCGACTTCACCACCCTGGAGATGCACCGGGCGCTGACCCGGCTGGGCTTCGTCTGTCACCAGCCCACCAGGTAGGACCGGCCCACCAGGTAGGACCAGCCCGCCAGGCAGGACCAACTCACCAGGGAGCGCCAACCCACCACGGCGCCCCCGGGCGTTCAGGGCTGGCGCGGGAGTCTGAGCTCGTCCAGTGACTCCCGCATCGCCGCCCTCGCCCGCGTGAGCCAGTCCGCCAGTACGGCGATCTCGTCGTCCGTGTAGTCGGCGAAGAGGGCGCCCAGGCGCTCGTAGAGCGGGCCGTAGACCTCGCAGACGCGTAACTGGGCGGCGTCCTCCAGGGTCGCCCAGACGCGGCGGCGGTCGCCGGGGTCGGGCTCGCGGCGGATGTAGCCCGCCTTCTCCAGGCGGTTGAGTACGCCGGTCACCGCGCCCGTCGTCAGCCGGGCGCGGACGGCCAGCTCGCCCGCGCCGAGGCGGTCGCCCGCGTTGCGTGCCTCGAAGAGGAGGCCGAGGCAGGTGAGGTCCGTGACGTTCAGACCGAAGCGGGCCGCGATGTCCTGCTGCCCGGACTGGGCCAGCGCGATCATCCGGTCCATCGCGTACAGCGTTTCCGCGGGCGTCGCCGCCGGACGGGTCCTGCTCTTCATCATCGCGCGCTCACCGCACCTCACACACCACGATCTTGTGACTGCCGCGAGCGACTGCCCCGGCGAAGACGGAACCGCACCTTCCGGCACCGGTCCCTCCCCTCGTGGGGACCGGTACCGGAGGGCGCGGGTTCAGGGTCCGTACCGGGTCGGCGTCACGGCACGGACCGTCGGAGGGGCGGGGACGCCCCGGACGGGGGGACACGGTGATGATCGATTTGCCGTCACCGTGCCGTCACTCGGTGCTACTACGTCCGGATCCTGCCACCCGGTGGCTTGGATGAGGAGGTTCCGGTGTCCGGATCCCCGCTCCGGCGCAGGTCAGCCGTATAGGGTGAGTTTTCCGGTCCGGATGTTCGGGTGCGGGCGCGATGCCGAGAAAGTGGGGGGTGGGGGCCTTGGGTTCCGACTCGGGGGCACGTTCCGTCTTCGCGGAGCGTCTCGCGCTGCTCTACAAGGAGGCCGGAAACCCTCCCCTGAAGCGGGTTTCCGAGGCCGTCGTACGGTTACAGCGCGTCGACGAGCGGGGGCGCCCCGTACGGGTCTCGGCGCAGCGGATCAGCGACTGGCGGCGGGCGCGGAACGTACCGGCCCAGTTCGCCGCGCTCACCGCGGTGCTGCACGTCCTGATCCCCGACGCCCGGCGGCTGCGGCCCACGCCCGTGGCGCCGGGGCTGTACGACGTCGGGCAGTGGCAGCGGCTGTGGGAGGCCGCCGTCGGGAACCCGACGGTCGTCGACGTCCCCGCCGAGGAGGGCGACGAGGAACGGGACGCCCCCGCCGTACCCGCGGGGGTCTGCCCCTACCGCGGGCTCGCCTGCTACCGGCGGGAGGACGCCCGGTGGTTCTTCGGGCGGGCCCGCGCCACCGAGGCGCTGATCCGTCAGCTGTGCGCGGCCGAGGGCGACGGCGGGCTCGTGATGCTCGTCGGGGCGTCCGGCGCCGGGAAGTCCTCCCTGCTGAACGCCGGGCTCGGGCCCGCCCTCCGGGACGCCGAGCGGGAGGCCGTCCACCTCGTCCCCGGCGCGGACCCCCTCAAGGAACTGACCCGCCGAATACCCGGCCTCGGGGACATACCCGAGCTTGCCGACATAGCCGAACTCTCCGACGCAGCGACCTGCCCGGACACCCCCGGGCCCGCGGACGCCGCGCCCTGCGACCACCCCCCTCCCCCGCCCCCCGCGCCGGACATCGACCGCCGCGTCCGCGCCGCCGTCGCCGCCCTCGCCCCCGGCTCGGCCCATCCGCCCGTCCTCATCGTCGACCAGTTCGAGGAGACCTTCACCCTCTGCTCCGACGAGGACGAGCGCCGCGCCTTCATCCGCCTGCTGCACACCCTCAGCACCCCCGGCACCGGCGACCGCACCGCCCCCGCCCTGGTCGTCCTCGGCGTCCGCGCCGACTTCTACGACCAGTGCCTGCGCCACCCCGAGCTGGCCGACGCGTTGCAGCACCGGCACATGGTCCTCGGCCCCCTGACCACCGCCGAACTGCGGGACGCCGTCACCCGGCCCGCCAAGGCGGTCGGCCTTGAGCTGGAGCCGGGGCTCGCCGAGCTGATCGTGCGCGAGGTCAGCGCCGACGGCCCGCGCGGCGCCCACGACGCCGGGGTGCTGCCGCTGCTGTCCCACGCGCTGCTCGCCACCTGGCAGCGCCGCAAGGCGGGACGTCTGACGCTCGCCGGTTACCGGGCGGCGGGCGGCATCCAGGGCGCCGTCGCGGCGACCGCCGAGCGGGCCTGGTCCAGCCTCGACCCCGCCGCCCGCTCCGCCGCCCGGCTGCTGCTGCTCCGCCTCGTCAGGCTCGGTGAGGACACCCAGGCCACCCGCAGGCGCGGCACCCGGCGGCAGTTGGCGGCGGAGTCGACGGACCCGGGCAAGACGGAGGAGTCGCTGGAGGCGCTGGTCCGGGCCCGGCTGGTGACGCTGGACGCGGACACGGTGGAGATCACCCACGAGGCGCTGCTGCACGCCTGGCCCCGGCTGCGGAACTGGATCGAGGAGGACCGCGGCGGCCATCTGCTGCGCCAGCGGCTCGAAGAGGACGGCCGGTCCTGGGAGGACGGCGGCCGGGACAGCGGCCTGCTGTACCGCGGCTCCCGGCTGGAGCAGGCGCACGCCTGGGCCAGGTCCGCCGGGGACACCTCCCTGACCCGCAGCGCGGTGCGGTTCCTGGCCGCCTCGGTACGGCTGCGGCGCCGGACGCTGCTGGTCACCCGGGCGGCGGTGGCGGCCCTGCTGGTGCTGTCGGTGCTCGCGGTCACCGCGGCGGTGGTGGCGTGGCGGGAACGGGACGACGCCGTGTTCGAGCAGGTGGTGGCCGAGGCGGACCGGGTGCAGGACTCCGACCCGTCGCTGTCCGCGCAGATCGACCTGGTGGCGCACCGGCTGCGGCCCGACGACGCGGGCACCCGCAACCGCCTGGTCTCGATCGTCAACGCGCCCCTGGCCACCCCGCTGCTCGGCCACACCGGCGCCGTCTACCTCACCTCCTTCAGCCCCGACGGCAAGCTGCTCGCCTCCGCCAGCTACGACCGGACCGTACGGCTGTGGGACGTCGCCGACCCCGGCCGTCCACGCGCCCTGGGCGCACCGCTCACCGGGCACGGCAGCTGGGTCAGCACCGCCGTGTTCAGCCCGGACGGCCACACCCTCGCCAGCGCCTCCGACGACGGGACGATCCGCCTGTGGGACGTCACCGACCCCGCGCACCCGCGCACCCTCGGCCAGCCGCTGACCGGGCACGAGGGCACGGTGTACCTGCTGGCGTTCGCGCCGGACGGGCACACCCTCGCCTCCGCCAGCGAGGACCGCACCGTACGGCTGTGGGACACCACCGACCCCGGCGACGTCACCCCGGTCGGGGAGCCGCTCACCGGGCACAGCGTCGCCGTCCGCTCGGTCGCCTTCAGCCCGCGGGGCGGGACGCTGGTGGCCGGGGGCGACGACGGCACCCTGCGGCTGTGGGACGTCCGCGAGCCGCGCCACCCCCGGGCGCTGCCCGAGCCGCCCGAGGGGCACACCGACACCGTGCACTCGGTGGCGTTCAGCCCGGACGGCCGCACCCTCGCCACGGGCAGCTCCGACGACACCGTACGGCTGTGGGACGTGACCGACCCGCGGGAGCCGCGGTCCCTGGGGGCGCCGCTCACCGGGCACACCGGGCCGGTCTGGTCGGTGGCGTTCAGCCCGGACGGCGCCATGCTCGCCGCGGCCAGCGCGGACAGCACGGCGTCGCTGTGGAACGTGAGCGACCCGGCCTACCCCTCACAGGTCGGTGAGCCCCTCGCGGGCAGCAGCGGGGAGATGTTCGCCCTCGGCTTCAGCCCGGACGGGCGCACCCTCGCCACCGGCAGCGGGGACGGCAAGGTCCGGCTCTGGTCGATACCGACCGCCGACATGATCGGCCGCAACGGGGTCTTCCGGCCGGACGGGCGGGTGCTCGCCACGGCGGCGCGCGACGGGCGGATCCGGCTCTGGGACGTACGGCTCCCGCACCGGCCCCGGTCGCTGAGCGGGCCGTTCATGTCCGGCGACGGCGGCTGGCGGGCGCTGGCGTACTCCCCCGACGGCCGGACCCTGGCCGTACTGATCGACAACCGCGCCATCCAGCTGTGGAACGTCACCGACCCCCGCCGCCCCGCCCCCCACGGGCCGCCGATCGCCCTGCGGACCCGGTTCTCCGGCCCGGACGCCCTCGCCTTCAGCCCGGACGGCCACACCCTGGCGACCGCCTGGACCGACCGCAGCATACGGCTGTGGAACGTCACCGACCCGACCCGGCCGCGCCCCCTCGGCACGCCCCTGACCGGGCACAAGGGCTATGTGAACGCGCTGGTGTTCAGCTCCGACGGCCGCACCCTCGCCAGCGGCAGCGCGGACCACACCGTCCGGCTGTGGAGCGTCGCCGACCCCCGCCGCGCCGAGCCGCTCAGCGCGCCGCTCACCGGGCACCGGCGTCCCGTCAACGCGCTCGCGTTCAGCCCGGACGGCCGTACGCTCGCCAGCGGCAGCGACGACAGCACCGTACGGCTGTGGGACATCGACACGCCCGAGCCGCTCACCACCCTCACCGGGCATACCGAGGCCCTCGTCTCACTGACCTTCAGCCGGGACGGGCGCACCCTCGCCAGCGGCGGCAACGACAACACGGTGCGCCTGTGGAACGTCGCCAACCCCGCCCACGCCGCGCCCATCGGGCGGTCGATGAGCCCCAACGCCCGCACCGGCACCTTCCTCTCCTTCAGCCCCAAGACGAACATGCTGGGGGTGTCCAGCGGCACGGACACCGTCCGGCTGTGGAACCTCGACGTCGACGACGCCATCGGCCGCATCTGCGCCACGACGCGCGGAGTACTCACCGAGAAAAAGTGGGACGAGTACCTGCCCCGCCTCTCCTACGACCCGCCGTGCGACCGGTGACGCGCCCCGGGACGCGCCCCGGGACGCCACCCGTGACACGTCCGGTGACGCGTCCGGGGCTCCCGCGGGGAACGCCGCCTTGTTAGTCTTGGGTCAGCCCGATCGCTGGCGTATCCCCCGTCGTCAGCGATCGGGCGCTCGTGTGCCCGGCCGCGTCCGGCGCCGCGCGGCGGCTCCGGCGTCCTAGGGTGATCAGGAAGGTGACCGTCCGAGGGATCGGAGCACCCGTGGCAGAGGCGCACGGCCCGGCGTACGACAACGGCGAGCGGCGTACCCGCAGCATCCGCGACAACCGCCGCCACCAGTGGGAGAAGGACCGGGCCCGGCAGCCGGAGGACCAGCGCAGACGGACCGGGGCGACCGAGCGGGAGACCGGGCTCACCTCCCAGGACCTCGTCTTCCACGCCGCCTACCGGAAGGTCGAGGCGGACGACGATCTCGCCGACGCCTTCGGGGTCGCCCCGGGAACCCCCCTGCTGGAGCGCACCCACCGCACCCGGTGCGCCGTGGAGTGCTCCCCCCTCAGCCTCATCACGTCCTACCTCCGCCACGACCTGATCGCGGCCGACCCCGCCCTCCTGGACGCGGCCAACGAGCCCTGGCCGGGCGGCACCCAGAGCCAGCTGCACACCGTCGGCATCGAACTCGACCGCATCGAGGAACGCCTCACCGCCCGGTCACCGACCCCCGGCGAGACCCAACGGCTCAGACTCCCGCCCGGCACACCGGTCATCACGCTCCGCAAGATCTCCTACGACGTCCAGGACCGCGTCGTCGACGTCACCGACGTGACGCTGCCCGGGGACCGGGTGGAGCTGCGCTTCACGACGCCGCTGGAGAGGTGGTGAGCGGCTCGGCGGTCTCCCCCGCCTCAGCCGTCTCCGGCGTTTCCGCCGTCTCGTCCTCCCGCAGCACCAGGGACGGGTCCATCGCGCCGTCCGGCTTGATGCGGATGATGACGCCGGGGTAGGTGATGGCCGGGAGGATGTTGTGCCACAGGATGGCGACCCGGCCGCGCAGGTCGGTGCGCTTGGTGATGGCCTCGGAGACGAGCTGGACGCCGGTGAAGGCGGAGACGATGAACTCGGCGGTCTCCTCCGGGTTCACCTGCGGCAGCACCTCGCCCGCCTCCTTGGCCTCCGTCAGCAGCCGCGCCACCATGTCGAACCACTCGCCCCAGGGGTGCACGCCGTTGAGGAAGACGCCCTCGATCGACAGCCGGGTACCGGCGCGGGCGAGCGGGTCGTGGGCCAGGGAGTACGCGAACTGGTGGGTGATGTCCACCAGGGCCTGGAGCCGTGAACCGACCTCCGGCACCCGCACCCGCGTGGTCTGCTCGTCCATGATCGCCTGGGCCAGCGACTCCTTGGACGGGAAGTGGAAGTACAGCGCGCCCTTGGTGACCTCGGCGCGGCGGAGGATCTCCGAGAGGGCGGCACGCTCGTAGCCGTAGTCGTCGAAGACGCTAGCCGCGGCCTCCACGATCGCGCGACGCGTCTGGACAGCTCGGGCCTGCTTCGCCATTTCTCGTCCTCCACCGTCTCAAAGCTGGTGCACCCGGGAGCTTACGCGACTACCCGGTTTGTTTTATCAGGAAACGATATGCGCCCCTCACGCCGGACCCCTCGACGGGTGGCGGGTTCACGCGGATATCCGTGACTCAAATCACACTGCCGCCTGGCGCCATAAGAAACCGTTCGGCTGGTTTTTTGGCAGACTCCGTCTCCAAGAGCCTCCGCAAACGACCGCTCTTTACTGAGGGATACCGTAATGACCGTGCTCAGTAGCGCCGTCCCGATCGTCACCGACCGGATCGTCCCGCCGCCGCAGATGACCATCCCTCAGCAGTACGTCCACCGCAGCGACGAGGCGGACGTGCTGCTCTCCCACTTCACCGCGGAGAGCGACGACACCTACCGGATAGCCGTGCGCTGGCCGCGCGCCCACGCCCTGTTCGCGCCGACCGGCGGCGGTCGCGGGAACCCGATGCTGATGGCGGAGACCGTCCGCCAGTGCGGCGCCGTCGTCTCCCACGCCGTCTACGACGCCCCGCTCGACCAGCACTTCCTGCTGTGGAACCTGCGCTACGAGGTACCCGACGACGTCTACGCCGCCGCCCTGCCGCCGACCCCGACCGAGGCCGTCGTGCGCTGCGTGGACGTGCGGCTGCGGGGCCGCAAGCTGGCGGAGTTCGGGCTTGAGGTGAAGCTGTACCGGGGTCCCCTGCTGATCGGCCGCGGCGGTCTGCGGGCGACCTGTGTCTCCGAGGCCGCCTACCGCAGGCTCCGCCCGACCCGCCCCCGGCCCACCGCGACGGACCCGCTGCCCGCGCCCGTGCCGCCCGCCAGCGTCGGACGCGACCGCGCCGAGGACGTCCTGCTCGCGCCCACCGGCCGCCCCGGCGCCTGGTTGCTGCGGGTCGACCAGGAGCACCCGGTCATCTTCGACAGCCAGCACGACCACGTGCCCGGCCGCGCCCTCGTCGAGGCGATGCGCCAGACGGCCACCGCGTTCACCGGCCGCGGGCGGGCCGTCGCCCCCGCGCTGCACGCCGACTTCCACCACTACGTCGAACTCGACGCCCCCTGCGAACTCCTCGCCGAACCCGGCCCCACCGCCCTCTCCCACGGCCGCGCCGCCGTCCTGGTGACCCTGCGCCAGTCCGGCCAGGTCGCCGCGACGGGGCTGGTCACCCTCGGCGCGGCGGACCGGGTGCCCGCGCCGTGACGGGCGACGGCGGCCCGGCGGACCACGGCAGCGAAGGCACCGGCTCCATCGGCATGGCGGGCCTGGCCAGCGCGGGCGCAACCGGTGCTGGCGGTCCGGTGGTTCTCGTCAGTGGGGGTACCGGTTTCGTCGGGGCGGCCGTGTTGCGTGCGCTGGCCGCCGACCCGCGGCTCGCCGCGCCCGGTGCCGTCCGCGCGCTGGTGCGCCGGGTACCCGCGCCGGAGCGGCGGATCGCCGGGGTGACCTACCTGACCGGCGACCTCACCGACCCGCGCACCCTGCGCGGTCGGTGCGACGGCGTACGGGCCCTGGTGCACTGCGCCTCCCTCATCAGCGGCGACGAGACCGCCTGCACCGCCGTCAACGTCGACGGCACCCGGGCGCTGCTGGCGGAGGCCGACCGGGCCGGGGTACGGCACACCGTCCAGCTCAGCACCACCGCCGTCTACGGCGCCGGACCCCACCGCGACCTGGCCGAGGACGCGGTGCCGACCGCGCCCGCCTCGCCCACCAGCCGCACCCGGCTGCTCGCCGAGGGCGCCGTGCGCGCCGCCGGCGGGGTCGTCGTACGGCCACCGCTGGTGTACGGGCCCGGTGACGTGTGGGTCGTACCACTCCTCGCCGAACTGCTGCGCCGGGTGCCCGCGTTGGTGGGGCACGGGCGGGCGCGGCTGTCCGTCGTCGCGGTGGCCGACCTCGGCCGGTTGCTCGGCGCCCTCGCCCTCGACCCCGCCGCCGTGCCGGACGGGAGCGTGCACCACGCCGGGCATCCCGACCCCGTCACCCTGCGCGACCTGGTGCGGGAACTGGGGCGGGCGGTGGGGCTGCCGGTGCCGGCGGAAGGGCTCGACGTGGAGCCCTACCTGGAGCGGCTGAGCGCCGTGCCGGGGCGGGCCAGCGACCATCAGGCGCGGCTCCTCGCCGAGGACCGGTGGTACCGGTCGGACGTCTGGGCGCTGACCGGCTGCCCGGTCGGCCCCGGCCTCGCGGCCCGGTTGCGGGAGGCCGCGCCGTGGTACCGGGAGCATCTCGCCGTAAGCGGGGACCCCGGCTCTCCCCGTTGCCCCCGCTCTCGTCGTACCGCTGGTCCGAAGCCGGTACCGGCTCCGCCCGTACCACCCCTTGGAACGGGTGGAACGGGATCGGGCCGCCGTTGACCGGGCCTCGGTCCGCTCGGGGGTGGAGGTGCCGGTGATCCGCAGCCAGGTGTCCGGCTGCGGGAACCGGCGGGACCCGGCGGGACCCGGCGGGACCCGGCGGGACCCGGCGGGACCCGGCCGGTCAGCCCGGCCTTGACCGGACGGCCCGTCCGCGGCGCGGCAGTCGAGGGACATCCGTCATCCGGCCCGGGAACGGGGTGCCCCCGCCGTCCAGCGCCACGGAACCGGCGACCGTGCGGCTCGCCCACGACGTCCACCGGCCGACGCCCCGTCAGCTTCTGGAACCGAGGCCGCGGTTGAGGCAGTCTTTGCCGATGTGGGGAGCGTTCCGTATCAGGCAGGGCCGGGTGACACGGCCGCGCACATGGTCGTGTGCGGCGACGACGGGCTGGCGCACCGGCTCGCGACCGAACTGCGCGGGGTCTACGGCGAGCAGGTGACGCTGGTCGTGCCGCCCTCCGGGCGCCGGGTGCGGCAGCCGGTGGTGGGCAGGGCACGGGCCGCCTCCGCGGCGCTCCTGGACCGGATGGTCAGCGCCGCCGTCAGCCGTGCCGGGGGCGCCAACGGCGCCGTCGGCCCCCCGGGCGAGGGCACCGGCAACGAACGGATGCTGGAGGCCACCGAGCCCACCGAGGCCGTGCTCGCCGACGCGGGCGTGGAACGCGCCGCCGCGCTGGCCCTGGTGTACGACGACGACGAGACCAACATCCGCGCCGCCCTCACCGCCCGCCGCCTCAACCCCCGGCTGCGCCTGGTCCTGCGGCTCTACAACCGCCGCCTCGGCCAGCACATCGAGGCCCTCCTCGACCAGTCCGCCGCGCTCGCCACCGGTGACATGTCGGCCGCGGAACTCGACGCCTCCACCACCGTGCTCTCCGACGCCGACACCGCCGCGCCCGCGCTGGCCGCGACCGCCGTCGTCGGCACCAGCAAGGTCGTCCAGACCGACGGGCTGCTGCTGCGCGCGGTGGAGCGCACCCCGCCCGCGCCCGGCCAGGTCGCCGACCCCGGGCTGTGCACGCTGGCCCTGCTGTCGGCGACCAGCAGCGACCCGGCCGGTGCGGACGGCTCGGAGGACAGCGGGGAGAGCGGGCCCCGGCTGCTGCCCGACGAGCACGAGGTCGCGGCGGCCACCGGACGCGGCACGGTCGCCCTGGAACAGGTCTCCTACACCGGCCCACCGCGGTCCACGGGGCGCGGCCGGGGCGTCAGTGTCGTACCGCCCTTCGCCTCGCTGTTCTCGCGGCGGCTGCGCTGGTCGCTGGCCGGGCTCGCGGGCGCGGTCGGCGCGCTCACCGTGGCGCTGTCCCTGGTCACCGGCGACCACTTCCTGCACTCCGCCTACGAGACCCTGCTCGACCTGTTCGCCATCAACGACCCCGCTCTCGACGACTCGCCGGGCCGCCAGGTCCTGCAACTCCTCGCGGGTCTGCTCGGACTGCTGCTGCTGCCGGTGCTGCTGGCCGCCGTCCTGGAGGCGCTCGGCACCTTCCGCAGCGCCTCCGCGCTGCGCAAGCCGCCGCGCGGGCTCGCCGGGCACGTCGTCCTGCTCGGGCTCGGCAAGATCGGCACCCGGGTGCTGACCCGGCTGAGGGAACTCGACATACCCGTGGTCTGCGTCGAGGCCGACGACGACGCGCGCGGCCTGGCCACCGCCCGGCGGCTGCGGGTGCCGGTCGTGCTCGGCGACGCCACCGAGGAAGGCGTCCTGGAGGCCGCCAAGATCCATCGCGCCCACTCCCTCCTCGCCCTGACGAGCGTCGACACCACCAACCTGGAGGCGGTGCTGTACGCCCGGTCGGTCCGCCCCGACCTGCGCGTCGTGCTCCGCCTGTACGACGACGACTTCGCCACCGCCGTGTACCGCACCCTGCGGGCCGCGCACCCCGCGGCGCTCACCCGCAGCCGAAGCGTCACCCACCTCTCGGCGCCCGCGTTCGCCGGGGCGATGATGGGCCGCCAGGTGCTGGGCGCCATCCCGGTCGAGCGGCGGGTGCTGGTCTTCGCCGCCGTCGAGGTCCGGGGCATCCCGCAGCTGGAGGGCCGGACGGTCGCCGACGCCTTCCGCGCCGGGCACTGGCGGGTGCTGGCGCTGGACGCGCTGGCCCCCGAGGACCGCCGCCCCGACCTGGCGACCGCGCCGCCGCCCGGCGCGCCCGGCACCCACCCGCCCGCCTCCGGCCTCATCTGGGACCTCCCGCCCACCTACGTCCTGCGCGCCGAGGACCGCGTCGTCCTGGCCGCGACCCGCCAGGGCCTCGCCCAGCTGACGGGACGGCACCGGACGACGCGCTGACGGACGCGGGGCGTTCGGGGACACTGGCCGCATGGGCTTCGCCACCGGCTTCGAGCAGCTCCACGGCGCGCTCTCCCCGGGCAAGCAGCACGAACTCAGCGAACGGCAGTCCGCGCTGCTGCTGCGCGACGACGACGAGGACGGGGCACCGCCGCACCGCACCCGGGTGGACCTGGAGGGCGGGGTGGCGGTGGTGCGGCTGCCGCCCGCGTCCCCCGGGTCCCAGTAGTCCCCGGTGTCCCCGGTGTCCCCGACGCCCTGACGGGCGCCCGCCCGGCGTCGGGGCTCAGCCCCGGGCGGTGGCCGCCCTGCCCAGGTGTCGCTCGGCGAACTCCAGTTCCAGACGGACCTGCTTGATCCGTTCGTCGACGACGAGCGAGCCGTGCCCGGCGTCGTAGCGGTACACCTCGTGGACGGCGTCGCGGGCCTGGAGGCGCTTGACGTAGTTCTCGATCTGGCGGATGGGACAGCGCGGGTCGTTGACCCCGGCGGTGATGTAGACGGGCGCCTTGACCTGGTCGACGTAGGTCAGCGGCGACGACGCCTCGAACCGCTCGGGGACCTCCTCGGGGGTCCCGCCGAGGAGGGTGCGGTCCATGGCCTTCAGCGCCTCCATCTCGTCGTGGTACGCGGTGACGTAGTCCGCGACGGGGACGACGGCGATGCCCAGCGCCCACGCCTCGGGCTGGGTGCCGAGGCCGAGGAGGGTGAGGTAGCCGCCCCAGGAGCCGCCCGTCAGGACGAGGCGCTCGGGGTCCGCGAGCCCCGAGGTGACCGCCCACTCCCGGACCGCGGCGATGTCCTCCAGCTCGATCAGGCCGACCCGGTGCTTGAGCGCGTCCGTCCACGCGCGCCCGTACCCGGTGGAGCCGCGGTAGTTGACGCGCACCACCGCGTACCCGTGGTCCACCCAGGCGGCCGGGCCCGCGGCGAAGGAGTCGCTGTCGTGCCAGGTCGGACCGCCGTGGATGTCGAACACCGTCGGCAGCGGTCCGCTCGCGCCCGCGGGCCGCTGCACCAGCGCGTGGATCCGGCCGCCCGGACCCTCCACCCACACGTCCTCCACCGGCACCGAGCCCGGGGACCGCATCCCCGGCGGGTCGAGCACCACACCGCCCGTCGTGGAGCGCACCGCCGACGGCTCGGCGGCCGACGACCACAGGTACTCCACGCTGCCGTCCGGGCGGGCCGTCGCCCCCGACACCGAGCCGGGCGGGGTGTCGATCCGCTCCAGCGCGCCCGCCGCCAGGTCGTAGCGGAACAGCTCGCTGCGGGCCTCGAAGCCGTGCACGACCAGCAGCCCCGAGCCGTCCGGGTACCACTCGGCGCTCACGTCGCCGGGCAGGTCGAGGGCGAGGTCCGTCTCCGTGCCCGTCGCCACGTCCCACACCAGCGGCTCCCAGCGGCCCCGCCGCTGGTGCCCGATGAGCAGCCGGGTGTCCCCCTCGACCGGCGCGAAGCCCAGCACCTCAAGGCCCAGCTCGACCGCGCCGCCCTTGGTGTCGTCCAGCTCCGCCACCGCCGTACCGTCCTGGCGGAGGACGCGCAGGGCGGAGTGCATCGCGTCGCCGTGCTCGGTGTGCTCGATCGCGATCAGCGAACCGTCGTGCGACAGCCCGCCGACGCCCGCCGACTCGCGGTGCCGGTAGATCTCCACCGGGGGCCCGCCCACGCGGGCCAGGTGGATCGTCGTACCGTCCTCGTCCGTGGAGCGGCCCACCACCGCGGTGCGGCCGTCGCGGGCGAGGGCGAGGCCCGCCGGGTAGGACGGGTCGAGGCCGGGCACCGCCAGCTCGTCCGGGCCGCCCGCGAAGGGCTGGCGGCGCCAGATCCCGAACTCGTCGCCGTCCTTGTCGTCGAACCACCAGATCCACTGGCCGTCCGGGGAGAGCACGCCGTCCGTCGTGCCGTTCGGCCGGTCGGTCACCTGGCGCTGCTCGCCGGTGGCGCGGTCCCACGTGTACAGCTCGTACGTCCCCGTGGCGTTCGACACGAACAGGGAGCGGTCCGGCGCGTCCTCCGCCCAGTCGGGCAGCGACACCCGTGGCGCCCGGAAGCGCTTCTCCCAGTCGGGCACCACCTCGCCCTGCCCCCTCGGTCCTTCCTGACCGCTCGATCCGTACGCGTCCCGCTGGTCCGGCGCCACTGCCCCGTTGCTCTCAGTCATGACCCCATACTGCCCGCACCGACCGGCAGCCCGCTGGCGAGACCCCCAGCCTGTGGAAAACTCCCACACCGGGCCACCCCGTCACACCCAGCCTGTGGACAACTTCTTCACCCTCTCCGGGCGTCCCCGTACCCCGCGGCCGGATCCCCGGCCCCCGCCCCGTACCGTTGAGGCGTGTACCGGTTCCTGCTGACGCCCCGCTGGTGGGGGATCAACGTCTTCGTCCTGCTCGCCATCCCCTTCTGCGTGTTCATGGGGTCCTGGCAGCTGGGCCGGTTCGAGGAGCGCGTCGACAACCACCGCGGCGCCGGCCAGGAGACCGCCGCCGACCAGCACCGGGCGGCCCGCCCGCTGGCCGAGCTGCTCCCCGTGGACAAGGAGACCTCCGGCGACCGCGCCACCGCCACCGGCCGGTACGCCGACCAGCTCCTCGTCCCCGACCGGGACCTCGACGGCAAGCGCGGCTACTACGTCCTGACGATGCTGCGCACCGACTCCGGCAAGGCCCTCCCCGTCGTCCGCGGCTGGCTGCCCGGCACCGCCGACCCGGCGGAGGCGCCCGCCCCGCCGACCGGCGAGACCACCGTCACCGGCGCGCTCCAGGCATCCGAGAACCCCGGGGAGAACGGCGTCAGCGGGCGGAGCGGCCTGCCCGCCGGCCAGACCGCCGCGATCAGCACGGCCTCGCTGGTCAACCTGGTGCCGTACGACCTCTACGACGCCTGGGTCACCCTCGACGAGGCCGACTCCGGCATGACGGCCGTACCGGCGACGGCGCCGCGGGACACCGGCCTCGACCTCAAGGCGTTCCAGAACCTCGGCTACACCGGGGAGTGGTTCGTCTTCGCGGGCTTCGTCGTCTTCATGTGGTTCCGGCTGTTCCGCCGCGAGGTGGAGTTCGTCAGGGACGCGGAGCTGGGGCTGATACCGGAGGAGGAAGCCGCCACACCGTCCGTCGTCTGAGCCGGAGCCGGGCTGGCCCCGGCGCCCCGGACTCCGTACGGACCTCAGACAGCGGGCAGCACCCCGGTGCGGAACACCGTCCCGGCGCAGGCGTTGGAGACCACCGCGGAGACCGTGGGCGCCCCGGCCGCCGCCGTGTAGGACACGGTGACGCTGCCGTCCGCCGTCCCCTCCGCGGCCAGCGACTGCGTGGCCGTCCCGGTGTCACCGCCGGTGGAGGTGCCCTGCGTGCCGCCTGTCGGCGTCGAGCTCGGGTCGGCCGACGGGTCGGTGCCGCCGGTCTCGCCGCCGCTCGTGTCACCGGTGCCGCCGCCGGGGCTGCCGCCGTTGGTGGGGCAGGTCTCGGAGGGCACCCAGGCGAACCTCACCTCGTAGGCGTCCCCCGACTTCAGCAGCAGCGAGGAGACCTCGAGGGACGGGTCGGGCAGGCTGCCCGCCGCGTCGCCCGCGGTGTGGCTGACCACGCTGATCCGGGTGCCGTCGGCGGCGCCCTGGGCGAGGGTGTCGACGGAGCCCGGGGCGTCGACGGTGCAGCCGTTGCCGGAGATGTTGGTGATCCGGAACGTGCCGTAGACCGCGCCCATGGAGTCGGGCACGTCGACCGAGGAGGTGCTGTTGAGCTGCGCCGCGGCGCACACGGGCGTGTCGACCTCGGTGCTCGCCGAGGGACCCGCGCTGTCGCTGGGCCCACCCTCGCCGTTGCCGCCGCTGTTCGTGTCGCCCTGGTCGGAGCCTCCGCCGCCCTGGTTCTCGGTCTGCCCGGAGGTCGCGCCGGTGCCCTCGGAGCCGCCCTTGGCCTTGCCCTCGCTCGCCCCGCCCTGCGCCTGGGAGCCGTGCCCCGCGATGGAGGGGTTGGCGCTGCCGCCGGAGGAGTTCGAGACGTGCAGGACGGCGGGGATCGCGGTGCCGACGAACAGCGCGGCGGCGGCGAGGCCGACGGCGGCCTGCCGCTTGCGGGCGCGGCGCGCGGGCACGGCACGGCGCAGGTGCTCCAGTGTGCCGTCGCTCGGCTCGATCTCCCGCACGGCCTGCTGGAGCATCCGCCGCAGCGCCAGCTCGTCCGAGGCGAGCGCGTCGGAGGCGAACGCGTGCCTGGCGAACGCGTCGTCGGAGGCGAACGCGTCGTCGGAGGCGAGGGCGTCCGAGGCCGGATCGACCGGGCTCGGCTCAGCTCCGGCTCCGGCTCCGGCTCCGGCTCCGGCTCCGGCTCCGGCTCCGGCTCCGGCTCCGGCTCCGGCTCCGGCTCCGGCTCCGGCTCCGGCTCCAGTCTGCTCGTCATGACCGTGCACGGGGTGCTTCTCGGATCCCTGGTCACGGGGGCCGTGGTTCACAGTTCGGTTCCCGGTGTGCGTGTCCTGCTGCTGCGGCTCTTCATCTCCCCGGCCCGGCCACGCGGGCCGCTCCGGACGATCGTCATCGTGCCGCCCGCTCATGCCGAGGCCCCCATGGAGACACGTAGGGCCGCGATCCCGCGGGAGCCGTAGGCCTTCACCGAGCCCAGCGATATGCCGAGCGTCTCGGCGACCTGAGCCTCGGTCATGTCCGCGAAGTAGCGCAGCACGAGCACCTCGCGCTGGCGGCGCTGGAGCCCCTTCATCGCCCGGATGAGGGAGTCGCGTTCCAGCTGGTCGTACGCGCCCTCCTCGGCGCTCGCCATGTCCGGCATCGGCTTGGACAGCAGTTTCAGCCCGAGGATGCGGCGGCGCAGCGCGGAGCGGGAGAGGTTGACCACCGTCTGCCGCAGATAGGCCAGGGTCTTCTCCGGGTCGCGGACGCGTTTGCGCGCGGAGTGGACGCGGATGAACGCCTCCTGGACGACGTCCTCGCAGGACGCGGTGTCGTCGAGGAGGAGGGCCGCGAGACCGAGCAGGGAGCGGTAGTGGGCGCGGTAGGTCTCGGTGAGGTGGTCGACCGTCGTACCGGCGGCCGCCACCTCGGCCTGGTCGGCACCGTCACGCTGGCTTGGGATGCGGGCGGGCCGCGCTGCGGGCATCGGCGCGATCACCGGCAGGCCGCCGGACGCACCAGCCAGACCGGGCCGGAAGGGCCGGGGGGCGGGCCGGAGTGCCGTGCCGCGCGTCGTCGCTGTGAAGTCGAGTACCTCTGCCACGTCTGTTGGACACGCTTCCCCCCGCGGGGGTTGTACGTGCCAGGCGTTACTTTCACGCCGGACGGCTCGACCGGCGCCGCCATCGTTGTCGTCACCGCCGCCGACGCCGCTTCCGCTGCCGTTCCCGCTGTCGTCGTTCTCGCGTCAGGCAGCACGACCGACGGTGTGTCACTTGCCCTCATGCGTCCCGCTCTTCCCCTATGTCCAGTGAAACGGGCGTCCCCACGCCCGCGAGCACGGCGTCCCCACGCCGTGTAGAGCACGTCCTCAGGCCCCGGAAGGGCGTCCGCATAGACGCTCCCCGCCGGCCGCGCGGTTGCGGAGGGCGGGGAAGCAAATCCTCAGACGCCGAGGGGGTCGAGTTCAAGTGGTCCGGACCACCAACCAGCTCACATGTGGCCTGCACTTGTCATGCCCAGATGATCTTACGCACCGAACCGGCCAGGGCCAGGCGTTAATCGGCCACCGCGGCGGCGTACCGCGACCGGAACGGCCTCACACCCGTTCCGCCGCCACCAGCTCCGCGATCTGCGCGGTGTTGAGGGCCGCGCCTTTGCGTACGTTGTCCCCGCACACGAAGAGTTCGAGCGCCGTCGGATCGTCGAGGGCCCGCCGCACCCGCCCCACCCAGGTCGGATCGGTGCCCACAACGTCGGCGGGGGTGGGGAACTCCCCGGCCGCGGGGTCGTCGCACAGCACCACGCCGGGCGCGGTGGCGAGGATCTCGCGGGCCCGGTCCACGGTGACCTCGCCCTCGAAGCGGGCGTGGACGGTCAGCGAGTGCCCGGTGACGACGGGAACCCGTACACAGGTCACCGCGACGGGCAGCCCGGGCAGCGAGAGGATCTTCCGGGACTCGTCGCGGACCTTCATCTCCTCCGACGACCAGCCGTCCTCGCGCAGCGACCCGGCCCACGGGACGACGTTCAGCGCGACGGGCTCCGGGAACGGCCCCGTGTTGTCGCCGACGGCCCGCCGTACGTCACCGGGGCTGGTCCCCAGTTCGGTCCCGGCGACGAGGTCGATCTGCTGCCGCAGGGTCTGCACCCCGGCCCGCCCGGCCCCGCTGACCGCCTGGTACGAGGAGACGACCAGCTCCCGCAGCCCGAACTCGGCGTGCAGCGCGCCCAGGGCGACGATCATCGACAGGGTGGTGCAGTTCGGGCTGGCGACGATCCCGCGCGGCCGGTTGCGGAGGGCGTGCGGATTGACCTCGGGCACGACCAGCGGCACCTCGGGGTCCATCCGGAAGGCGCCGGAGTTGTCGACCACCACCGCGCCCTTGGCGGCGGCGACGGGCGCCCAGTGCGCGGAGACCTCGTCGGGGACGTCGAACATGGCGATGTCGACGCCGTCGAGGGCCTCCTCGCTCAGCGCCACCACCTCGGCCTCGGCACCGCGCACGGCCAGCTTGCGGCCGGCCGAGCGCGGCGAGGCGATCAGACGGATCTCGCCCCAGATGTCCGCGTGCTGGGACAGGATCTGGAGCATGACGGCGCCGACGACCCCGGTCGCCCCCACGACCGCGAGCGTCGGTCGGCCGGTCATCGCCCGGTGCCTCCGTAGACGACGGCCTCGTCGCTGTCGGAGTCGAGCCCGAAGGCGGAGTGCACGGCGCGGACGGCCTCGTTGACGTCGTCGGCGCGGGTGACGACCGAGATGCGGATCTCGGAGGTCGAGATCAGCTCGATGTTCACCCCCGCGTCGCTGAGCGCCTCGAAGAACGCGGCGGTGACGCCCGGGTTGGTCTTCATACCCGCCCCGACCAGGGAGATCTTGCCGATCTGGTCGTCGTACCGGAGCGAGTCGAAGCCGATCCCGGCCCGGTTCTTCTCCAGGGCGTCGATGGCCTTGCGCCCCTCGGTCTTCGGCAGGGTGAACGAGATGTCGGTCAGCCCGGTGGACGCGGCCGAGACGTTCTGCACGACCATGTCGATGTTGATCTCGGCGTCGGCGATCGTGCGGAAGATGGCGGCAGCCTCGCCCGGCTTGTCCGGCACACCGACGACCGTGATCTTGGCCTCGGAGGTGTCGTGCGCGACACCGGAGATGATGGCCTGCTCCACCTGCTGTTCCCCTCGCGTAATCGGCTCACTGCTGACCCAGGTGCCCTGCAGTCCACTGAAGCTGGACCGGACGTGGATCGGGATGTTGTAGCGGCGGGCGTACTCCACGCACCGGTGGAGCAGCACCTTGGACCCGGACGCGGCCAGCTCCAGCATGTCCTCGAAGGAGATCCAGTCGATCTTCCGGGCCTTCTTCACCACGCGCGGGTCGGCGGTGAACACGCCGTCGACGTCGGTGTAGATCTCGCAGACCTCCGCGTCCAGGGCGGCGGCCAGCGCGACGGCGGTGGTGTCGGACCCACCGCGCCCCAGCGTGGTGATGTCCTTCTTGTCCTGCGAGACGCCCTGGAACCCGGCGACGATGGCGATGTTGCCCTCGTCCACCGAGGCCCGGATGCGGCCCGGCGTGACGTCGATGATCCGGGCTTTGTTGTGGACCGAGTCGGTGATGACCCCGGCCTGGCTGCCGGTGAACGACTGGGCGTTGTGGCCCAGGTTCTTGATCGCCATGGCCAGCAGGGCCATGGAGATCCGCTCCCCGGCGGTCAGCAGCATGTCGAGTTCCCGCCCGGCAGGCATCGGGGAAACCTGCTCGGCGAGATCGATCAGCTCGTCCGTCGTGTCGCCCATCGCGGAAACGACCGCAACCACCTGGTTGCCGTTCTTCTTCGCTTCCACGATCCGCTTGGCGACGCGCTTGATGCCCTCGGCATCGGCTACGGAGGAGCCTCCGTACTTCTGCACGACAAGGCCCACGTGCGCTCCTCGCTCAATCCGTCTCTTTCCGCACGTACGTAGATGTACTGCGGTCGGCTCAGTCTATCGAGCGCCCGAAATCCACCCCACTGGTATCGCATGGTGAGATGTCCCGCTCACCCTGCGATCACCCGGCGTGTTCTTCCGGTCGCCCGCCTTGGCACATGCCCATCCGGGGCGGGGGCATCCGGAAAGTGGCCCAGCTCACTCTTTCCGACGGAGGCGGGATCGCTCAGGGAGCGAGGTCCTTCAGCGGTTCGGTCTCCGGGGCATGACGTTCCAGTTCCTCGAACTCCTCGACGGACATCTGCGGCTGGTGCTCGGCCCTGGGGGTCATGGCCCTCACCCTCTTCCGTCAGGGGCGTTCGACGCGGATGTGCCGACGGTTCGCTGCCTCGGTGAGGGCGCGGATGTCGCCGGGGTCGTCGGTGATGATCGGCACCCCGCCGTAGGCGATGGACGCGAGGACGACGCCGGCGTCGATGACGTCCGACGTCTTGCTCTCCTGGCACAGCACCGCCGCCGCCCTCGCCAGGCTCTCGGTGAAGGACAGCACCTCACAGCCCCGCAGCACACGGTGGAGAGCAGCCGCCTTCGGACGGGAGTCCCACCCCTGGGCGAGGACGCCCGCCGGGACGAGCGGGGTGCTCCCCCTGTCGAGCAGACGGAGGTGCCGCCGGAGGAAGCGCTGGTCGTTCTTGACGGCAGCGATCAAGGCACCGGTGTCGTAGACGACGTGGCTCATGCGCTCCGGCGCTCCTCTCGCGTATCACCGAAGAGGTCGTCGACCCACGCGTCGGCCTCCGCCAGTTCCTCGGACGTGGGCCATCCGTGCTCCTCGAAGTGCTCCTCCATCGCCCGCCGCCCCTCACGCAGGCGGCGACGCTTGCCGAGGTACTCCTCCAGTGCCCGGCTGACCACTGCCGAGATCTGCTCGTCCTCCTCCTCGGCGCACCGCCGCAGGGCCTCTCCGAGGTCGGCATCCACACTCACGCTGAACTTCACCTTCTCCGCCATATTACGAACGTAATCCGCCGCTTAAGCTGCGGCAACGGGGCCCGCGGCCCCCGTCACGGGCGGAACGTGGCCGGGATCGCCCTCTTCTCCTCCTCTTCGATCTCCTTGCGGCACTCGACGCAGATGCCCCTCACCAGCCACACCGTCCGTTCGTCCTGGCCGCAGAAGCCGCAGGCCATGAGGGCGCGGGTGACTCGGCCGCCCCTCGGGCGGGACGCGGCGGTCTTGTCGGTTCGCTTCGGGGGCATCTTGGTCTCCAGTCGGTTGCGGGCGAGTCCGCCCGGGTTGGTCACGGTGGGTGGCAAGCCGTCCGTCAGGGCTCGGATGACGCCGTTCGGTGTCGCGCCCCGGGTCAGCCACTCGGCCACGAGCGGTTCGAGTGCTCGGCAGTCGGATTCGGACAGCGTCATACGGCGGTCCGCCGCGCGCAGTTCTACGAGGGTCAGGTAGGCGTCGCTCGGCTCGTCGGCGGCGGGTTCCGGCTCCGGCGCGGGCTCGGGTTCGGGTGCGGGCTCCGGCTGCGGCTCCTCGGTGCGGGCCAGGCCGGGGGCGTGGCTCCTCGTCACGTCCTTGCCGTGGCGCTCCCGCGTGAACTCCGCCCACCACTCCTCTGACCTGGGCGTACGTGACCAGTACGTGCGCGTCACCCAGCGCATGGTGTTGTCGTCGAGCGTGATGTGCTCTTTGATCCAGCGCAGGTGACCGGCGTCGATGAGCTGGTTCAGCGCGGTGCGGATGGCCTGTTGGCCGTAGCGGGGGTGTTCGTCCGCGAGCACCTTGTGGGCCATCGAGTGGCCGTCGGCGAGGTGGTCGACGAAGACGGCGATCTCGCGGGCGCGGAGGCTCAGGTGTGCGAAGTCCGGGTCCGCGTGCGGGTCTTCGTCACCCGATGAGCGTTTGCCGTACCCCGTTTTGGCCATGGGGTGGGACGGGGAGGGGAGGGCAGGATTAAGGTGGGCGTAAGCCGCCATCGAAGGGTCCATTCGATGAGTAGGTCCAGGCCCCGGAGCCGGTGTTGGCGCACCGACCGGGGCCGATCTATTGCCGCGAACCTAGAGCGGCTTTACGTTCCGAAGCAAGTCGAGCACGGAACGTCACCCGTTCGAGCTACGGCGCTTCAACTCACGTACAGGCTTGGTTAGTTGGTTGGATTTCAACCAAACCAAGAAACCCAGAAAACCCATGGGAAGGGCTCGGATCCCGGGGCTCAAGCTCCGGGCTGAACTGCGGCGATGAACGCCGCCCAGGCGGGGGCCCCGACGGTTATCTCGGGGCCGGTGGGGTTCTTGGAGTCGCGGATGTGGGTGGTGGTGCGGGTTTCGAGGGCTACTTCGACGCAGGCGCCGCCTTCGTTGTCGCTGTAGCTCGACTTGAGCCACCTCAGCCTGTCGCTCATCACTGATCCACCATCCGCTCGATGAAAGGGGCCGACTCAGCGGGGCTGAGGGCCTGCGCGCGGATCATGCTTAGCCGCTGGGTGACACGGCTGACAACCTGCGGATCGCCCGACAGTTCACTGGCGATCGGCCCCTCGGTGAAGGCGAAGCGTTCGTGGTCGCGGTTCTCCAGCAGGACCATCGGGCCGATGATCGCGTCGCTGACAGCCCGCTCGAACGGGAGCACCTGGAGCGTCACGTTTCGCAGCCGAGCCACTTCCAGCAGTCGGCCGAGCTGTTCAGCGTCCACCTGCGGGCTGCGCAACGCCGCCTCGTACAGCACGAAGCTGAAGGCCACTGGTGGTTTCCGCTGCGTCAGGATCGCCTGCCTCTCCATTCGCGCGGCGATCCGCTGCTCGATCGTCTCGTCATCCAGGGGCGGGATGCGGTTCTCGATCAGGTCCCGCGCGTACGCCTCCGTCTGCAACAACCCCGGGACCAACGTGACCTCGTACCACCAGAGGCTGATCGCCTCCCTCTCCCGCTCCATGTAGTCCTGGGCCCGTACGGGGAACTTCTCCTTCTGGAGGTAGTCCTTCGCCGCGCTCAGTAACCCCTCCGCCCGGCACAGTTCGTCCGCCACGTCGAGTACGCGCGGCGTCGGCATCCGTACGCCCTGCTCCATGGACTTGATGGTGTCCGGGGAGTAGTTGGCGGCGGCCCCGAGTTCCTCGCGGCTCACGTTGGCCTTGGTGCGCCAGCGCTTCATCTGGTTGCCGCTGTAGCGCCAGGCGACGGGGGACGAGTGGGAGTTGTACTGGACTGACACGGCACGCACCTCCGACCGATACACCCCGGCGTGTACCACCCGGGTCACTACCGAGCGTAGCTCGCCTCGGACACCGTGTGACCATGAACTACGCGATTCACGCACCCGACTGGGTCCCCGCCTCCGGCCACCAACTGCACGTCAGCGGCGTGTACTTCGACGCCGTACGGATCGAAGGTGTGCGCGGCGAGGTCGTCGCCGAGCGGCTGATCGAGGAGACGGACGGGGACGCCGGGCCCGTCGTCTGTGAGGTGAGCGGGTTCCGGTGGATGTACTTCCTGCTCGCGCCCGGGGAGGTGCGGAGGCATTCGTGGCCGCTCGGGGTGCAGCAGTTCGGGGGGCGGGGCGTCCGGACCGTCACCTACATCGGCATCCCCGCGCTCGACGGGAACACCTGGCCCCTGCGCTGGTACAGCGAGCCGACGGCCACGGCGCCGTACGTCGACCCGGAGCGCCTGCGTCAGGCGACGACCGTCACCGGGAGGGAGGTGCGGCGGGGTACGGCCTGACTGTCGGGGGCCGTGGTGTCGACCAGGCGGATGAGGAGCGGCGTCGAACCGGTCGGGCCCTCCGGGAGCGCGCGCAGGCGGTAGCGGACGACGCGGGCGGCTTCCAGCGCCAGGGGCGTGCCGTCCGGGTAGAGGGACGGTGGGTAGACGTCGTTGGCGACGCGCAGGTCCGCGGGGCGCCAGGCGCCGGTGGCGGGGTCCCGGCGTTCCAGGACCAGGCCGTTGGCCTCGGCGGCGGGGCCCTCGCCGATCAGTATCTCCATCTGGAGGGCCACCAGGATCTGTGGATAGGCGCGGGTGTTGCCGTTGTGGACGGAGACGGTGAACTCCTGCGCCTCACCGCCCCGTGGCAGGACGATACGGCCGCCGGAGGTGGAGGCGTACATGCTGAGGGTGGTGGGGGCTGGGGGTGTCCTTGTGGGCGGGGGCGGGGGCGGGGGCGGGGGTGTCGGGGTGGCCGTCGTCCTCGTCGGGGTCGGCGTCGGGGTCGCCGATTCCGGGGTCGGGGTCGGAGTGGAAGTCGGGCGCGTCCGCGTGGGGGTCGGGGAGGGGGAGACTGAGGCCGACTCCGACGGTGACTCCGCGGCGGCCTCGTCCTGCGGGCCACAGCCCGTGAGCAGTACGACCAGTGCCGCGAGTCCGATGACCCCTGCCCGTATGTCCCGCATGTTCCGCGTTCCCCCCGCCGTACGACCGTGCCGCCGTCACCCTAGGCGGGGGCGTGCTGCGGGGGCGCAACGCTGAGGTGTCGCTTGGGACACGGACACCCGTCCGGCTTACGCCTCGGTCGCCGTGCGCGCCGCCTGCCTGCGGGACTCCCACTCGGCGTCGGAGACCTCCGGGTGGGCTTCCCGGATGCGGCGCTTCACGTCAGCCCAGTTGCTGTACTGGCTCATCAGATCGCCTCCCGCCTCGGGTCGAAGGCGAACAGCACACGGATTTCCGTACCGCGCGAGCTACCCGGTCGCAGCTCTGCCTTCACCTCAACGGATGAACGGTCCGGTGGGAGGAGTCCTTGGCTTACTGGGGGGCCGAGGAGCGGAGGCCCAGGGGTGCCGCGATCTCCTCGGCCATGACCGCGCCCGCCTCGAATTCCAGGGTGTCGTCGCCCATGCCCTGGTCGGTGTCCAGGCCGTCCAGTTCGGCGAGGGGCTGGTTGAGGCGGACGTGGGCCAGGACCGAGTGGAGGGCGCGGAGGGTGGCGGAGGCCGTGGAGCCCCAGTTGGAGAAGTAGGAGAACTGCCACCACCACAGGGCCTCCGTGGTGCGGCCCGCGCGGTAGTGGACCATGCCGTGGCGGAGGTCGGCGATCACGTCGGCCAGGTCGTCGGAGATGCGGGCCGGGACCGGGGCCTTGCGGGGCTCGTACGGGTCGAAGACCTCGGAGTAGACGTCGATCGGGTCCAGCAGGCGGGCCAGGTTCTCGCGGAGGCTGTCGACGTCCTGCTCCGGGCCCGGGTCGGGCTCGTAGCGGTCGTCGGGGACGATGTCCTCGTGGGCGCCCAGACGGCCGCCCGCCAGGAGGAGCTGGGAGACCTCCAGGAGGAGGAAGGGGACCGCCGAGTCCGGCTCGTCGCCCTTCGCGACCTCCGTCACGGCGACCAGGAAGCTGCCGATCTGGTCCGCGATCTGGACCGCGAAGTCGTCCGGGTTCTGGCTCGTCGCGTGCAGCGTGGCGTCAGACATCTAGGAGTCGTCTCCCCTCGAAGGCGCGGCCGAGGGTGACCTCGTCCGCGTATTCCAGGTCGCCGCCCACCGGGAGGCCGCTGGCCAGGCGGGTGACCTTCAGGCCCATGGGCTTGATCATGCGGGCGAGGTACGTCGCCGTCGCCTCGCCCTCCAGGTTCGGGTCCGTCGCCAGGATCAGCTCGGTGACCGTGCCGTCGGCGAGGCGCGCGAGGAGTTCCCGTATCCGCAGGTCGTCCGGGCCGACGCCCTCGATCGGGCTGATCGCGCCGCCCAGGACGTGGTACCGGCCCCGGAACTCACGCGTGCGCTCGATCGCGACGACGTCCTTCGGTTCCTCCACGACGCAGATCACCGAGAGGTCGCGGCGGGCGTCACGGCAGATGCCGCACAGTTCCTCCTGCGCCACGTTGCCGCAGGTCGCGCAGAAGCGGACCTTCGCCTTCACTTCGAGCAGGGCCTGGGCGAGCCGTCGTACGTCCGTCGGTTCCGCCTGGAGGACGTGGAAGGCGATCCGCTGCGCGCTCTTGGGACCGACGCCGGGCAGCCGCCCCAGTTCGTCGATGAGGTCCTGGACCACGCCTTCGTACAACGGACTGCCGTCCCTTCAGATGGTCTTTCGGTACGTACGGTAGTTGGCCCGCGCCCGCTTAGAAAGGCAGGCCGGGGATACCGCCGCCGCCCAGACCCTGGGCCAGCGGGCCGAGCTTCTCCTGCTGGAGCGCCTGCGCGTTCTCGTTGGCGGCGTGCACCGCGGCGACGATCAGGTCCGCGAGGGTCTCGGTGTCCTCCGGGTCCACCGCCTTCGGGTCGATCGCCAGGGCCCGCAGCTCTCCGGCGCCGGTCACGGTGGCCCTGACCAGGCCGCCGCCCGACTGGCCGTCCACCTCGGTCCGCGCCAGTTCCTCCTGGGCCTGCGCCAGGTCCTGCTGCATCTTCTGGGCCTGCTGAAGCAGCTGCTGCATGTTGGGCTGGCCACCACCGGGGATCACGATCAGCTCCTCGCCTTCAGGTCGTCTTCCTGGGTCGAGCCTACGTGGTCCCTGCGGGGCTCGCCCCGCCACTCTTTCGAGTGAGTCAGGGCTCTGGCCTATACCTGATCAACGCCCTCTTCCGGGCGGAAAAGCGGCGATAACGGCGCCTTCGCCACCCATTGGGCGGTAGGAAGGGTCCCGCACGGGTGCCGGACGCAGTTGACCAGTAGGGAGTGCCGGGTGGGTCAGCCGGAGATGCAGCCCGAGAGGCCGCCGCGGGACGGGCGGGACGAGGGGGCGGCCGGGCTGCGGCCGGGCGATCTGGCCGGGCGGGCGTTCCCGCTCGGCGACTGGGGGGAGCCGGCGGAGCGGCTGGACGAGCTGTACCGGTGGGTGGAGCGGGGGGCGCTCCAGACCGTGGCCTGGTACCTCGTCGGGCGGGTGTGGAAGCGGCGGTGGGCGCGTCTGCTGCGGGGCGGGGCCGCGGGCGGGGGCGTCGTGGGGGTGGTGTTGCCGGTGCTGGAGCTGGCGGGGGTGCTGGGCGGGGCCGCGGTGTGGGGGTACCTGGCACTGGTGGTGGCGGGGGCGTGTGTGGGGGTGGACCGGTTCTTCGGGGTGACGTCCGGGTGGATGCGGGACGTCGCGACCGCGCAGGCGGTGCAGCGGCGGTTGCTGGCGTTGCAGTTCGACTGGGCGGCGGAGAGCGTGCGGGAGGTGCTGGGGCCCGCGGAGGGGACCGCGGGCGAGGCGGCGGAGCGGTGCCTCGGGGTACTGCGGCGGTTCTCGGAGGACGTGGGGGAGTTGGTGCGGGGGGAGACGGTGGACTGGGTGGTCGAGTTCCGGGTCGGGGGGGCCGTGCCGTGGGGGGTGCGGGCCGGGGGTGCCTGCGGGGGGCGCGGGGAGGCCGGGGTGGGGGTCGCGGGGCGGTTCCCTCTGCCGCCTTCCGGGAACGGGGCCCGGCCCAACATGCCCCGGCAGCGACCGCCGGAGCCGCGGTGAGGTGAGGCCCGGGCCGGGCGTTCCGACCGGTCACCGCTTGCGGTACGTCAGCCGCTCCCCCGTGCTCGTGTTCACCCGCTCCAGGCCGCCGTCCGGGAGCAGCGTGACCTCGGTGGCCTCACCCGGGCTGCACGCGGTGGCCGGTTCGCCGACGGTCACCGTGGAGGGGCCGACGCTCAGCGGGCCGTCGTCGTCCGGGGCCTCGGTCAGGGCCGCCTCGAACACGCAGTGGTAGCTGCCGCCGCCCTCCATGGGGCCGTCCGCGACCAGGCTCAGCACGGTGTCACCGACCTCGCCCTGGCCGAGCGTGAGTCGGCGGGGGTGTGCCCCGGCCTCGTTGTCGATCGTCGCCGTCCAGGTGCCGAGGTAGGCGGTGGGGACCGCGCCCTCGTCGTCGGCGGCGGCGGATGGGGAGGCGGAGTCGGAGGGGGGCGGGGAGGTCCGCGTCGGGGTCGGGTCGGTGGTGGCCGACTGCGTGGTGTCCGCCGTCGCGGTGGCCTGGTCGTCACCCCGGCTCATCAGCGCATACACCGATCCCCCGGCCGCCAGCGCCACCACCAGCGCGACCGCGACGAGCAGCGCGGTGGTACGGCGGCTGCGGCGCGGCGGCTCTTCCGGGGGACCGTAGGGCGCGGTGACCGTGGGGCCGGGGGGCGGCGGGCTGTACGGCGTCGTCTGGCCGTACGGCGGGTGCTGGCCGTACGGCGGAGTGGAGCCGTAGGCGTGCTGGGGGGCGTGCGGGTAGCCGTAGGCCGCGGGGTGCGGGTGGCCGTACGCCGCGGGCTGCCGGGCGGGCGGGGGCGGCGGCGCGGCCGTGGCGCCCGGGCCGACGACGATCGTGGGGAGCCGGTCGGTGGGGGTGCTGTCGCCGGGCCGGTCGGGCGCGGCGCCCTCGTCGGCGGTGGGGGCGTGCTCGGGGGACGGCACCGGGCCGCCGCCACGGTACGCGCCCCACCCCTCCGGACCGCCCGGTCCGGCTGGACCACTGACGCCCGCAGGCCCTCCCGGCCCGCCGGAGCCGCCCCGCCCCTCCGGTGCCTCCGTCTCCAGCAGCCGTACCGCGTGGCGGCCCAGCTGGGCGACGAGGGCGCCCGGCAGCCAGGGTTCCCGGGAGCGGCCGTCGGCGAGGGTGTCCTCGGCGCCGGTGCGTTCCAGGATCTCGGCGAGGGAGGGGCGGGCGGCGGGATCCTTGCGCAGGCAGTCCTCGACCAGTTCGAGCAGGCCCCCGGGGACCGTGCCGAGGTCGGGGTCCCCCTGGGCGATGCGGAACATCAGCGCGTGCACGCCGCTGTCGGCGCCGCCGAAGGGAAGCAGGCCGGTCACGGCGTAGGCCAGGACCGAGCCGAGGCAGAAGACGTCGCAGGCCGGGGTGAGGCGGTCGCCGCGCACCTGTTCCGGCGCCATGAAGCCGGGCGAGCCGACCAGCGCGCCGGTTCGGGTGAGGCCGCCGTCGGTGACCGTCTCCAGGGCCCGCGCGATCCCGAAGTCGATGACGCGGGGACCGTCGATGGTGATGAGCACGTTGGACGGCTTGAGGTCGCGGTGGACGATCCCGGCGGCGTGGATGTCGGTCAGCGCCTGGGCGAGCCCGGCCGCGAGGATCCGTACCGACCGCTCGGGCAGCGGCCCGTGGTCCCGGCTGACGACCTGCTCCAGGCTGGGCCCGGCGACGTAGCCGGTGGCGACCCAGGGCACGGCGGCCTCGGTGTCGGCGTCCAGGACGGGCGCGGTCCAGGCGCCGCCGACCCGCCGCGCGGCCCGCACCTCCCGCCGGAAGCGGGCCCTGAACTCCTCCTGCGCGGCCAGTTCACGCCGGACCAGCTTCACGGCGACCGTGCGCCCCCGGTCGGAACGGGCCAGGTAGACCTGCCCCATGCCCCCGGCGCCGAGCCGCGCCAGCAACCGGTAGGCCCCGATCCGCTCCGGCTCCCCGGGCCCCAGCTTCTCCATGCCGCACCGCCCTCCCCCTGCGTACACCCCCGCCTGACGTGAGAATAATGCGGCCGTGCGGGGGATCGGCCCCGGTGCCCGCACGGTTCCGTAACGGCCGGCGTGAGCGGATCCTCCGCGCGCGACCCGCCCCGCCCCCGTACCCCCCGTCGACAACCTGTCGCGAAAACCCCCGCCCCGCCCAACAGGACGCCGATACCGCTTCCGTAGCGCGGACACCTACCCTCGCCCGCATGACCCCTCAGCCAGCGCCCGAGGTCGGCGCCGCAGTGAAGGCCGCGGACCGCGCGCACGTGTTCCACTCCTGGTCCGCGCAGGAACTCATCGACCCGCTCGCCGTCGCGGGCGCGGAGGGCTCCCGCTTCTGGGACTACGACGGCAACCGCTACCTCGACTTCACCAGCGGGCTCGTCTACACCAACATCGGCTACCAGCACCCGAAGGTCGTCGCCGCGATCCAGGAGCAGGCCGCGCGGATGACGACCTTCGCGCCCGCCTTCGCGATCGAGGCGCGGTCGGAGGCGGCCCGGCTGATCGCCGAGCGCACCCCCGGCGACCTGGACAAGGTCTTCTTCACCAACGGCGGCGCGGACGCCGTCGAGCACGCCCTGCGCATGGCCCGGCTGCACACCGGCCGCCCCAAGGTGCTCTCCGCGTACCGCTCGTACCACGGCGGCACCCAGCAGGCGATCAACGTCACCGGCGACCCGCGCCGCTGGGCCAACGACAGCGGCACCGCGGGCGTCGTGCACTTCTGGGCGCCGTTCCTCTACCGCTCCCGTTTCTACGCCGAGACGGAGGAGCAGGAGTGCGCGCGGGCGCTGGAGCACCTGGAGACGACGATCGCCTTCGAGGGGCCGCAGACCGTCGCCGCGGTCATCCTGGAGACGATCCCGGGAACGGCGGGGATCATGGTGCCGCCGCCGGGCTACCTCGCCGGGGTGCGGGAGATCTGCGACACGTACGGCATCGTCCTCGTGCTCGACGAGGTGATGGCCGGGTTCGGGCGGACCGGTGAGTGGTTCGCGGCCGACCTGTACGACGTCACGCCCGACCTGATGACCTTCGCCAAGGGCGTGAACTCCGGCTACGTCCCGCTCGGCGGCGTCGCGATCTCCGGCGCGGTCGCGGAGACGTTCGCCCGGCGGCCGTACCCGGGCGGGCTGACGTACTCCGGGCACCCGCTGGCCTGCGCCGCCGCCGTCGCGACGATCAACGTGATGGCGGAGGAGGGCGTCGTGGAGAACGCGGCCCGGCTCGGCGCCGACGTCCTCGGACCGGCGCTGCGCGAGCTGGCCGCCCGGCACCCGAGCGTCGGGGACGTGCGCGGCACCGGCATGTTCTGGGCGCTGGAGCTGGTGCGGAACCGGGAGACCCGGGAGCCGCTGGTGCCGTACAACGCGGCCGGTGAGGCGAACGCCCCGATGGCGGCGTTCACCGCGGCGGCCAGGGCGGGCGGGATCTGGCCGTTCGTGAACATGAACCGCACCCATGTCGTCCCGCCGTGCAACGTCACCGAGGCCGAGCTGAAGGAGGGCCTCGCGGCGCTGGACTCGGCGCTCTCGGTGGCCGACGAGTACACGGAGTGAGACCGCGACCACAGGGAGCAATACGTCGGTAACGGGCAAACCCGTCGTCGTCGTGAACGCGTAAGGTGGCGTGCTCGAAGACCTGCACGAACCGATCGAGCGCGCCATCGCGCGCGACGAGGGGAGACACCCCACCATGCCCGGCACCCCCGGCAACGGCGCCGTGACCCGCAGCACCCTGCGCCAGCAGATCGCGGACGCGCTACGGGACGAGGTGCTGGCCGGGCGGCTCCAGCCGGGGCAGGAGTTCACGGTCAAGGAGATCGCCGAGCAGTACGGCGTCTCGGCCACGCCGGTGCGGGAGGCGCTCGTCGACCTGTCCGCGCAGGGACTCCTGGAGGCGGACCAGCACCGCGGCTTCCACGTCCGCGAGTACTCCGTCGCCGACTTCCGCTGTCTCGTCGAGGCCCGCAGCCTGGTCATCGACGGGATGTTCCACGCGCTCGGCCGCGGGCAGGGCGCCGTCGAGCAGGAGCCCGGGGACCCGCGTACGGCCGCCGCGCTCGCGGGTGTGCGGCGGCGCGGCGAGGAGGCGCAGCGGGCGGCGCGCTCCGGGGACCTGACCGTGCTGATCGGCTACGACCTGCGCTTCTGGCGTGAGTTGAGCGCCCTGTTCGGCAACACGTACCTCGTGGACTTCCTGCACCGGCTGCGGGTGCAGTCCTGGGTGTGCACCGTGCAGCGGCTGCGGCGGCTGACCGATCTGCGCGGGCGGCTGTGGGCCGAGCACACCGAACTCGTCGACGCGCTGGTGGGGCGCGACATGGAACGGGCCCGCGTGGTCATCGCCGAGTGCAACGCGCACGCGCTCTCCCTCATCGAGGAACTGGCGAACGGCTGAGGGGCGTTTCCAGTCGTGGGGTGGTGCGGTGCGGGTATGGGACCTGCACGAGGGGACCCGACCCCGTGCCGTACCGACTACCCTTCCCTGACCACCGTGCGGCGCGCCTGGACGCGCGTACCGCGCGCTCTGCCTTCGCGAGGAGCCTCTTTTGGCCTGTGACCTGTGGCTGGTACCGCTCGTCGACGTGTTGTGCCACACGCCTGACAACCCGTTCGCCGAGGAACTCGCGCAATACAACAAGGTCCTGGCGGAAGCCGGACTGCCACCGGTGCCGGTCTACCCGTACATGCCGGGGCTCTCGGGCGACGTCGCCCCGGTCGCCGGGTTCGACTACGACGCGCTGCACTTCCTGCGCCGCGCCTACCTGTTGCAGGTGTGCGGACTGCCGGTGACCCCGGTGGACGCGCTCGGCGGTGACTACGAGCAGCTGCTGGAGATGTTCGAGGCGACGGCGCAGCAGTCCCACCTCGTCTGGCACTACGACCACGCGGGCGCCTACGTTCCCGTCGACTTCCCGCACCCGCTGTCCAGCGACGAACTCCTCGCGGGCGGCGGCCCGTTGGGCTCCTCGCAGGCCCTGCTGCGGGAGCTGGAGCTGGTCGCCCCGTCGATCGGCATCGACCCGGCCAACCCCCCGGCGGCCCCCGAGGCCCCGCAGGCGCCCACCGCGCTGGAGGAACCCGCCGTACCCGCGCCCCACGACCCCAGCCCCTTCGCCCGCGAACGGCACGTCTGGCTGGGCCTGCACGCGGCGGCGACCCGCAGCCTGGCCCAGGGCTCGATGATCGTCTTCAGCTGACCAGGACCATGCCGCGGACGCCGCAGGGCGGGCGGGGAGTGCCGCGGACGCCGCAGGGCGGGCGGGGAGTGCCGCGGACGCCGCAGGGCGGGCGGGGAGTGCCGCCCGCGCACGGGCGGGCCCCGGCCGCTGACACAGCCGACCGGGGCCACCGTCCCCTGGCACCGCGAGGCCTACAGGAACGAGTTGATCTCGATCGTCTCGTCCCGGCCCGGGCCCACGCCGATCGCGGAGACCGGGGCGCCGGACATCTCCTCCAGGGCCTTCACGTACGCCTGCGCGTTCTTCGGCAGGTCGGCGAAGGACTTCGCGCCGGTGATGTCCTCCGACCAGCCCGGCAGGGTCTCGTAGACCGGCTTGGCGTGGTGGAAGTCCGACTGCGAGTACGGCAGCTCCTCGACGCGCCTGCCGTCGATCTCGTACGCGACACAGACCGGGATCCGCTCCCAGCCGGTGAGGACGTCGAGCTTGGTGAGGAAGAAGTCGGTCAGGCCGTTCACGCGGGTCGCGTAGCGGGCGATGACCGCGTCGAACCAGCCGCAGCGGCGGTCCCGGCCGGTCGTCACGCCCCGCTCGCCGCCGATCCGGCGCAGCGCCTCGCCGTCCTCGTCGAACAGCTCCGTCGGGAACGGGCCCGCGCCGACGCGGGTCGTGTACGCCTTCAGGATGCCGATGACCCGGCTGATCTTCGTCGGCCCGACCCCGGTGCCCGTGCAGGCGCCGCCCGCGGTCGGGTTGGAGGAGGTGACGAAGGGGTACGTGCCGTGGTCGATGTCGAGCAGGGTGCCCTGCCCGCCCTCGAACAGCACGACCTTGTCGTCCTCCAGGGCCTGGTTGAGGACCAGCACCGTGTCGGCGACGTACGGGCGCAGCTGCTCCGCGTAGCCCAGCAGCTCCTCCACGACCTGCTCCACGGCGATCGCGCGGCGGTTGTAGAGCTTGGTGAGCAGTTGGTTCTTGACGTCGAGGGCCGCCTCGACCTTCTGGGTGAGGATCGACTCGTCGTACAGGTCCTGCACACGGATGCCGACGCGGTTGATCTTGTCCGAGTACGTCGGTCCGATGCCGCGCCCGGTCGTGCCGATCTTCCGCTTGCCGAGGAAGCGCTCCGTCACCTTGTCGACGGTGACGTTGTACGGCGTGATGATGTGCGCGTTGCCGCTGAGGAGGAGTTTGGAGGTGTCGACGCCGCGGTCGTTCAGTCCGCTCAGCTCGGAGAGCAGGACCGACGGATCGACGACGACACCGTTGCCGATGACCGGCGTGCAGCCGGGGGAGAGAATTCCGGAAGGGAGGAGGTGGAGGGCGTACTTCTGATCACCCACGACCACCGTGTGGCCGGCGTTGTTACCGCCCTGGTAACGCACCACGTAGTCCACCGAGCCACCGAGCAGGTCGGTGGCCTTTCCCTTGCCTTCGTCACCCCACTGAGCACCGAGCAGCACAAGTGCGGGCACGCGCGTACACCCCTTCCGGGCGGGGCATGTCCAAGGTCGGGGGCGTACACGGCACTGGAACGCGCCCTGTACCCCGGCAACCCTCGTCGGCCACCGACGGCCGTCGTCGGCCGTACACCCGTCAGACCCGGATGCCCCGGAAATAGACGAAGCCCCTGGCGCAATCGCGATAGGGGCTCTTGCACAAAGATGCTACCCGAGGAAGCGAGGCATGACCGAGGTGGCGACCCCCGACCAGCTGCTGGTGCTCATCGATCCGGTCGCCCGACGGGCCGACGGCGAGTCCGTACGGATCGCGAAGGACGTGCTCAGCGCGGGTGCCACCGCCAAGGTGAGCCTGCCCGAGGGGCCGGAGGAATTCGCCCGCGCGCTACGGCGGCGCGGGTCCCGGCGGCCCGTCCTCGTCGGGGACGACCGGGCGCTGCTGCGGGCGGTGACCCTGCTGCACCGGCACCGGGAGCTGGCCGGGTGCGCGCTGTCCGTGGTGCCCGTCGGCCGGGCGCTGGGGCTGGCCCGGTCGCTGGGCGTGCCGACGGGGGCGGTCGCGGCGGCGCGGGCGGTGCTCGACGGCGCCGAGCGGCGTCTCGACCTGCTGGTGGACGACAGCGACGGGGTGGTGCTCGGGACGGTGGGCATCCCGCCGCTGGGTCCGCGGCGGCCGGAGCACGCGGGTGAGGTGGGGGGAGAGGAGCTGGCGGGGAGCGCGACGGCCGGGGTCGCGGGCGCCGGCGGCATGGCGGCCCGTCCCTGGCTGCGCCACTGCCAGTCCCTCGTCCGCACCCTCGTCCCCGCCCGCCCGACGCGCGGCGCCGCGCCCGAGCCGGGTCCGGCGCGGCTGCGGGTGGAGGTCGACGGGGTGACGCTGGTCGACCTGGACGAGCCCGTGCGGGGCGTCTCCCTCACGCCGGGCGCGCTGGGGGTCGCGGCCGTCGAGGTCCGCCCGGCGTCGGTGGGCGCGGAGGCGTCACCGCTGCGCGCGGAGGGCCGGACGGTGACCGTGTCGGGCGCGCACTTCCGCTACCGCGCGGACGCGGTGGTGTCGGGGCCGGTACGGACCCGGACGTGGACGGCGCGGGAGGGGGCGTGGGGGTTGATGCTGCCGGTGACGGCGGGGTGACCCGGTCGCTCAGCGGCCGACGGGGTGACCTCGTCGCTCAGCGGCCGACGGAGTCACCCCGCCGCTCAGCGGCCGACGGAGTCACCCCGCCGCTCAGCGGCCGACGGAGTCACCCCGCCGCTCGGCGGCCGGCGGGCCCTCACCGGTCGCCGAAGAGCGTCTCCCGGTGCGCGCGCCAGCGGGCCATCATCTCCTCGACCTCCGTCTCGACGAACTCGAAGAACGCGAGCGTCTCGCTGAGGCGGCGCCCGGCCGGGCTGCCGGGGCCGAGGCTGGTGACGCCGTCGCGGATGGTGTCCTCCCAGCGCTTGATGACCGCGCTGCGGTTGGTCAGGGACTCGTACCACTGGTCGCTGTGCACCCGGTACCGCTCCCGCCGTGACCCCGGCTCGCGCTCCCGGGAGACCAGGTGGACCTGGGCGAGGTAGCGCACCGCGCCGGAGACCGCGGCGGGGCTGACCTTGAGCTGTTCGCCCAGTTCGGCGGAGGTCAGGACGCCGGTGTCGGAGGCGAGCAGCGCCGTGAAGACCCGGGCGGGCATCCGTGGCACCCCGGCCTCCACCAGCTGGGCCGCGAAGTGCTCCACGAACCTGGAAACCGACTCAGCGTCCCGGCCCACGGCCTCCGCATCAGCCATGCCCGCATCATCTCCCCAGGTCGTACGCCCGTCCCTCAGTGTACGGGCGATTTATACGGTTCCTTAACTTCACAAGTTTGTGAAGAGAGCGGTACGTTCGGACCATGACCAAGGCCATCACCGTCTCCGGACTCCACAAGTCCTTCGGACGGACACACGCGCTGGACGGACTCGACCTGGACGTCGAGACCGGCGAGGTCCACGGGTTCCTCGGCCCCAACGGCGCCGGGAAGTCCACCACCATCCGGGTCCTGCTGGGTCTGCTGCGCGCCGACTCCGGCGCCGCCCAGGTACTCGGCCACGACCCGTGGGCGGACGCGGTCGAACTGCACCGCCGCCTCGCCTACGTCCCCGGCGACGTCGAACTGTGGCCCAACCTCACCGGCGGCGAGGCCATCGACCTGCTCGCCCGGCTGCGCGGCGGCCTGAACAAGCAGCGCCGGGCCGACCTCATCGAGCGCTTCGACCTGGACCCGACCAAGAAGGGCCGCGCCTACTCCAAGGGCAACCGGCAGAAGGTCGCCATCGTCGCCGCGCTCGCCTCCGACGCCGAGCTGCTGCTGCTCGACGAGCCCACGGCGGGGCTCGACCCGCTGATGGAAGTCGTCTTCCAGGACGTCATCGTCGAGGCGAAGGCCGCCGGGAAGACCGTCCTGCTGTCCAGCCACATCCTGGCCCAGGTCGAGAAGCTCGCCGACCGGGTGAGCATCATCCGGCTCGGCAAGGCCGTGCAGTCCGGCACACTCAGCGAGATGCGGCACCTCACCCGCACCACCATCGAGGCCGAGACCGTACGGCCCGCCGAGGGGCTCGACGCCCTGCCCGGCGTGCACAACTTCCGGACGACCGACGGCCGGGTCCGCTTCGACGTCGACGGCGCCGAGGTCGACGGCGCGGTCCGCAAGCTCACCGAGTTCGGCATCCGCAGCCTGATCAGCCACCCGCCGACCCTGGAGGAGCTGATGCTGCGCCACTACGGCGACGAACTCGCCGCCAACGGCCACGGCCCCGGCGGGACGCCCGCGGACGACCTGTCCGCAGACGGAGCCACGCGATGAGTGCCCCGACCACGACTCCCACCACCGAGGCGCCCACCCGCCCCGTCACCGGCGGCAACGCCCTCGCCGGGACCGGCATCCTGATCCGCTTCGCGCTGCGCCGGGACCGCGTCCGGCTGCCCGTGTGGATCCTCGCGCTGTTCCTCGGCACCGCGATGACGGCCCAGAACTTCAAGTCCCTCTACCCGGAGCCCGAGGACCGCGCCAACATCGCCGACTCCATGGGCAGCCCCGCCGGGCTCGCCCTGTCCGGCCCGCGCCACTACCTCGACGACTACACCTTCGGCTCCATGCTGGGCCACCAGATGATCGGCTTCACGGCCGTCCTCGTCGGCCTGATGAGCGTCCTGGTCATCACCCGGCACACCCGCGCCGAGGAGGAGACCAACCGCGCCGAGCTGGTGCGCTCCACCGTCGTCGGACGGCACGCGCACCTCGCCGCCGCCCTGTCGGTCGCCGTCGTCGCCAACCTCGCCCTCGGGCTGCTGTTCGCCGTCGCCCTGCCCGGATTCGGCATCGACAGCGTCGACGCCGCCGGGTCGCTGCTGTTCGGCGCCGGCCACGCCGCCGTGGGGATCGTCTTCGCCGCCGTCGCCGCGGTCACCGTGCAGTTCACGGCGCACGCCCGGGGCGCGAGCGGCATGGCGCTGGCGGTCATCGGGGTGGCGTACGTGCTGCGCGCGGCGGGCGACAGCGGCTCCAGCGGCGCGCTGTCCTGGCTCTCCCCCATCGGCTGGGTGCAGCGCACCTACCCCTACGTCGACAACGACTGGGCGCCGCTGCTGCTCTGCCTGGTGCTCGCCGTGGGCTGCGCGGCGGCCGGGTTCACCCTCTCCACCCGGCGGGACGTCGGCGCCGGACTGCGCCCGGAGAAGCTGGGCAGCCCGGTCGCCTCCGACGCGCTCGCCACCCCCCTCGGCTTCGCGCTGCGCCTGCACCGCGGGATGCTGGTCGGCTTCGGCGCCGGCCTGTTCCTGATGGGCGCGATGTACGGCTCGATCCTCGGCGACGCCGACGACATGCTGAAGGACGTCGACCAGATCCAGGAGGCCCTGGACCGCATCGGCGGCGCCACCATCGCCGAGTCGTTCGCGTCGATGGTGATGGTCGTCATCACGGTGGTGGCGGCGGTGTACGTCGTCATGGCGGCGCTGCGGCCCCGCTCCGAGGAGACCGCCGGCCGCGCCGAGCCGCTCCTGGCCACGGGACTGTCCCGCACCCGCTGGGTCGGCGCCCACCTGGCGGTGGCGATGGGCGGCGGCACGCTCGTGCTGCTGCTCGCCGGGCTCGGCTTCGGCATCTCCGGCGCGGCGTCCCTCGGTGACGCCGGGATGCTGTGGGAGCTGGTGGGCGCGTCCGTCGCCTACGCGCCCGCGCTGTGGGTGACCGTCGGGGTGGCAGTGGTCCTCTTCGGCTGGTTCCCGCAGGCCAGCGCGGTGGCGTGGGTGGTCCCGGTGTACGCCTTCGTCGTCGGCTACCTCGGGCAGATCCTCCAGTTCCCGGACTGGATGAACAACATCTCCCCCTTCGGCCACGTCCCGCAGCTCCCCGCGGCGGAGATGTCGTGGACGCCGATGCTCCTCCTGACACTGGTCGCGGCGGGCCTGGTCTGGCTGGGCCTGGCGGGCTTCCGACGCCGTGACCTGGAGACGAAGTAGGACGGTCCGTTGCTTTAGGGAACCTTCCGCGGCCCCCGCACGTCCCTACCGGGTATGGGAGAACGTGCGCGGGCCGCGGGAGGCTGTCTACTCGGAGTCGTCGGCGCGGCCACCGGCCTGGCGCTGTGGTCGCTGGACTTCCGGTCCCGCTTCTTCCGCTTCGAGCGGTCCCCCGACTACAGCGTCCTCTACGCCGAACTGCCGCTCGCCGTCCTGGGCGGCACCGCCCTGGCCCTCGCCGCCTGGGCCCTGACCCGCCGCCTCGCCCTCAGACGGAGACGCTGAGCCCTTCCAGCCCCCGGATCACGAAGTTCGGCTTGCGGGTCGGCTCCTCGGCGAGCGTGAGAGCGGGCGCCCTGGTGAGCAGGGCGGCCATGGAGGCGGCCAGCTCGATCCGGGCGAGGGGCGCGCCGATGCAGTAGTGAATCCCGGCGCTGAAGGAGATGTGCGGGTTGTCCACCCGGCCGAGGTCGAGCGTCTCCGGCTCCCGGAACACGTCGGGATCGTGGTTGGCGGCCCCGAAGAGCATGGCGATCTCGGCCCCCCGCGGGATGGTGACCCCGTCGATCTCGATCTCGTCCAGCACCCACCGCTCGAAGAGCTGGAGCGGGGTGTCGTACCGCATCAGCTCCTCGACGGCCCCCGGCACGAGGGAGTGGTCGGCACGCAGGGCGGCGAGCTGACCGGGATGCCTGAAGAGGGCGTACCACCCGTTCACGGTGGCGTTGACGGTCGCCTCGTGCCCGGCGTTCAGCAGCAGCACACAGGTCGAGATCATCTCCTGCTCGGTGAGCCGGTCACCTTCGTCGTGCGCGGCGATGAGCCCGGAGATGAGATCGTCACCGGGTTCCTTCCGCCGTACGGCGATGATCTCCCGCAGGTACTCGGTGAACTCGACGGAGGCGCGCACGGCCCTCGCCGCCGTCTCCTCGGACGGGTTCAGCTCGTACATCCCGCAGATGTCGGCCGACCAGGGCCGCAACGGCGCCCGATCAGCCTCCGGGATCCCCAGCATCTCCGCGATGACGGCGACGGGCAGCGGCTCGGCGACGTCGGCGAGCAGATCGCCGCCGCCCGCCTCCACGAGCCGGTCCACCAGCTCTCCGGCGAGCTGGCTGACGTACGGCTTCAGCCGCTCCACCGTGCGCGGCGTGAACGCCTTCGAGACCAGGCGCCGGATACGGGTGTGGTCCGGCGGCTCCAGGTCCAGCATCCCGTGGTCGTTGAGCGTGTGGAACGGCTCCTGCTCGGGGGGCGGCGCGGTCCGCCCGAACTCCTCGTGCGTGAACCGGTGCCGGTACGTCCGACCGAGCCGCCGCTCCCGCAACAGCGCCGAGACGTCGGCGTGCCGCGGCACCAGCCACTGGTCGGTCGCCTCGAAGTACACCACCCGCCCCCGGCCCCGCAGCTCGGCGTAGGCGGGGTAGGGGTCGGCGACGAACGCGGGGTCCCAGGGGTCGAAGGGTGCCATGCACGGACGTTAGCCGGTGGTTCCCGTTGCTGGCCAGGGGCGTCTCCCCTCAGGTCCTCTCCCCCGGGTCCGCCTTGGTGAGGGTGCAGGCGCCGTCCGCGCAGGTGCGTTTCAGGCGGCCGTTGGTGACACGCGGCCGGTACGGGTACAAGAGGCGGGCGGTCCGAAAAAGGATTCACGCCGGGGGCCGGTGATTGGCCTCTTTGGCTCACGAGGCCCCAAGGGGGGGCTGGGCAGGACGTGAGCCAAAGGGACCAGTCACTGGTCTGTGGGCTTCTTGAGGTGGCTGACGAACGCGGAGAAGGAGGGCGCGGGGAAGGTGAGGATGGCGCGGGTGGGGGTCTTCGAGTCGCGGATGGCTATTCCATCAGGGAGTTCCGCGATTTCGACGCAGGTGTTGCCGTCGCCCCCGTCTGAGTAGGTGGACTTCCGCCAGTTCATCACAGCTCCTTCGCCAACCGGAGGATCATGTCCCGGGACGCCGTGGGTCCGAGGGACGCTCCCTCCACCCTACGGAGGAGCATCCGGAGCTGATGCAGTTGCGGTTCCGCATCGATGAACGCGGTGCCGGTGGGTGAATCCCGCAGGCCGGTGTCCAGCCGTGGCACAGGGCCGCCTGCGAACATCATGGAAGCCCCCATACCGCCGAAACCGTCCCGGTCGAAGGGAATGACTCGTACGGTCACATGCCCTTGCTCGATCTGCTCCAGGATCTGGCGCAGTTGGGCGAGTGCGCCGCGGCGGTCAGTCACACGGACGCGCAGGGCGCATTCGTGAACGATCGTCTCGTAAGGAGTTGGATCGTCACCCTCGATCACGCAGCGCCGCCTCATCCGGTGCTCGACTCTCGGGTCCAGCTCGCTCGCGGGCAGACCAGGCACCATGTAGGCGTACACCGCCCGGGCATAGTCGACGGTCTGGAGAAGCCCCGGCACATGCGTGATCACGACCTCGCGCAGGAACGTCGCATGGTGCTCGACCTCGGCCATGTCCAGGAACACCGGCGGAAGCACTCCCCGGTACTCCTCCCACCACCCCCGCGTGCGGTCCTTCGCCATCGCGGCGAGGGCGTCGATCAACGCCTCGTCCGTGCACGCGTAGTGAGCCGCGAGCCGTCGTACCCGCTCCTCGCTGACACCGGCGAAGCCCAGCTCTATCTGGCTCATCTGCGCCGAGGTCGAATTCAGCAACGCCGCCACCTCGCGCGCCTTCAGACCAGCCGCCTCGCGCAGGCGTCGTAGCTCGGTACCCAGACGGACCTGCCGCGCGGTCGCGTGGCTTCTCTGCGGCATCCGCTTCCCTCAATCTCCTTCTCGCCGTACCTCGTTCGGGCGTCAGACTACGCCAACGGGTTACTACGGCAATAATTATTGCCGTACCGTCAGTGACGTACCGCCCACCCCCCGCAACCAGACGGAGTGCCCCGCATGTCCGAAACCGAACCCTGGGAATACTCCCTCTACGTCCCCAACGACCCCCGTGCCGTCCCCATCTGTCGCCGCACCCTGCGGATGATCCTCACCATGCACGGGCTCGTCGGTGTCGTGGACACCGCCGAGCTGCTCGCCGCCGAACTGGTCGGCAACGCCGTGCTGCATACCAAAGGGCCCGCCGCGTTGCGGGTGCGGTGGGCCGCCGGGGTGTTGCGGATCGGGGCGTGGGACGCCGATCCGGAGCCGCCGGAGCCTCCCGGGCGGTTGGCGGAGCTTGCCGAGGGTGGGCGGGGGCTGGCGCTCGTCAGGGAATGTGCCGAAGTATGGGGCTGGCAGCCGCTGTCCCGGTTCGGGAACCGTGGGAAGTACGTCTGGTGCCAGCTCACCGCGGCCTGACCAGCCGGGCCTCGTACGCGAACACCGCCGCCTGGGTGCGGTCACGGAGCCCCAGCTTCACCAGCACACGGCTGACGTGGGTCTTGATCGTCGACTCCGCCACCACCAGCCGCCCGGCGATCTCCGCGTTCGACAGGCCCTGCGCGATCAGCACCAGCACCTCCGTCTCGCGCTCGGTGAGGTCGCCGTAGGCCGCCTGGGCCGTCACCGGGAGGCGCGGGGTGTCCGACAGCTTCGCGAACTCGGTGATCAGGCGTCTGGTGACCGTGGGGGCCAGGAGCGCCTCCCCCGAGGCCACCACCCTCACCCCCTCCGCCAGTTGACGGGCCGACGCGTCCTTCAGGAGGAAGCCCGACGCGCCCGCCCGCAGCGCCTGGTACACGTACTCGTCCAGGTCGAAGGTGGTCAGCACCAGCACCTTCGCCGTACCGCCCGACGCCGCGATCTCCCGGGTCGCCTCGATGCCGTTGAGTTCCGGCATCCGGATGTCCATCAGGACCACGTCCGGGCTCAGCTCCCGTACCCGCTCCACCGCCTCGCGGCCGTTCACCGCCTCGCCGACGACCTCGATGTCCGGCATCGCGTTCAGGAGGACGGAGAAGCCCTCCCGCACCATCATCTGGTCGTCCGCGACCAGGACACGGATGGGGGTCATGCCTCGTCCCCGACCGCGGCCGTCGGCGTGGCGACCGGCAGGAACACCGTCACCTCGTAGCCACCCTCGGGCGTCGGCACCGCCGTCATCTCGCCGTTCAGCATCGACACCCGCTCCCGCATCCCCGTGATCCCGTGGCCCGCGCCCGGCGACGGCTTCACCAAGGACGTTGCCGGTGGCGGGGTGTTGAGCACACGCAGGCCCAGGCCGCCCAGGACATAGCCGATCTCCACGCGGGCGCTGGCGCCGGGCGCGTGGCGCAGGGTGTTGCTCAGCGCCTCCTGCACGATCCGGTACGCCGACAGCTCCACCCCCTGCGGCAGCTCCCGCACCGCGCCGGTCACCACCTTCTCCACCGCCGGGCCCGCGTCCCGCACGTTGGCGAGGAGGGCGTCCAGGTCGGCGAGGGTGGGCTGCGGGGCGTCGGGGGCCTCGTAGTCCTCGGCGCGGACGACACCCAGCACCCGGCGCAGCTCGGTCAGCGCCGCCACCGCGTTCTCCCGGATCGTGGCGAACGCCCGCTCCAGCTCCGGCGGCGGGTTCTCCACCCGGTACGGCGCCGCCTCCGCCTGGATCGCCACGACCGACATGTGATGCGCGACCACGTCGTGCAGCTCCCGGGCGATCGTCGTCCGCTCCTCAAGCAGCGTGCGCCGGGACCGCTCGTGCGCGGTCACCGTCTGCTGCGCGGTCACCTCGCGCTCCGCCGTGCGCCGGATGTGCCACACCGTCACCGCGAGCAACAGCAGCGCCGACACCACCAGCATCGGCGCCGTGTTGGTGCCGTAGTGCCCCCAGCCGAACACCGTCTCCGCGACGAAGCCGTACGCCGCCGTCAGCACCCACGTCCACCCCGCCGTACGCGGCCGGGTGCGTATCGCCACCACCGTCAGCACGGTCAGGTGGGAGGCGAAGCTGCCGGGCAGCCAGGGCCAGTCGTTCCAGGTGGTGCCGACCACGGCGACCGCCGCCGTCGACGCGAAGGACAGCCACAGGGCGCCCACCGGCCGGACCAGCGTCACCAGGACCGGCACCAGCGCGAGGAACCCGCACAGCACCGCCACGACGGGATCGGAGCCGTCGGCCCACGCGATGAGCATCGCCAGCACCCCGGCCACCGTCACCAGCGCGTGCGGGAGCAGTCCGGCCTGCTTCCGCAGCCGGTCGGGCAGCCGCCTGACCAGCGGCCCGTCGGTCCCCCTGCGCGGCAGCGGACGGTACGCGAACGCGTCCTCGAACAGGTCCTGCCGCAGGCCTCGCAAGGCATCCATGGCCAGCCGGAACTCGGGGCTGCGCGCAACCCCGCCGCCCGGTGGCGTCGTCCCCGTCTGGGTGGTCGTCGTCTCGGTCACGGTACGACGGTAGGCCCGGACCCGAGGTCAGGGCGTCACCAGTGAGTCGGGTCCTTCCGGGTCCGTCTCAGGTACTACCAGGCCAGCTGCGCGATCTCCTCCGCCACCACCGCGCACGCGTCCGCCGCCGGGTCGATCAGCGGGAAGTGGCCGACGTCCTCCAGCAGCGTCAGACCGACGACCTCGCCCGCCTTCGCCGCCGCGTCCGCGTACGCCTCGGCGACGGCACACGGCACCACCACGTCCGTGCGGCCCTGGACGAGGGTGGTGGCGATGCCGGTGGGCAGCAGCAGCGCCGGGTCGGCGTACGGGCGGCGGGCTTCGAAGTCCTGCTCCGTGCCCAGTAGTTGGCCCGCCGCGCCGCCGCAGACCGCCAGCTTCTCCGCCACCCCCAGGTCCGCGATCGGGGCCAGGGCGACGACCCCGCGCAGGGGAGCGGGGCGGTCGGTGCGCCATGCGGAGTCGGCGGGCAGCAGGTGCCGGGCCGCCGCCCACAGGGCGAGGTGCCCGCCCGCGGAGTGCCCGGTGAGGACCGTACGGCGCGGGTCCGCCCGCGGTACGGCCTCCCGGGCCAGCGCGGGCAGGGCGTCCACCGCGGCGGCGACGTCGTCGAACGTCTCCGGCCACCGACCGGCGGCGCCACTCCCCGTACCGCCCCGCCGGTACTCCACGTTGGCCACCGCGAACCCCCGCCGCGCCAGGAAGTCCGCGAACGGCGTGACGTGCCGCCGGTCGTACGCCGCCCGCCAGGCACCGCCGTGCAGGACGACCACCAGCGGCACCGGGGCGTCGGCCGCCAGCTGGTCGCCGCCGCGCGGGAGGTAGAAGTCGATCACCTGGTCCGGATGGTCGCCGTACGCCGCCGTACCGTCCGGGTCGACGGGCGCGTGGGCGAACGCCGACGCCTCCTCCGCGGCAGCGGCGTCTCTGGCGGCGTCGGCGTCAGACATGGTCAACCTCTTAGCGGTACGGCGGAATCCGGCGGTGTTGGCCGGGACGGTATCAGCCCGCCGCCACCACCTCCGCCAGCACCCGGGCCGCCCGCTCCACCTCCGCGAAGCCCACGTACAGCGGCGTGAACCCGAACCGCAGCACGTCCGGGTGGCGGAAGTCCCCGACGACCCCCCGCTCGACGAGCCGCCCCATCACCGCGCCGGCGTCCGCGCAGCGCAGCGCGATCTGACTGCCGCGCTCCGCGTGCGCCACCGGCGTCACGCACTCCACCCGCCCGGCCGGGACGTACTCCGCCACGCACTCCAGGAAGAAGTCGGTGAGGGCGAGGGACTTGGCGCGCACGGCGGCGACGGAGACCCCGTCCCACACCTGCAGGGCGGCCTCCAGGGCCAGCATGGAGAGGATGTCCGGCGTACCCACGCGGCCCCGCGCCACACCTGACGTGGGCTCGTACGCACCGCGCATCCCGAACGGCTCGGCGTGCGAGTTCCAGCCGGGGAGGGGGGAGTCGAAGCGGTCCTGCAACTCCCGGCGCACATACAGGTACGCCGGTGAACCCGGGCCGCCGTTCAGGTACTTGTACGTGCAGCCGACCGCGAGGTCCACGCCGTGCTCGTCGAGCCCGACCGGCAGCGCCCCCGCGCTGTGGCACAGGTCCCACACCGAGACCGCGCCCGCCGCGCGCACCGCCGCCGTCAGCGACGGCAGGTCGTGCAGGCGTCCGGTGCGGTAGTCGACGTGGTTCAGCAGCACCGCGGCGGTACGGCCGCTCAGCGCGTCCGGCACCTCGTCGGGCGTCACCGGGCGCAGCGTACGGCCGGTCAGCCGGGCCGCGGACTCGGCGATGTAGCCGTCCGTGGGGAAGGTGGTGGCGTCGACGAGGATCTCGTCCCGCTCCTCCCCCGCGAGCCGTACGGCGCCCACGACCGCCTTGAACACGTTCACGCTGGTCGAGTCGCCGACGACGATCTGCCCGGCCCCCGCCCCCACCAGCGGGGCGATCCGGTCGCCGATCCGCTCGGGCGCGGTCCACCAGCCGCTCTCGGTCCAGGACCGGATGCGCAGCTCGCCCCACTGCCGCCGGACGACGTCGTCGACGCGGGCGGGGACGGCGGCGGGCAGGGCGCCCAGCGAGTTGCCGTCCAGGTAGACCACGTCATCGAGGACGAAACGGGCGCGCGACCCCGCGAGTTCGTCCCCGGCGTCCAGCTTCTCCGCCTTCCCGCGCTGCTCAGACATACGACCTTGCCGTCCACAGCTCGGGGAAGACGTTCTTCCGGGCCCGCTTCTCCAACCACGCCACCCCCGCCGAGCCGCCCGTGCCGGGCTTGGCGCCCATCGCGCGGCGGGTCGCCACCAGGTGGTCGTTGCGCCAGCGCCACACCAGCTCCGCGACGTCGGACAGCGCCTCGCCCAGCCGGGCCAGCTCGTCGGCCGGGTCGCCGGAGTAGACGGCCGCCCACGCGGCCTCCACCTCGTCCGACGGCTCGTAGCGCCGGGAGACGTCGCGCCCCAGCACCGCGTCCGGGATCGCGTACCCGCGCCGGGCGAGCAGCCGCAGCGTCTCGTCGTAGAGGCTCGGCTCGTGCAGCGCCTTCTCCAGCTCCGCGTGGGCGCGCGGGGCGCCCCGGTGCGGGACGAGCATCGACGCGGACTTCTCGCCGAGCAGGAACTCCATCCGCCGGTACATCGCCGACTGGAAGCCGGAGCCCTCGCCGAGGGCGGACCGGTAGGAGTTGAACTGCTGCGGGGTGAGCTGGCCGAGCGGCTTCCAGGAGGCGTTCAGCGCCTCCAGCTCCCGTACCGACCGCTTCAGCGCGGCCACCGCGACCGGCACCCGGTCCTCCCGCAACGCGTCCGCCGCCGTCCGCCACTCGTGGACGATGACGGTGAACCACAGCTCCATCACCTGGGTCGTGACCAGGAAGACCATCTCTCCGGGATCGTCGGAGAGGGTGTGCTGGAGGTGGGTGAGCACGTCCGCCTTGACGTAGTCCTCGTACGGTGTCGTGCCCTGGAAGTCGAGATGCGGGGTCTCGGGCTCGTGGGCCTGCTGAGCCTCATGGGACATCGCTGTCTCCTGCTGTGTCATCCGGGTAGCGGTCCGCCCCTGCCGATTCCGGCACGGGGGCCCCGGTCCCCACCAGCATCCTCCGCAATGGCCCCGCCCGCCCGCAAGGCCCGTCTGATCACACCAGACGGGCCGGGCCCACGGGGTCAGCCCAGGGTCTGGGCGGCCGTCGCCGAGGAGTCCTTCAGGAACTGCGCGCAGCGCTCGTGCTCCTCCCGCTCCCCGATCGCGCCCGCGGCGCGGGCCAGGGCGTGCAGGGCGCGCAGGAAGCCGCGGTTCGGCTCGTGCTCTCAAAAAATTGGTGAAAGATGTATCCGAGAGCATGAGGGGGCACGGTATGACCGAGCAGGAGTGGCTGGACAGCCTCGCCGCCCAGTTGCCGCAGCGGGATCTGGACTGGGTGTCGGACCTTGCCAGGATCTGCTCCACCGAGTGGGCGGGCGACAAGCCCCCGACAGGAGAGTCTCGCCCACGTCCAACGGATTAAAAGTCCTGGCCAAAGCTTGTTGGGTGGTTCCGGACACTGGTTCGGTGTCCGGAACCACCTGGTCAGAGCATGTGCGCCGTAAGCGCCGATCCGCCGCCCAGCGGGTCGTACCACTCCGTCCGCTGCCAGGAGCGGCTGCTGCTGCGGCCGCCGCTGCGAGGTGGCGTCCTCAAGTGCGTTGCGGGCGGCTGACTTTGGCCACGTGACCCGGCCCGCTTTCCACGCCCGGACCGATGAGCCGCCGAGTCCTCCAGGGCCCCGGTCAACCGTTCAATGGCCCTGTTCACGGCCTCGGCGAGGCTGTTGGAGCTGTAGCCGTGTTCGGTCATCCACGCCTCAGGAACGGTGTCGCGGGTGGTGTCCGTGCGGGCACGGTAGTCCGCGCGATCCCCACCCGCCAGGTAAAGGAGAGGTCAAAACGCCCTGGGTCGGTCCGTCGGCTGAGTGCCTGAACGTCCTAACCAAATTGCTGGACAAGGGAGTTGTCTGGGTGCTGGTCGCCCGCCGCGCCCCACCGTGCGGGCGGCTGTTGACGGCCCGGCCCGCCCCTGAGGTTTCCCCGCGGGGGTGGGCCGGGCGCCGAGACGACACGAAGGCTCCACCCCAATGACGTGTCTGAGAAAACCAGTCGAGGTCCTCTCCGTCGGCCACCCCCCGTACAGCCAGACCTTCCCGTGCCAGCTGTCACCGGAGCACCGGCTCGATGTCCGCCGGATCGAAGATCGGCCCGTTGGACGCGGGCTTGATGATGACCGCGCGGAAGACCTTGAGGACCGCGGCACGCTGCTGCTCGATCGCCAGGCTCTCCCACCGACCCCGTATGTCGATGGGGCCCGCTGCGAGACTCGCGGCCTCTGCCCGGTGCAGGGCTCGCTCCCGATGCAGCTCCGCGATCTGCTTCTCCAGGTCCTCGGTGAGCGCGATGTAACGAGCGGCTGACATGCGCTTCTCCTGCCATGCCTGCTTGAACTCGGCCATGTCCCGTTCCAGGGAAGCCAGTTGCTCCTCCTTGGTCCATTCCGGCGCCCGCTCACGCACGCTCGCCAGCGCCTTGTCCGAGCTGAGGAACACCGCGTTCCTGATGAGACGGTCGACCGGTTCACCGGCCCTGGCCACTCCCCCGCATCCGCCGTCGTTCTTACCGGGGCACGCGTACTTGAACTGCGACGACGTCTTCGTCTTCCGGTACGACGGGAAGGCCCGCATCTTCGTACCGCACCGCCCGCACCGGGCGATGCCGGAGAGCAGGTACTTGGTGGCGTTGTCCCGTGGGACACGTCCCTCCGACTCCCGCTTGACCTTCTCCGTCAGCAGGTACCAGTCATCGGGAGTGATGATCGGCTCCCAATCGCCGACGACGGGGGCACCGCTCTCGTCCAGGAACAGCTCGCCCTGGTGCATCCGGTAGCCACAGATCCGCGGGTTCATCAGCATCCGCTTGATCTTGGAATCGTCGAAGACGCCGCCGCTGTGCGACCTGACCCCCTTGTCCCGCCAGTCGCGCGCGATCGAGGCCCAGCGGACGCCACCGAGGAAATCCTTCACCGCCTTGCGGAGGTTCTCGGCCTCTTCCGGCACCAGCGTCCTGCGATCCTCACGGTTCCATCCGTACGGCGCCCGACCGCCAGGGAGCTTGCCCTTCGCCGCCAGTTCCAGGTGCTTGCGCCTCGTCCGCTTCGACGTGTCCGCCGAGGACTTGTTGGCGATGGTGACCTTGATCCGCGCGATGAACCGGCCGTTCTCCGTGGACAGGTCGATGTCCGAGGCCGACACGGAGTCGAAGACGAGGTGACGCTTGCGGCGCTCGGCATCCTCGTACTCGTCGATCCACGCCTCCAGTTCACGGGGCTGCCGCGTGAAGCGGTCGATGTCCCAGGCGACGACCCCGTCGATCCGACCGGCCTTCAGGTCCTCCAGCATCTGCCGGAACTCGGGGCGTACGGTCTTGCGCTTGTAAGCGGAGAGGTCGTTGTCCTCGTAGACCTTGGCGACCTCCCACCCTCGCGCAGCGCAGTGCAGTCGGCAGTCCTCCTCCTGCCGTGCGACGCCCAGCCCCTCGGCCTCGTCATCCTTACTGATCCGGGTGTAGATGCCCACCTGGATGGCCCCGGAGGACCACCGTCGTGCCGCCATGCGCAGGATCGTCGCATATCACGATCAGATACATCAAGCGCCATTCTCATACTCATCTGGTCCACGGCCGATAATCCGCAGAGGCGTCCCGGACGCCCATCCTCAAGTGGCAGACTGCTTACATGACGACGCACAAGAACTTGCTCGGCGGCCCGGACCCGACGTACCTCCCGGAGAACGAAGAGGCGTACCGCCTGCTGGGCGAGGAGTCCCAGGCCCCGGCCGAGGTCGCGGCGAAGCACCCCACGTTCTCGCTCGCCTGGGCGATGCTCGCGGACGACGCCTTCGAGGCGGGGCGAGTGATCGAGTCGTACGCCTACGCACGCACCGGCTATCACCGGGGTCTGGACTCGCTGCGCCGTGCCGGGTGGAAGGGACACGGCCCCATCCCTTGGGACCACCGGGCCAATCGCGGGTTCCTGCGCTGCCTCGCCGCCCTCGCCCGTGCCGCCGGCGAGATCGACGAGAAGGACGAGACGGAGCGTTGCTGGCAGTTCCTCAAGGACAGCAGCGCCGAGGCGTACACCGAACTGAAGCGGTAGTCACCGCAGTTGAGACGTCTGTGCCGCCGTCACTCAGGCAGCGACGGCGGCACGGAATGCAGAAATTGAACAATTACATGTAGCTCCATTCTCCCACGGCACCAGCCCGTAGCCGCCCCGCCCCGCGCCGCGCCAGCCCCCGCGCCCCCGTCACAGCCGTCCGCCCCGCCGCCCCTCCAACGGCGGGACCGCCACCGAGCCGTGCGTGTGGCACTCGGGGCGGGCGCAGCCGGGGGGCGGGCGGCGGACCGTCGCGAAGGCGACGGCCGAACCCACCGCCAGGACACCCGCGCAGATCAGCATCGCCCGGCCGAACGCGGCGTCGAAGGCGGTGGGCGAGAGGTACGCGTCCGGGCCCATCCCGGCGAGCAGCGGCAGCGCCGCCACCGCCACCAGGCCCGCCGCCCGCGCCGCCGCGTTGTTGATGCCGCTGGCCAGCCCGGCCCGCCCGGTGTCCACCGAGGCCAGCACGGTCGCGGTGAGCGGCGCGACCAGCGTCACCATGCCGACGCCGAGGACCAGGACGGCCGGCAGCACGTCCGTCGCGTACGACGCCCCCTCGCCGACCCGCAGCATCAGCAGCAGGCCCGCCGCGCACAGCAGCGGGCCCACCGTCAGCGGCACGCGCGGGCCGATCCGGTCGCTCAGCTCGCCCGACCGGGCGGAGAACAGCAGCATCAGCAGCGTCGCGGGCAGCAGCGCCGTACCCGCGCGCAGCGCCGAGTAGCCGGAGACGACCTGCAACTGGACCACGCCGAGGAAGAAGAAACCGCCGAACGCCGCGTACACGCACAGCGTGACCAGGTTGACCGCCGTGAACTGCCGGGACGCGAAGATCGCGGGTGGCAGCATCGGGTCGGGCCGCCGCCGCTCCACCCACACGAAGGCCACCCCCGCGGCGACGCCCAGCACCGCCGCGCCCGCCACGACCAGCCCCGGCTCGCCCTCCCCGGCCTCGATCAGGGCGTACGTCACCAACGCGAGGCCCACCGCGCCGAGCGCCGCGCCCAGCACGTCGAAGCGGCCGCGCGCCTTCCCGCCGCCCCCCGACTCGGGCACGTGCCGCAGCGCCACCGGCACGCACACCAGCGCCAGCGGCACGTTCAGCAGGAACACCCACCGCCAGCCGGGACCGTCCACCAGCCAGCCGCCGAGGAACGGGCCGACCGCCGCCCCGATGCCGCCGAAGCCGGACCACAGGCCCACCGCCCGCCCCCGGTCGTCGGGGTGGAACGACGCCTGGATCAGCGCCAGCGACCCGGGCGTCAGCAGCGCCCCGCCCATCCCCTGGAGCGCCCGCGCCGCGATCAGCACGCCCGCGTCGGGCGCGATCCCGCACAGCAGGGACGCCACCGCGAACCACACCACCCCCACCACGAACACCCGGCGCCGCCCGTACCGGTCGCCGAGCGCGCCGCCGAGCAGGATCAGCCCGGCCAGCGTCAGCATGTACGCGTTGACGGTCCACTGGAGCGCCGCGAGGTCGGTGTCCAGGTCGCGGCCGATGCGCGGCAGGGCGACGTTGACGACGGTGGAGTCCAGCAGGGCCATGCTGGAGCCGAGGACCGTGGTGAACAGCAGCCACTTGCCTTGCGGCGAGGCCAGTCGCACGTCGGAGGACATGCCCCACATATACAACGAGCCCGGCGCCGTGGCGCCGGGCTCGTCGGGAAAACCGTGCCGGTTACTTCAGCTTCGTACCGGCCGACCGCAGGCTCCGGCACGCCTCGACGACGCGCGCCGCCATGCCCGCCTCGGCCAGCTTGCCCCAGGTCCGCGGGTCGTAGGTCTTCTTGGAGCCGACCTCGCCGTCGACCTTCAGGACGCCGTCGTAGTTGCGGAACATGTGGTCGGCGACCGGACGCGTGAAGGCGTACTGCGTGTCCGTGTCGAGGTTCATCTTCACGACGCCGTTCTCCAGCGCGGTGGCGATCTCCTCCGGGGTGGAGCCGGAACCGCCGTGGAAGACGAAGTCGAAGACCTTGTCACCGGCCGGGCGGCCGTACTTCGCGGCGACGCCCTCGTTCAGCTCCTTGAGCAGCTCGGGGCGGAGGACGACGTTGCCCGGCTTGTAGACGCCGTGCACGTTGCCGAAGGACGCGGCCAGCAGGTAGCGGCCCTTCTCGCCCAGGCCCAGCGCCTCCGCGGTACGGAGGGCGTCGTCGACGGTGGTGTACAGCTCGTCGTTGATCTCGTGGGTGACGCCGTCCTCCTCACCGCCGGTGGGGGTGATCTCCACCTCAAGGATGATCTTGGCGGCGGCGGCGCGGGCGAGCAGCTCCTGCCCGATGGCCAGGTTGTCGGAGAGGGTCTCCGCGGAGCCGTCCCACATGTGGGACTGGAACAGCGGGTTCTCGCCGCGGGCGACGCGCTCCTCGGACACGGCGAGCAGCGGACGGACGTACCCGTCGAGCTTGTCCTTGGGGCAGTGGTCGGTGTGCAGGGCCACCGTCACGTCGTACTTCCCGGCGACGACGTGCGCGAACTCGGCGAGGGCCACGGCGCCCGTCACCATGTCCTTGTTGTGCTGGCCGCCCAGGAACTCGGCGCCGCCGGTCGAGATCTGGACGATGCCGTCGCTCTCGGCCTCGGCGAAGCCACGCAGCGCCGCGTGCAGGGTCTGGGTCGAGGTGACGTTGATGGCCGGGTAGGCGAACTTGCCTGCCTTCGCCCGGTCGAGCATCTCGTTGTAGACCTCGGGGGTTGCGATGGGCATCTGTCCGCTCCTTGTATGTGCGGGTTGGCGTGCTGCGTGTTTCGGCCCTGACCTAGACCTTGGGGGTGACGTCGTCGTCGCCCTCATCTTTCCAGACGGGTCCCGCTGCGGAAGAACCGGAAGCTCAGTCCAGGCCCAGCTCGTCCTTCGAGAACGCGTACAGGTACGGCACCCCCGCGCCCTCCTGGATCTTCTCCGCGGCACCGGTCGCCCGGTCGACGATGGTCGCGACGGCGACGACCTCCGCCCCGGCCTCCCGCACCGCCTCCACGGCGGCGAGCGGCGAACCGCCGGTGGTGGAGGTGTCCTCGACGACGAGCACCCGCCGCCCGGCGATGTCCGGACCCTCGACCCGGCGCTGCAACCCGTGCGCCTTGGCCGCCTTGCGGACCACGAACGCGTCGAGCCGCCGCCCGCGCCCGGCGGCGGCGTGCAGCATGGCCGCGGCGACCGGGTCGGCGCCCATGGTCAGCCCGCCCACCGCGTCGAACTCCAGCCCGTCGGTGAGGTCGAGGAGCACCTGCCCCACCAGCGGGGCGGCCTCCCCGTCGAGGGTGATCCGGCGCAGGTCGACGTAGTAGTCGGCCTCGATGCCCGACGACAGGGTCACCTTGCCGTGCACCACGGCCTTGTCCTTGATCTGCTGAAGCAGCGCAGCACGCACGTCCGTCATGCCTGCCAGCTTAAGGCGGCTCAGAGGCGCCGCCAGCGCCAGGTCGTCGTGGCCTCCAGCGGCTCCAGCGGCGTGACCAGGCGGGGCGCGGTGTTCAGCCCGTCGGGCGGCCCGGTCTGCGGCTCCACGCAGACGGCGGCGTCCTGCTCGTCGTAGACGACGACCCACTGCTCGGGGCTGGTCACCCGCACCTCCAGCTGTCCCGGCCAGGTGAGCGTGACGTCCACGCCGCCGGGCATCCCGAAGCAGTCGTCCCAGGGTCCGGGCCCGGGGTCGGTACGGCGTCCGGTGGGCAGGTGGTCGTCGCCGCGCTCCTCCTGCCACTCCGCGTCGAACCCGATCTCCACCGACGCCCCGCCGATCTCCCGGTTGAACCACGGGTGCCAGCCGATCTGCGCCGGGAAGGAGGAGTCGTACGTCTCCACGGCCATGGTCAGCGTCAGCGCGTCCGGCGCCAGCGCGAACACCTGCGTGATCCGGCCCGGGTAGGGCCACGGCTCGGTGAGGTCGTACGTCAGGACCGCCTCGTCGCCGGTGTGCCGGGCGAGGGTCCAGGCGCCGTCGCGGGCGGTGCCGTGGATGGCGTGGGGCGGGGCGTTCAGCGGCATCTGGTGCGTGGTCGCGCCGTCCCTGAACCGGCCGTCGCGGATCCGGCCGCACCAGGGGACCATCGGGAAGCACCCGAACCGCTCCCCCTGCCGCAGCAGCTCCACACCGCCGACGCGGACCCCTCCGACCCGGCCGCCGTTCCCCACCTGCACGGTCGCTTCCGCGTCTCCCGCGGTCAACGTGATGTCTTCGTCACTCACGGGACGACCCTACTGTCCCGGTCCGGCGGCCCCTGAGGAACGTCTCACCGGCGCTTGCGCAGCACCCGGCCGACGACGATCGACGCCAGCACGACCGCCGCCGCGGGGGCGGCCCAGCGCAGGGCGGCGCCGACCGGGGTGCCGGCCTGCGGGGCGGGGACGGGGGCGTAGCGGCCCCGGGGCGGGGCGTGGTCGACCTCTTCGGCGCTGCGCCCGATCATCGTGCGGCGGGCGTGGGCGGCTTCGGCGGGGGGTTCGGCGTCGGCGCCGGTATCGGTGTCGCTATCGGTGTCGGTGTCGGTGTCGGCGGGCTCCTGGTCCGACTCGTCCGGGTCCAGGGACGGCGGGGGCACTTCCGCCTCGTACACGGACGTCTCCGCCGGTGGCGGCACCTCCGCGTCGTCCGCGTCCGGGGCGGCCTCGAAGTCGCCGGAGGCGGAGGGCTGGAAGTCCTCGGTGGCGACGGACCCGACCGACTCGGTGCCGAGGCGTTCCCCGAAGCGGTTGAGGAGCCGGGTCACGGCGGTGCCGACGGGGCCCTCGGGCAGTTCGGTGACCCGCCCGTCCGCGTCGGCGGTCCCGGTGACGGCGAGCACGGCACCGCCCTCGGCCGCCCGCACCCGCAGCGTCAGCGCGACCTTGACCGAGCCGCTGCCGCGGGCCTCGGTGGCGTCGCCCTCGACGGCGTAGGCGCCGTCCTCCCGGGGAGTGATCCGCAGGGCACCGCGGTAGGTGATGCTGGTCGAGCCGATCCGCACCTTCAGGCGCCCGGCGACGGGCTCGGCGCCCGCCTCCTGCTGGAGCCCGGGAACGGCCCGCGCCACCCGCGCGGGGTCGGCCAGCGCCTCCCGCAACCGCTCGGCCGCAACCGGAACGAAGACCTCATGCTCCATGTCGACGGAGCCTACCCAGCGGGGGCCGTCTTTACGCCGGAGGCGCCGGACCGGGGCGCCGGACCGGGGCGCCGGCGTGGCGCCGGACCGGGGCGGCGTTCCACAGCCGCCCGACGCCTCACCTCGTGTACCGCGGATGCACCAGCGTGGAGGCCGCCAGCCCCCGTACCCGGGTCCGACCGGCCGCCCGCGCGTCCCCCGACAGCGTGTCCTGGGTCAGGGTGCGCAGCCGTGGCGCGGTGGGCAGCCGCAGGGCCGGGCGCCGCGCGCGGCCCGCGAGGAGGAAGCCCCAGTCGTGTCCCGAGGGCGAGGGTCTGGCGGTGCGGTCGGGTCCGGCGCCGAAGCCGGTGACGTCGCCGCCGACCCGGTAGGGGGCGGGGCGCAGCCCGGCGGCGCGCAGGGTGGTCTCGACGGTCCAGAAGACGTGGGAGCGCGTCGTCACGGGCCCGGCGTGCACGGCGAGCCGCCCGCCGTCGGTGAGGACCTGCCGGGTGAGCCCGTAGAACTCCTGTGAGTACAGCTTGGCGCTGGCGGTGATGCCGGGGTCCGGCAGGTCGGAGAGGACGACGTCGTACGAGGCGGTGGGCGCCCGGCGCAGCCACTGGAAGGCGTCGCCGGTGGAGACGCGCACGCGCGGGTCGGCGTAGACGTGGCCGTTGAGCGCGGCGAGGGCCGGGTCCTGGCGGGCGAGCCGGACGACGGCCGGGTCCAGGTCGACGATGTGCACCTCGCGCACGCCGGGGTGGCGCAGCACCTCGCGGGCGGCGAGTCCGTCGCCGCCGCCGAGGATGAGCACGCGCGCGTGCGGGCCGTTCATCGCGGGGTGGACGAGGGCCTCGTGGTAGCGCCGCTCGTCGCGCCCGCTGATCCGCAGCCGTCCGTCGAGGAAGAGGTCGAGGGGGCGGCCCCGGGTGCCGCCGGTGAGGACGATCTCCTGCACGTCGCTCTGCAGGGCGACGCGGACGCCCTTGCCGTAGACCGCCTGGCGGGCCGCGCGTTCGAAGTCGTCGACGAGTACGGCGGTGACGGCGAGCACGCCGAGCACGGCGAGGTTGGCGACCAGCAGCAGCCAGCGGGCGCGCCGGGTGAGGTCGCCGCGGAACAGGCCGAGGACCAGCGCGCCGCCCGCGACGACGTTGACCGCGCCGGTGAGCAGCGCGCCCGTCAACTGGCCCAGGAACGGCAGGAGGAGGAAGGGGAAGGCGAGGCCGCCGACGAGCGCGCCGACGTAGTCCGCGGCGAACAGGTCGGCCACCGCGCGGCCCGCGTCCTGCCGCCGGATGCGCTGGATCAGCTCCATCAGCAGCGGGACCTCGGCGCCGATCAGCAGACCGATCGCGAGCGAGAACGCGACCAGCAGACAGCGCGGGCCGTAGCCCCACACCCCGCCCCAGTCGCCGGTCCAGGCGAAGACGGCGTACAGGACGAGCGCGCTGCACCCGCCGATCAGCGCGAGCACCGCCTCGACGGCGCCGAACCCGGCGGCGGCGTGGCGGCGCAGCCGCTTGGCGCCGAGGGAGCCGACGCCCATGGCGAAGACCATCACGGAGAGGATGACGGACGCCTGGGTGACCGAGTCGCCGATCAGGTACGAGGCGAGGGCGACCAGTTCGAGTTCGTAGACGAGTCCGCAGGCCGCGCAGACGAAGACGCCCGCGAGGACCAGGAACCGTCCGGTGTCCGGCCGGACGGGGAGCTTCGCGGGGCCGCGCCAGGACGGCGGGACGCCGGGGCGTGACGGCGCGTGCGGGTCGATCACAACAGGGACGTTACGTCACGGATGTGCGGCGGCTCGTCACCCACACGTGTGGAGACGCACGTTCCAGTGGCCTGGGGCGTTTCAGACGGCGGACGGGTCGAGCCGCCCCGGTTCGACCCCCGCGGGCGGTCTGGCCGCCGTCGAGCGGGGCCGCACGCCCACCCTCGTCCGGGTGGCCACCAACTGCCCGTCCTGCGGGTAGGCGTGCCAGGTGCGCCAGTGCACCTGGCCCTCGTGGCGCTGGGCGAGCATCGCGGTGAAGGCGTGCGGGCTGCCGGGGAAGACCCCGGCGAGTCCGTGCGGGTGGTCGGAGACGAGGGCGAGCAACTCCTGGGCGCGGCCCGCGAAGGAGCCCGGGGAGAGGACCTCGACGCGCGCGGCGAACTCGTACTCCCAGTCCCCGACCCGCTTGGCGACGCCCAGCGGCAGCGGGGTGCTACTGCCGGGGATGCAGGCGACCGTCTCCGAGCAGTGCACCTCGTCCTCCTCCAGGAGGACCTGGTGGGACGCGCCGAGCAGTCGCAACTGGAGTCTGGCGCCGGTCAGTTCGAGGTCGAGGGTGGCGAGGGCGGGCAGCGGCTCACGGCCCAGTGCCCAGGCGAGGTCGGCCGCGCGCGTATCGGTGTAGGAGGTGGTGAGGGTCGTGAGCATGGATCGGCTCCGCTGGCGGCAAAGAAAAAGGCGGTGTGGGGTTCCGGAGTACCCGGTCGGCGTCGGTGTACCCCGGTCTGCACCGGGGAGACCGCCCGGTCAGCCCGGTCAGAGTCAGGAAGGTGCCCTAAGGACGTCCGCAGGCTGCGTCGGCGTTTCCGAGGGAATCACGAACTGTGGCGCCGCCACAGCGTTTTTACCCAACTTCGTGGTATTTCCATCCCTCAGAGGGCCGCACAGCTCATCAGTTCAACTCCGGCGCACTCCTGTCGGGTTGCAGCGTGCGCCGGAGCGCGGTAGGACGCGAGGGCGCCCGCCGGTCGGAGTGAACCGGCGGACGCCCGTACGGTCATGAGCCCCCGTGACGACCCGTGTCAGCTGCCGCCCCCACAACCGCCCCCGCCCCCACAGGACGACGACCCTCCCCCGCACGACGAGTGCCCCCCACCCGCGCAGGAGCTGTGCCCTCCCGAGTCACCGCCGTTGCTCCCGGAGTCGACCCACCAACTACCCGAGCCGCTGCCGGAGCCGCCCGACCTGCTGTACCGGCGGGCCCCGCTCCTCCCGCCGACCCGCGGCGTCCGCCGCCGTACCGCCGCGACGACCATGACGATCACGACGAGCGGTACGGCCAGCGCCACCACCCCGGCCAGAACGAACCCCATGCCGATGCTGAACATGGCGCCACCCCCTTCCGTGTCCCCCGAAGCGGCCCCCCGTGGGCGCCTCGTACGTGCTGACCGGGGGATGCCCTGCCCGTGGTCGGCCCAAAGCACAGTTGAGGAACTCCAGAGCTTGGGCGCAGGATGGCCGGCATGACGTCCACCACGCGCCCCCTCCTCAACCGACGCCTGGCCGAGTTCGGAACGACGATCTTCGCGGAGATGTCCGCGCTGGCGCTGCGCACCGGGTCGATCAACCTGGGCCAGGGCTTCCCCGACACGGACGGCCCCGAGGAGATCCGGGAGGTGGCGGTACGGGCGCTGCGCGACGGGCGCGGCAACCAGTACCCGCCGGGTCCCGGCGTCCCCGAGCTGCGGACGGCCGTCGCCGCGCACCAGGAGCGGTTCTACGGGCTGTCGTACGACCCCGACACGGAAGTGCTGGTCACCGCGGGCGCCACGGAGGCGATCGCGGCGTCCCTGCTGGGCCTGCTGGAGCCGGGGGACGAGGTCGTCGCCCTGGAGCCGTACTACGACTCCTACGCGGCCTGTGTCGCCATGGCGGGCGGCACACGGGTGCCGGTGACGCTGCGACCGCACGAGGGCGCGTTCCGGCTGGACCTGGACGAGCTGCGGGCCGCGGTGACCGACCGCACCCGGCTGCTGCTGCTGAACACCCCGCACAACCCGACGGGCACCGTGCTGACCCGCGCGGAGCTGGCGGCGGTCGCGGAGCTGGCAGTGGAGCGTGACCTGCTCGTCGTCACGGACGAGGTCTACGAGCACCTGGTCTTCGACCCGGCCGGGCACGTCCCGCTGGCGACGTTCCCGGGGATGCGCGAGCGCACGATCACGATCTCCTCAAGCGGGAAGACGTTCTCGTACACCGGTTGGAAGGTCGGCTGGGTTACCAGTACCGCAGATCTCGTGACCGCCGTCCGTTCCGCCAAGCAGTTCCTGACGTACGTGGCCTCCGGTCCCTTCCAGTACGCGGTCGCCGAGGCCCTGAGCCTGCCGGACTCGTATTTCGAGGCGTTCCGCGCCGACATGCGGGCCAAGCGCGACCTGCTGGCGGGCGGCCTGGAGCAGGCGGGGTTCACCGTCTTCCGGCCGGTCGGCACGTACTTCATCACCACCGACATCCGCCCCCTCGGCGAGTCCGACGGCTTCGCCTTCTGCCGCGCCCTGCCCGAGCGGGCAGGTGTCGTCGCCATTCCGAATGCGGTCTTCTACGACCACGAGGAGGCCGGGGCACCCTACGTCCGGTTCGCATTCTGCAAACGCACCGAGGTACTGGCGGACGCGACGGAACGGCTCCGCAAGGCATTCGCACACTGACCGCCGCCCTACGGGGCCGGTCGTCGCATTCCTCGTTGCCTGCCGCCCCTCGCCCGCCAGGGACTTGCGCCGGAGGCGCCCCGGTCTCGGCCGTCATTCTGGCGCTTGCCGCACCGCCCGCCGCCGACGCCCGGACATCGAGGCTGCCCTGATGTCAGGAGTGCTCAGGTGTCGTAGACGGTGGAGCGATGCCCGACATGTACGACCCACACCACCAGCTCGCCGTTGTCGATTGTGTAGATCACACGGTAGTCGCCCACCCGTAGGCGGCGCCGGTCGGGCTGGGAGACGAGGGCCGTGGTGTTGAACCCCGTCGGGTCGCTCTCCAGCTCAGTCAGCTTGGCCAGGATACGGAGGGCCATGTCTCGCGGGACCTTGCGGAGCTCGGCCTGGGCCTCGGCTCGGAAGACGGTGCGGTACTCACTCACTGCGCGCCAGCGTCTCCCTCATGATGTCCTCGATCGGGATGCCGGGTGCCGGGTTGCTCATGCGCTCGTCGATGATCCGGTTGATCTCGCGCTCTTCCCACTCCTGGTACTTGCGCAGCACCTCGATGGACACCACGGCGGCGACCTGCTTGCCGCGCCGGGTGATGACGGTGGGCACATCGTCCCTGTCGGCCCGCTCCACGACCTCGGCCAGGTGTGCCCGGACATCGCGGATGGACTCTATGGGCATGGTCTGCGTCATGCGCCCAAGAGTACCGAATGACTCACGTGTACACAAAGGCTTGCTCAGAAGTGCAGCCCTGTCGGCCCAGATGCAAATGAGTGCGTGAACGTGGAGTCGCCTGGGTAAGCGGTAAGGCGGAACTCGTCACCGCCGTACGCTCCGCAAAGCAGTTCCTGACATACGTCGCCTCCGGACCCTTCCAGTACGCCGTCGCCGAGGCCCTGCGCCTGCCCGACGCGTACTTCGACGAGTTCCGAGCCGACATGCGCGCCAAGCGGGATCTGCTGGCGGCGGGCCTGACGGAGGCCGGCTTCGGGGTGTTCAGGACGGCCGGCACGTACTTCATCACCACCGACATCCGCCCCCTCGGCGAAAGCGACGGCTTCGCCTTCTGCCGTGCGCTGCCCGAGCGCTGCGGAGTCGTGGCGCTCCCCAACGCGGTCTTCTACGACCACCGGGAGGCGGGCGCCCCGTTGGTGCGGTTCGCGTTCTGCAAGCGGACGTCGGTGCTGGAGGAGGCCGCCTCCCGCCTCAAGACACTGGGCGCATAGGGGGCCGAGCCCCAGGGGGTCGAGCTATTCGGTGTCCTTCGGGTGTCGCGGGGAGGCGTACACAAGGATCACAGTCGAGGTGTCCGGGCTGACCAGGTAGCGGACCCGGCCGCCGCTGGTGATCTCGTACTCCCACTGCTCCAGCTCAGAGCCCTTCCACTCCCTGGTGGCGTGTCTGCCTCGGAGCTGGTGCTGGCGGTTCCAGTTGGCCCGCGACAGCGGGTCTGCGCGAAGGGCTTCCAGGCAGCGGTGCGCGTTCGGCAACGCCACCCGGCAGAGCTCCTCCCAACCGGTCGCGGCCTCGGTCGTGCCGTAAATGACGTTCCAGCCGCTCAGCGGAGGAACACTGACCCGATCACCTTTCTTCGGACTCACTCGTGCACCTCGACGGGGCCGAGGTCGACGTCACCGAGCGGGCGAAGCGCTTCCCTGAGCTGGTCGGGGTCGGCGTTGATGCGGGCAGTCGCCCGCCACGAGACGATCGCTCGGTGCACAGCCTCCCTGGCGCCCAGTTCAGCGGCGTCGGACAACGCTTCCAGAAGCTCGACAGTGAATTCCCGGACTTCCTCGGCGTCCAGGTGGCGCACCCACGGGAACACCTCGGGCAGCGCGAGCAAAAGCGACTCGGCACCGTCGTCCTGCTTCAGCAGTGCCAGGAACAGCCGGGACGCCGTGGTCAGGTTTTCCTCGGCGCGCTCTGCGTATATGGCCGTGGTCAAGACCATGTCGGGCGCGTCCCGGTGCGTGACCCGCAGACACCCCAGGGCGGCGGCCCTGGCGGCGACCGCCTTCGGGTTCCGGGACAGATCGGTGAACGAGACGGACTCCGATTCGGATGCCAAGGGTGCGATACTCATACTCAGACTGTACTCAGATTGTGCTCTGATTTCTATCGCGCGACGTGGAGCCAGGAAACAAATGGAGAGTCATACCGGCCCCGGAGGACACGAACCCGAGCTGGGCTCTACACGGAAGGTGATAGGCGGGCAGTAGCCCTCCTCCGCCAGCCAGACGCGGGCCCGGCCGCGCTGTCGCTCATCGCGGAACCGGTGGTAGCGGCTCCAGGAGCGCTCGTCACCCGCGAGGACGGCCTTGAAGCGCCGGATGGCGCCCCGCCCGCCGATGGCGATCCGCAGCCGGTCGGCAAGGGCAGCGTCCTCCATCTCCTCGATGAACAACTCCATGTCCCGGTAACCGGCCCTGGACCCCAGAGCCGGCACATACAGCCATCGCTCCGGATCGTCGTCCTCCTCGGCCTCGGGCCCAGGCCCCAGCTCATCGGTGAACGCCGGCCAGCGCTCCCCGGTGGACAGATCGATCCGGCCACCGGACTCGGCCGGGTCACCTTCCAGCAGCATGGCGAGCATCTCCAGATCGACCGCGAGCGGACGCAGGAGGGGGATCACCGCATCTCCCGTGGCCACGCGCAACCGGTCCGCCAGCTCCCCGTCGCCCCGGAAAGCACGCTCCTGGAGCGCGGCGAGAAACAAGACCGCCGTCTCCGCGGCCCCCGGCAGGCCCTGCGCCGCGGCCCCGGCCACAGCGTCGCCGGCCAACTGAAGCACCTCACGCTCGAGTCCACGACGCAACGCCGCCTGCAGCGCCACCCCGTCCTGCGCGTGGAGCGCGCCAGGCAGGGCCCGCAGTCCGTCCTCGCCCCATCCCTCAACCACGACCCCGACGGTAGCGCCACCAAGGACGCATGACGCCAGGACCATCGGTCTCCCTCGGCCCGGCTCCATGCCAGTACTGGCGCACCCGGCGTCTGGGGGCCAAGCGGAGTTGCCCGGTCAGCGGCGCCGCTTGCGGCCGCTCCTGCCAGAGGAGCGCCGGGCCTTCCGGGCGCGGCCGACGCGGGCGCCGTGGGTACCCAGTGCCCGGGCGGCCAACTGCCTGAGCTCGTCGAGTCCTGCCCGGTCCGGGTGCGCCGAGTCCAATGCAGCGGCAACCGCGTCCCTGGCCTGGGGGCCCTGGGCGCGCAACATCTCCTCGGCGCCGTCCCCGCCGCCCGCCAACTCCACCAGCTGAAGCAGGCTCTCCGCGAGCACCAGCAGATGCTCGGCATCGGTCATGTCCTCTGGGGACAGCAATTCACGGTGCGCCAGCGCGTTCAGCGCCAGCGGCGCCAGCTGCGTGTCCCGCCGCAGCGTGCGCAGCAGCCGCTCGCCCTCACCGTCCGGCAACGCCGCCGGCAGCACGTCCAGCATCGCCTGCGCACGCGTGCGGAAGGTCATGGACCGTACGGCGTCGGTCAGTTGCCGCAGCGTGGCATCCCGATCGCCACGGGCCGTGATCCAGCCGGCCAGCTCCACGCGGGCGGCGTCCGGGGCGTACTCCTCGGCCAGCACCCCCAGCAGGCCGGCCGCCGGGGCCCGGGCCAGTTCACCGACCAACGGTGCGTCCCGGCCGGCCGCCAGCAACCGCTGTCGTACGGCCCGTGTACCGAGCTCGGTGAGACGGATGAGTTCGACCGGCCCGGCGGTCAGCTCCTCACGCCGGGCATCGGCACGCTCCCGCGCCGCCGGGTCCGTTACCGCCTCCGCGACGCCCAGCAGCTCCGCGAGCTCCGGCGGCATGTCAGCGGGCAGCTCGGGTCCGGAATCGGAGAGGTCGACGTCCAGGAACACCGGGTCGGCCATCCCGCGGTCACGTTCGATCGCGCCCAGGTCGTCCAGCAGGTCGAGTACCGTGCGCAGGTCCCGGTCGGCGTGCTCGAACCACGTCCGGTGCCGGAGATCCGACCCGCCGCCCAGCTGGAAGCGGCCCCGATAGGCCAGGTGCACGGAGTCACGCAGCCGCGGCCAGGGCATCGGGTACGGCAGGCTGTACAGCGTGTTCAGCACATCTTCCAGGATGTCCTCGTAGACGTCGAAGAGCATCGACTCGACGTGCCAGCCGCTGCGCGCGCCGATCAGGGCCTGCCGCAGCTCGAAGCACGCGTCGAAGGCGCGCAGCCACAGCTGGAGCGGGTCGGCCAGCACCGGCCCTGCCTTGGCCACCGCGTACAACCGCCCCTTGGCCACCCGGACCAGCCGCGCCTTCTTGGCCCACTCCAACAGCAGGCCCAGCCGCGGCAGGTCGGCCGAAGAGCGCACCCCGTCGACCTCGTCCCCGGTGTCCAGTACGTCCACCAGCTCTCGGGCATCTGTCATCCGCAGCCGCCCCGCCGCCGTCACCGCGCGGCCGTCGCGCCCCGCCCACTCCGCGAGTCCGCGCAACTGCGCGAGAATCGCCAGTACCTCGGCCCGTCGACGCAGCTCGCCGTCCGGGGGGAGCATCACAGGCAGCTGCGGCTCGGCCCGCTCGACACTGTGCAGTGTGTTTCCGGTCAGCCGCCGCTTCATGATCACATCGAGGACCTGCTGGTCGTAGACGACCTCCCCACGCTGCGCCCGCTCCGCGAACCGCTGCAACGCCGCCCCGTCCAAGACGTCCACGCCCTGTTCGGCGGCTGTCACAGCCCAGAACTTCGCCATCCCCCAGCGGGTGCGGTCCGCCATCGCCACCGGATACTGCCCCGCCGTCGCGTCGACCGCCGCGAGGGAGTCCTCAAGGACGGGGCCGCGCGGGTCCGCCAACTGTGTGGCGTGCAGATAGCGCAGCAGCGTGCGCAGTGTGGCCGGAGCGTCGGCGTGTTCCTCCCCGGGATCCTCGGTGACCTGCTCGGGAAGCCAGGAGAGGAGTAGCTCCTCCACATGGCGCGACTCCCACAGTCCCAGTCGGCCGTCGACAGTCGCCCGGTGCCGGTAGTCCAGTGCCCTCTCAGCCGTGAACCCGTCCACCGGCAGCGCCTGCTCCCCGGCCCACCTGACGAGGCGGTCGACCAGCAGCCCGCACGCCGCCTCGAACTCTTCCTCGGCCTCGGGTTCGAACCGCATCCGCATGAAAATCGTCCGCCCTGTCAGGAACAGTCCTTGCCGCCTCACGCTATCGCCCGTCCGGGGTCGACAAGACAACCCGGCCAAAGGCGAGCGGCCGGCTACCGCAAGGGCCGTACATGGGGGGTGTCACCCCCAGCGACTGCGGCATTGAACCTCCGTGCGACGAACCGGGTCCTCCGCCACACGGACTCATGGCAACGGGCCGGCCGACCTCGCCGGCCCCTCCGAGGGCGTTCCGCGCGGCACGCGAATAGGTGTACGAACGAGGTGTCGGCTGGGTGACGGCGGCTCCCGCACTGGTCACGGCGGTGCGGTCGGCGAAGCAGTACCTGACGTACGTCTCCGCGGGGCCGTTCCAGTACGCCGTCGCCGAGGCGCTGGCGCTGCCCGACAGCTACTTCGACGCCTTCCGCGCGGACATGCGGACCAAGCGGGACCTGCTGGCGGACGGGCTGGCGGAGGCGGGCTTCGGGGTCTTCCGCCCGTCCGGCACCTACTTCGTCACCACCGACATCCGCCCCCTCGGCGAGACGGACGGCTTCGCCTTCTGCCGCGCCCTGCCGGGCCGGCGTCGTGGCCATTCCCAACGCCGTCTTCCCCGACCACCGGGAGGCGGGCGCACCGTTCGTACGGTCCGCGTTCTGCGAACGCGCCGAGGTCCTGCAGGAAGCCGCAGCCCGGCTCAAGACGTTCGGAAGTCGGAGGTGAACCTCAGCGGGCGTCCGCCTCGGGCTCCGGGCGCGGGAGTTCGTCGAGGTCAAGGGTGAAGGTGCGGCCGTCGGCCAGGGGGATGGGGAGCTTGCCCGTGCCGTACTTGTGCGTGTGAGCCGCGATGTAGCCGGTGGCCGTCGGCTGGGTGTGCAGGACGACCTCCTGGGCGTAGGGGTCCACGACCAGGTAGATCGGGATGCCGTAGCGGCCGTACTTCGCGGTGCAGTCGTCGTAGTCCTTGCGCGCGGAGGAGGTCGAGACGACCTCGGAGATCAGCAGGACGTCCTCGAAGCTGTAACGCTTGCCTTCCTTGCGCGCGTCCTCGCGCAGGATCGCCAGGTCGGGGGCGGAGTTCTCGTCGGCGGGGAAGTCGATGTAGACGTCGGAGGTGACCTTCGCATGACGGCCGAGAGCGAGAGAGTCGATCTGCATCGACCTGATGGTGCTGGAGTGCTCTTCACTCTGCGGGGTCATGATCACCTTTCCGTCGGCCCCGAACAGGACCGTGTACCCCTTGGGGAACTCGGTGTGCACGATCGCGTCGACGCTCATGGACGGCTCCTTCCCGTGTGTGGTCAGGATACGACGGACAGTGCCGCGTCAACGGGTCCAGCGGCGCGGCCCCGTTACCGGTCCGGAGGCGGGCTTCGACGTCTTCCGCCCGTCCGGCACCTACTTCGTCACCACCGACATCCGCCCCCTCGGCGAGACGGACGGCTTCGCCTTCTGCCGCGCCCTGCCGGAGCGCGCGGGCATCGTCGCCATCCCGAACGCGGTCTTCCACGACCACCGGGAGGCGGGGGCGCCGTTCGTGCGGTTCGCGTTCCGCAAGCGGGGGAGGTGCTGGCGCAGGCGGTGGGCCGCCTGAAGGCGCTGCGGGGGTGAGGGTGAGGGGGCGTGCGCGCCCCCTCACCGCGGTCCGCCGGGGGCGGGGCGGTCCTACTCCTCGCCCTCGGGCTTCTCCGACTCGTTGACCTCCTGCTCCAGGCCGAGCTGTTCGACCAGCCAGCGGTCGAACTCGATGGCCGCGCGCACCCAGCTCACCGTCGACGAGACGAAGAACTCCAGGTTCACGCCGGTGCCGACCAGCATCTGGGCCTCGCCGATCAGGCGGACGGTGCCGTCGTCGTGGGTGTGGCTGTAGACCTTCGGCCACAGCGTGCGACGGTTCCAGTCGTCGATCGACTCCAGCAGCTGCGGCTTCTCGTCGATCTTGTGGGGGCGGTCGTAGAACGTCCGCACCGAGTAGACCTGCTGGTCACCCTCGCCGCGGAACATGAAGTACGTACGGAACTGCTCCCACGGCGCGGCGAGGTCGCCCTCTTCGTCGACGACGTACTTCAGCTCCATCTGGTCGAGGAGCTGCTTCACAAGGTCCTGATCCGGGACGACGGGGCCCGCCGGTCCTTGGGACTGCGGCTGGGGCTGGCCCCCGAAGTTCGGAATCGAGGACGGGTCGATGGTCACCGTGAATTTCCCTTCGTACGGATTCCGCCATCCTCTCCCAGGAGGGGAGGGGGGTGGCAAGCCCCGACAGGGCCTGTCAGCCTTGGGCTGACATGATCCGGCCGGTCGGGTGGGCGGCCGGGACACGGGAGGGTGGTCGTGGGGCGGACGCGGTGGGGGTTCTTCGCGGCTGTGGTGGCTCTGCCGGCGCTGTTCCTGGTGCTCCCCATGGTCATCGTCCTCACGGGCCTCCTCCTCTCGAAGTCCGAGTACCCGCTTGGCGGCGGACCCGAGAACGTGCCCTGCGCGGATGTCCTGGAGTTCGGCGGGGCGGAGCTGCCCGCCGGGGCGGAGCCGGTCGGGGACTGCACGGAGGCGGGCTGGCAGGACCTGTACTACAGCGCGGTCTTCCGGATGCCGCGCGCCGACGTCGAGGACTGGCTCTCCACCAGCTACCCGGATGCCCCCGCCCCCGAGACGGAGTACTGCCCGGACGACGACGCGGCCTTCTGCCTGGATGTGGATTACACCAACGGCCTGTCGAGCGTCGTGGGCGCCGACGGGGTCAAGGTGAGTGTGGTGTACGTGGACGCCGAGACCGCGCTGGTGCGGTACTCGGCGTCCACGTACTGAGGCACGGGGCGCGTGCCGGGCCGTCCTACAGGGTCTTGCCGGTCGACGGGCCCACCAGGAGGCCCTCGCCGAACGTGTCCACGCGGACCGTGTCGCCGTCCTTGATCTCGCCGGAGAGGATCTCCTTGGCGAGGCGGTCCCCGATGGCGGTCTGGACCAGGCGGCGCAGCGGGCGGGCGCCGTACGCCGGGTCCATGCCCTCGTCGGCGAGCCAGGTCAGCGCGTCGGGCGTGACGTCGAGGGTCAGCCGCCGCTCGGCCAGGCGCCGCGCCAGGCGGTCGATCTGGAGGCGGGCGATACGGCTCAGCTCGTCCTTGGTGAGGGCCGAGAAGACCACCAGGTCGTCGAGGCGGTTGAGGAACTCCGGCTTGAAGGAGGTCCGCACCACCTCCAGGACCTGCTCCTTCTTCTCCGCCTCGCTGGTGATCGGGTCGACCAGGAACTGGCTGCCCAGGTTCGACGTCAGCACCAGGATGGTGTTGCGGAAGTCGACCGTGCGGCCCTGGCCGTCGGTGAGGCGGCCGTCGTCGAGCACCTGGAGCAGGATGTCGAAGACCTCCGGGTGCGCCTTCTCCACCTCGTCGAGGAGGACGACGCTGTACGGGCGCCGCCGGACCGCCTCGGTGAGCTGGCCGCCCTCCTCGTAGCCGACGTACCCGGGCGGGGCGCCGACCAGCCGGGCCACGCTGTGCTTCTCGCTGTACTCGCTCATGTCGATGCGGACCATCGCCCGCTCGTCGTCGAAGAGGAAGTCGGCGAGCGCCTTGGCCAGCTCGGTCTTGCCGACACCGGTCGGCCCGAGGAAGAGGAACGACCCGGTGGGGCGGTCGGGGTCCGCGATCCCGGCGCGCGAGCGGCGCACCGCGTCGGAGACCGCCTGTACGGCCTCCCGCTGCCCGATCAGCCGCTTGCCCAGCTCGTCCTCCATGCGCAGCAGCTTCTGCGTCTCGCCCTCCATCAGCCGCCCGGCCGGGATGCCGGTCCAGGAGGCGACGACGTCGGCGATGTCGTCGGCGCCGACCTCCTCCTTGACCATGGTGTCCCGGGCGACCTCCTCCTCGGCCTCGGAGGCGGCCTCCAGGTCCCGCTCCAGGGCCGGGATCTCGCCGTACAGCAGCTTGGACGCGGTGTCGAAGTCGCCGTCGCGCTGGGCGCGTTCGGCCTGGCCGCGCAGGTCGTCGAGGCGCTCCTTCAGCTCACCGACGCGGTTGAGGGACTGCTTCTCCTTCTCCCAGCGGGCGTTGAGGCCGCGCAGCTCCTCCTCCTTGTCGGCGAGGTCGCGGCGCAGCTTCTCCAGCCGCTCGCGCGAGGGCGCGTCGGTCTCCTTGCCGAGCGCCAGCTCCTCCATCCGCAACCGGTCGACGGCGCGCTGGAGTTCGTCGATCTCGACGGGGGACGAGTCGATCTCCATGCGCAGCCGGGACGCCGCCTCGTCGACGAGGTCGATGGCCTTGTCCGGGAGGAAGCGGGAGGTGATGTACCGGTCGGAGAGGGTGGCGGCGGCGACCAGCGCGCTGTCCGCGATCTGCACCTTGTGGTGGGCCTCGTACCGGCCCTTCAGACCGCGCAGGATCGCGATCGAGTCCTCGACGCTCGGCTCGGCCACCAGCACCTGCTGGAAGCGCCGCTCAAGGGCGGGGTCCTTCTCGATGCGCTCGCGGTACTCGTCGAGGGTGGTCGCGCCGACCATGCGCAGCTCACCACGGGCGAGCATGGGCTTGAGCATGTTGCCCGCGTCCATGGCGGAGTCCCCGCCGGCCCCCGCGCCGACGACCGTGTGCAGCTCGTCGATGAAGGTGATGACCTGCCCGTCGGAGTCCTTGATCTCCGCGAGGACGGTCTTCAGCCGCTCCTCGAACTCCCCGCGGTACTTGGCCCCGGCGACCATCGCGCCCAGGTCGAGCGCGACCAGCCGCTTGTCCTTCAGCGACTCGGGCACGTCGCCCTTGACGATCCGCTGGGCGAGCCCCTCGACGACGGCGGTCTTGCCGACGCCCGGCTCACCGATGAGCACGGGGTTGTTCTTGGTCCGGCGGCTGAGCACCTGCACCACGCGCCGGATCTCCTGGTCCCGCCCGATGACGGGGTCCAGCTTGCCCTCGCGGGCGGCCTCGGTGAAGTCGGTGCCGAACTTCTCCAGCGCCTTGTACTGGCCCTCGGGGTCGGCGGTGGTCACCCGGCGCGCGCCGCGGGCCTTCTGGAAGGCGGCCAGCAGCTTCTTCGCGGTGGCCCCCTGCCCGGTCAGCACGTCACCGGCGGCACCGCCCTTCGCCGCGACGCCGATCAGCAGGTGCTCGGTCGACAGGTACTCGTCGCCGAGGTCCCTGGCGCGCGCCTGCGCGTCCGCGATCACGGCGAGCAGCTCGCGGTTGGGCTGCGGGGGCGCGACGGTCGACCCGGTGACGCTGGGCAGCCCGGCGAGCACCTTCTCGGTGCCGGAGCGTACGGCGGCCTGGTCGGCGTCGACCGCGGCGAGCAGGTCGGTGATGTTCTCGTTCTCCTGGCCCTGGAGCAGCGCGAGGAGCAGATGGGCGGGGGTGAGGTCGGGGTGCCCCTCGGTCACGGCCCGGTTCCCGGCCGCGTTGATCGCTTCCCGGCTCCGGTTGGTCAGCTCGGCGTCCACGTTCGCGTTCTCCTCCTCGCGTCAGCGCTCTCTGCCAGGTCGGGTCAGATCGCCGGTCTCCCGGTCTGACTGTGCTGACTCACACAACTTATACAAAGTTGAGTCTATTCCACTCAAGGCCGTTCCGGGAGGGCGGCGGCGCACGGAAAGCTCCGGGAGGGGTTAGGTTGCGCAGTCATGGCCACCTCCTACTCCCAGGACCCCGGCGCACCGGACGCCGCCTTCCTCAGCTTCTGGCGGGAACGGCACCTGTGCACCCTGACGACGCTCCGCACGGACGGCACCCCGCACGTGGTACCCGTGGGCGTCACCTACGATCCCGCCGCCCGGCTCGCGCGCGTCATCGCCGACAAGGCGAGCGCCAAGGTGGCCAACGTCCTGGCCACGGGCACGGACGGGGCGGCGGTCGCGGTCTGCCAGGTGGCGGGGCGGCGCTGGGCCACACTGGAGGGGCGGGCGACCGTCCACACCGACCCGGCGCGGGTCGCGGAGGCGGAACGGCGCTACGCCGAGCGGTACGGCCGAAACCCGACCCCCAAGCCGACGCGGGTCGTGATCGAGATCGCGCTGACGAGTGCGATGGGGCGCGGTTGATACCCGGCGTCGATGGATTTCGGCCACGTCCGCGATCAGCGGATACCCGCCCACACCCGACCAAACGACAGCGGCGTCACCGTGTTCAGGTCACGGTGACGCCGCTGCGGGGGGAAGCACCTGAGCGATCTCTTACGACGGGGGAATCGCGTCAGGCACTGCGGGGGGTGGCTGAGATGGTCCGCGGGGTTGGGGCCTCGGGCTCCGCCAGCCGGTGGTCTCGCTGGTCCAGGTTCACAAAGATCATTCCGTACCGGATGGCACACCGCACGGGCTGCGGCGCCCCTCGCGGCTTGCGCAGACACCGGTACGCTCGTACGTCGCCGTCCTCGTCCCGGGTGACGACGACGGGCTCACCGAAGACCGTCACCATCAGGGAGTCACCGTTGTGGGGGAGAGCGGTGACCAGGTCGATGAAGTGCCAGCCGGAGCGGTAGGCGGTGGCCATCTCGCGACGGAAGGAACGGTCGTCAGGAGGAGTCGTCATCGTTATCAGTCCCACCTGCTGTCGGCAGGGAAGTACAAAGGTTGAGTACCCGCGTCCTCGACAACGACATCCTGGCCCCCCGCCTCGTGCACGTCGCCCTTCCCACCGGAGAGGCCCGCCAGTGTTCCCAAGGCCACAACGGCGGAGAAGGCGGCAACAAGCACCGAGCGAAGCATTCTCTTGCGCATAGTCGGCTTCGTCCTCACTTGAAGGTCCCCTCACTCCCCCGTCGGATAAGACGATGGCTCATTCAGGTACGTCATGGCCACACGAACGGTGCATCATGTTCCTGCACGTTCAGGACCCTGGGGGGTGGAGTTTTGGGTAATAACGGGACAAGGGCGACACATCCCCATGCGGTCACAGAGCTGTGCGAGGAGGGAAGCCGCCTCTACGCAAACGCCCTGCGCACCGGGCGGATCCCGAGGACCGATGCCGAGTCGGCTCCGTGCCTGACCGACTTCGCCCTTCTGCACCCGGATCCCGATGATCCCAACTGGCTCCGGCCCGTTCTGCCGTCAGTTGCCCTTGCGCAGCGGCTGACTCCCATCGAACGTGAGATCTCCGAGCACCGACGGTTGAGCATCGCGCTCACCGAGGCCTTCGAGCCGTTCATGACCCTCAGCACCCAGGAAACCGGATCCGGTCACTCGATCACAGTGGTAGAGGGGCTCGACCGCATCAACGCGGCGCTCGACCTGGCGACTGCCGAGTGCAAGGCCGAAATGCTCACGGTCCAGCCGAGCGGACGGAGTACGGAGAAGCGGCTCCTGGAGGCACTTGAGCGCGACAAGACCCTGATCGAAAGGGGGGTGCGGATCCGCACCCTCTATCAGCACACGGCGAGGTACAGCCCGGAGCGGCTCGCCTACGTGGACCGGTTCGCCAACGGTAGGGCCGAGTACCGCACCATCGACGAACTGGTGGAGCGGCTCATCATCTGCGACGAGACGGTGGCCTTCATTCCGGTCCGCGACGACCGGCAGATCGCGTTGGAGCTGCGCCACCGAGGGCTGGTCCGGTACCTGATCAAGGTCTTCGAGTTCATGTGGAACCGGGCCGTGCCGCTCAGCGCGGGCGCGCCCTACGAGACAGCGCCCGACGGCATCACCGAGATCCAGCACTCCATAGCCAAGCTCCTCGTGGAGGGCCACGTCGACGAGGCCATAGCCCGCCGCCTCGGCATGAACGTCCGCACCTGCCGGGCCCACATCGCCAAGCTGGCCTCCGCCCTCGGCAGCGGCAGCCGCGCCCAACTCGGCTACCTCATCGCGCAGTCGGGCATCCTCAATCAGGAGGGAGCCGGCGAGTGACCGTGCCACCGCACGCGGAGCACGGCGTGGAGGACCTGTGCGACGCGGGTACGCAGCTGTACGAACGCGCCCTGGCCGAAGGCCGTATCCGCGCCGAGGACGCCGCACAGGCGCCCTGCCTGCTGGACCTCGGCCTCCTCTCCCCCGCCCTCGACGACCCGGGCCGGCTGGAACCCGTACCGCCCGCCCTCGCCCTGCACCGGCTGCTGCGCACCTCGGCCAACCGCGTCGCCGACGAGCGTGAGCGCGAAGTCCGGCTGGCCCGGACCTTCGAGCCGCTGCTGCGCGGGGCCGGACACCCGGACGGCCCCGTGGAGAGCCCCATCCGGATGCTCGTCGGCACCGTGCGGATCAACCAGGCCATCACCGAAGCGATGGCGGAGGCGACGCGGGAACTGCTCTGCGTGCAGCCCAGCGTTCACCGCGGCGCCGCCCGCATGGAACGGGCCCGGGCCATCTCCCACCTCCGCGACCAGGCCCTGCTCGACCGCGGCGGCCGGATCCGCACCCTCTACCAGCACACCCAGCGCCATGTGCCCTCGGTCATCGCCCACCACGAGCACCTCACGGGCGACTCCGAGGCCCGCACCCTGGACGAGATAACCGACCGCATCATCATCGTCGACCGCGAGGTGGCCTTCGTCCCCGGCGACAAGGAGTCCGCCACGGCGCTGGAAGTCCGGGTCCCCGCCCTCGTCACCTACTTCGCCACCACCTTCGACCGCCTCTGGCGCCTCGCCACCCCGATGTACCCCGAAGCCGTGGCCCCACCCGCCCTCAACGGCGTCACCCACCGCCAACGCGCCATCGCCGCCCTCCTCGTCGAAGGACACACCGACGCCGTCATCGCCGAACGCCTCGGCATGAACGTCCGCACCGCGCGCGAACACATCGCCAAACTCTCCGCCACCCTCGGCAGCGAGAGCCGCGCGCAGCTCGGCTACCTCATCGGACGCTCCGGGATCCTGGATCAGGGACGCTGACGGGCTCCGGTGGGCCGTTGAGGCCGACCTGGGCGATGCGGACGCCCAGCTGGGTGCGGCTGGCCGCGCCGAGGGTCTCGGAGAGGCGGGCGATGTGCGCGCGGCAGGTGCGGACGCTGATGCCGAGGCGCTCGGCGATCACCGCGTCCTGGTGGCCCTCCGCGAGCAGCGCCGCGATGGACTGCTCGCGGTGCGAGATGCCCTCGATACGGGTGTCCGGCAGGGGCGCCGTCAGCGGGACCGCCAGCCGCCAGAGGCGTTCGAAGACCGTCACCAGGTACGCCACCAGGCCGGGGTGGCGCAGCTCCAGGGCCATCGTGCGGTCGGCGTTGGCGGGGATGAAGGCCACCGTGCGGTCGAAGAGGATCAGCCGGTCGATGACCTCGTCCAGGGTGCGCGCCTCCACCGTGTCGCCCATCAGTTCCAGGTAGTTCAGCAGGCCCTGCCCGTGCCGGGCGACATGGTTGTACAGGTCGCGCATCCGGACGCCCCGGCCGCGCAGCGCGAGGGCGCGGTGCAGCCCCTCGGAGAGTTCGTGTTCGCGCCGGATGCCGCCCGGCTGGACGGTCAGCACCTCCGTCGTGCACGCGTCCGTCGCCTCGTCCAGCGCCGCCTGGATGCGGGACGGGCCGTCCAGCACGCGCAGCGCCGACGTGCCCTCGGCACGGGGCAGTCCGGCGTCCTTGCCGCCCAGGCCCGCGTACCAGTCGAAGGCGGCGACCGCCGACCCCACCCGCCGGTGGCTGGCGCTGATCTCGTCGTACACCCCGCGCAGCAGCCGGGTCATGACCTCCTGCGGGGAGGTCGGCACCAGCCAGTCCATGTCGTCGGGGTCGGGGTGCAGCAGCGCGAGTTCGAGCAGACAGGGCACCGGCTCGGCGTCGTGGCGCGGAACCCGCCCGCGCCGTACGGCTCGGGAGTACACCCGGTCCGCCGCCTCGCACAGTCGGTCAGCACCGTGTGGATGCTCGTCCGTCCTGTGCCCGGCCATCGCCCATCCCACCCCCGGTTGCAGCGCTCCTCGCAGCGCAACTATGCGCGGATGAGGACTGCTCCGCAACACGGCTCTTCCCACTGTGACCCTGGGAAACCACCACTATGCCCCGGTATTTCCGGGCCCCCGTCCCGCGCATTGCAACAAGATGACGGTGGTATGGGGGCGCGCGGGGGTGCGTCGCGGGAGCCGCTTCCCCCGGGTCCGAGCTGGCGGCCTCCCCCCGGCCCGCCGACCGGGCACCGGAAGGGGGTCCCGCGTCCGGCGCCCCCGCCGGGCGCCGGGCACCTCGAACCGCCGCTCCAGCACGACTCCGGGAAATCCCGAGCGCCGAGGACGCCCCGGGTCCGGCGCACTGGTACGGCACCACGGCCCCGTACGGTCAAGACGGCCGGAAGGTGCCCCCGAAGCCCACTCCCGTGGCGCGAAACCGACCGTCAGTCCTTCAGGCCGATCTCCGCGCAGGCGTCCGCGTACTTGCCCGCGCAGATCTGCGAGACCTTGTAGATGCCGTCCGCGACGACGGTCTCCTCGATGTTCTCCTGGGTCAGCGCGGTCACGGTGACCAGCTGGGCCGGGATGTCCTTGTCGGTGGGGCTGTCGACGCGGTCGCGGGTGAGGGCGTCGAACTGGATGTCCTTGCCCTGGACCCGGGCGACGGCCATCTCCGCGGCGGCCTCGGCCTCCTGCGGGTAGGACTTGTAGACGCTCATGTACTGCTCACCGAGGACGATCCGCTGTACGGCGTCCAGCTCCGCGTCCTGACCCGTGACCGGCGGCAGCTCGCTGACGCCCGCGCTCTGCAGGGCCTTGATGACGGCGCCCGCCATGCCGTCGTTGGCGGAGTACACCGCGGCGATGTTGTCCACGCCGATCTCGTTGATCGCCTCGGCCATGTTGGCCTCGGCGTTCTCCGGCTTCCAGTCCTTGGTGTCGAAGGACTTGGCGATCGTCACCTTGCCGGTCAGCTCGGAGAGCGCGCCCTGCTTGAACTGGCCCGCGTTGGGGTCGGTGGGCGAGCCGTTCATCATCACGACCTTGTCGGCCGTGTCGATCCCGGAGCCCAGCGCCTCGATGACGGAACGTCCCTGCACCTCGCCCACGAGGGCGTTGTCGAAGGAGATGTACGCGTCGATCGGGCCCTCGGCGAGCCGGTCGTAGGCGATGACCGGGATCCCGGCGTCCTTGGCCTGCTGGACGGTGTCCGCGATGCCGTGCGAGTCGACGGCGTCCAGCAGGATGACGTCCACCGCGTCGTCGATCATCTGCCGCATCTGCGCGGCCTGCTTGTCCGCGTCCGCCTCGGCGTTGGCGTACTCGACCTTGCCGCGCTTGCTGGTGAGGGAGGCGATGCGTTCCTTGATGATGGGGTAGTCGAACTTCTCGTAGCGGGAGTTCGCCGTCTCGGGCAGCAGCAGCCCCACCGTGATGTCGTCGCCCTTGGTCGGGGAGGCGTCGGCGCCGTCGTCCGTCGCGCCCAGCACACCGCACCCGGCAAGCGAAAGAGTCAACGCGGACAAGGCGACGGATATGGCGATACGACGCATACGGGGGCTCACTTCTGATGTCTTCCGGACGTGGGAGCAGCCTTGCTACCCAGGTGTCTCAAAAGACAACGCTTCGTCGGCGCCCAGCGTCAAGCCGAATCACTTAACGAGATGACAACATCACGCTCCGCTTCACCTGTGGAGACGGAGCGGAATCACCTGCGCACGGGCCTCACCGCGCCTTCACCGCACCGGATTTCGCGTGCGTCCGAGATCCGTACAACCCATCCCATTCTTCGTCAGTCGGGAGCTGCGCGACGGCGTTCCCCGCCGCGCTCCCGCGTCGGAGGACCGAATGATCCCAGCCAGACGCAGCACGACCGCCGCGGCCTCGACCGCGGTCGTACTCGCCACCGCGGGCGGCCTGCTCACCGCCGTGACCACGCCCGCCACCGCGGCGACGAGCTGCACCTCCCCCGTCTTCGAGGGTCCAGCCCCCGCGGACGGCTGGGCGGTCACGACCCCCTGAGCGGACACGCGTAGGGGCCCCGCCTCCGCGGGGCCCCTACGCGCTCGTCAGTCCGTCTGCTGCTGCCGCTTCGGTCGCCACACCACCAGCGCGCTGGTCTGCTGGACCTCCTGGTACGGGACCAGGTCGCGGCGGTACGACGCGTGGACCGCGGCCTCGCGTTGGCGCATGGTGGCCGCCGCGCCCTCCAGGGCCGCCTGGAGTTCCGCGACGCGGGACTGCAACGCGGCGACCTGGTTCTCCAGTTCGATGATCCGCTTGATGCCGGCGAGGTTGATGCCCTCGTCCTGCGACAGCTGCTGCACCTGGCGGAGCAGCTCGATGTCGCGGGCCGAGTAGCGCCGGCCCCGGCCCGCGGTGCGGTCCGGGGAGACCAGGCCCAGGCGGTCGTACTGGCGCAGCGTCTGCGGGTGGAGTCCGGAGAGCTGGGCCGCCACCGAGATGACGTAGACCGGGGTCTCCTCGGTCAGTTCATACGGGTTGCGTCGACGGCCGTCCATCGTCGTCAAGCTCCCTTCGCCGCCTGGAACAGCTCCGCCCGCGGATCCTCATCCGCGGTCGCCTCGCGATACGCCTCCAGCGCGTCACGAGCCTTCCCCGTCACGTCCTTCGGCACACTCACCTCGACGGTGACCAGCAGGTCCCCACGGGTGCCGTCCTTGCGCACCGCGCCCTTGCCCCGCGCCCGCATGGTGCGGCCGTTGGGCGTGCCGGGCGGCAGCTTCAGGGTGACCGGGGGCCCGCCGAGGGTCGGCACCCGCACCTCCCCGCCGAGCGCCGCCTCCGCGAAGGTCACGGGGACGGTGACGGTGAGGTTGTCGTCCTTGCGCCCGAAGACGGCGTGTTCCTTGACGTGCACGACCACGTACAGGTCGCCCGCCGGACCGCCGCGCTCACCGGGCGCGCCCTTGCCGCGCAGCCGGATGCGCTGCCCGTCGCTCACCCCGGCCGGGATCCGCACCTGCATCGTCCGCGAGGACTTGGCGCGGCCGGAGCCCTTGCAGACCTCGCAGGCGTCCTCCGCGATCAGCCCGCGCCCCTTGCAGTCCGGGCACGGGTCGGTCAGCGAGAAGCCGCCGCCCGAGCCACGGGCGACCTGCCCGGTGCCGACGCAGGTCGGGCACACGCGCGGCGTGCCGTTCTTGTCGCCGGTGCCGGAGCACGCCTTGCACGGGGACTGCGACGACATCCGCAGCGGAACCGTCGCGCCCTCGATCGCCTCGTTGAAGCTCAGCGTGACCTCGGACTCGATGTCCTGGCCGCGGCGCGGCTGGGTCCGCGTGCCCGTGCCCGCGCCGCCCCGGTTGAACAGGCCCCCGAAGACGTCACCGATGCCGCCGCCGAAGCCGCCGCCGCTCTGCTGCGCGCCGCCCCCGCCCCCGAAGAGGTCGCCGAGGTCGAAGTTGAACGATCCGCCGCCCGCGCCCGGCCCCGGGCGGAAGCCGCCGTTGCCGAACAGGGTGCGCGCCTCGTCGTACTCCTTGCGCTTCTTGGGGTCGCCGAGGACGTCGTTCGCCTCGGAGATCTCCTTGAACCGCTCCTCGGCCCTGGCGTTGCCCTTGTTGGCGTCCGGGTGGAACTCGCGGGCGAGCTTCCGGTACGCCTTCTTGATCTCGGCCTCGGTGGCGTCCTTGGGGACGCCGAGGACCTTGTAGTAGTCCTTCTCGATGAAGTCCTTGGTGCTCATCCCCGACGTCCCTCCTTCCTCGCGTACGTCCCTACGTCGTCAAGCTCAGCCCTCGTCCGGGCCACCGCTCTCCTTGTCGTCGCCTTCAGGGGACTCCTCGCCCTTGACGGTCTGCGCGCCGGGCTGCGGCTCGGCGACGGCCACCCGCGCGGGGCGGATGGTGCGCTCGCCGATGCGATACCCGGGCTGGAGAATCGCCACGCACGTCGTCTCGGTCACGTCCGGCGCGTAGCTGTGCATCAGCGCCTCGTGGACCGTCGGGTCGAAGGGCTCGCCCTCCTTGCCGAACTGCTGGAGGCCCATCTTCGCGGCCACGGTCTCCAGCGACTCGGCGACGGACTTGAAGCCGCCGACGAGTTCGCCGTGTTCGCGGGCGCGGCCGATGTCGTCGAGCACCGGCAGCAGCTCGGTCAGGAGGTTCGCGATGGCGATCTCCTTGACCGCGATGCGGTCGCGCTCGACCCGGCGGCGGTAGTTCTGGTACTCGGCCTGGAGCCGCTGGAGGTCCGCGGTGCGCTCGCCGAGCGCGGTGCGCACCTGGTCCAGCTGGGCCAGCAGACCGGGGTCTGTGCTGGTGGCGTCCCCGGCCGGGGCCGCCCCCTCCTCGGAGGCGGCCTTCGGCTCGGCGTCGTCAGGGGCGGCGCCGGAGGGGACGTCGGGCTTTTCGTCGAAGCCCGGGGTCTCCTCCGTCACGCGGCACCGTCCTTCCGCTCGTCGTCGACGATCTCGGCGTCCACCACGTCGTCGTCGGCCTTGGCGCCGCCGGCGGTGGCACCCTCGGGGCCGCCCGGCGCCTGCGCGGCCTGCGCGTCGGCGTACATGGCCTGGCCGAGCTTCTGGGAGACGGCCGCGACCTTCTCGGTGGCGGTGCGGATCTCACCGGTGTCCTCGCCCTTGAGCTTCTCCTTCAGCTCGGCGACGGCCGCCTCGACCTCGTTCTTGACGTCACCGGGAACCTTGTCCTCGTTGTCCTTGAGGAACTTCTCGGTCTGGTAGACGAGCTGCTCGCCCTGGTTGCGGGACTCGGCGGCCTCGCGGCGGGCGTGGTCCTCCTCGGCGTACTTCTCGGCCTCCTGGCGCATCCGGTCGACCTCGTCCTTCGGCAGCGAGGAGCCGCCGGTGACGGTCATCTTCTGCTCCTTGCCCGTGCCCAGGTCCTTCGCGGTCACGTGCATGATGCCGTTGGCGTCGATGTCGAAGGCGACCTCGATCTGCGGGACACCGCGCGGGGCGGGCGGCAGACCGGTCAGCTCGAACATCCCGAGCTTCTTGTTGTACGCCGCGATCTCGCGCTCGCCCTGGTAGACCTGGATCTGCACGGACGGCTGGTTGTCCTCGGCGGTGGTGAAGATCTCGGACCGCTTGGTCGGGATCGTCGTGTTCCGCTCGATCAGCTTGGTCATGATGCCGCCCTTGGTCTCGATGCCGAGGGACAGCGGGGTGACGTCGAGGAGCAGGACGTCCTTGACCTCGCCCTTGAGGACACCGGCCTGGAGGGCGGCGCCGATGGCGACGACCTCGTCCGGGTTCACGCCCTTGTTGGCCTCGTTGCCACCGGTCAGCTCCTTGACCAGCTCGGCGACGGCCGGCATACGGGTCGAGCCACCGACGAGAACGACGTGGTCGATCTCGGAGAGGGCGATCCCGGCGTCCTTGATGACGTTGTGGAACGGCGTCTTGCAGCGCTCCAGGAGGTCCGCGGTCAGCTGCTGGAACTGGGCGCGGGTGAGCTTCTCGTCGAGGTGCAGGGGGCCCTCGGCGGAGGCGGTGATGTAGGGCAGGTTGATCGAGGTCTCGGTGGACGAGGACAGCTCGATCTTGGCCTTCTCGGCGGCCTCACGGAGGCGCTGGAGCGCCATCTTGTCCTTGCTGAGGTCCACGCCGTGACCGGACTGGAACTGCTTGACCAGGAAGTCGACGACGCGCTGGTCCCAGTCGTCGCCACCGAGGTGGTTGTCACCGTTGGTGGCCTTCACCTCGACGACGCCGTCACCGATCTCCAGGAGCGACACGTCGAAGGTGCCGCCGCCGAGGTCGAAGACGAGGATCGTCTGGTCGTCCTTGTCGAGGCCGTAGGCCAGGGCCGCCGCGGTCGGCTCGTTCACGATCCGCAGCACGTTCAGACCGGCGATCTCACCGGCCTCCTTGGTGGCCTGGCGCTCGGCGTCGTTGAAGTACGCCGGGACGGTGATCACCGCGTCGGTGACCTTCTCGCCCAGGTAGGCCTCCGCGTCCCGCTTCAGCTTCTGCAGCACGAAGGCGCTGATCTGCTGCGGGTTGAAGTCCTTGCCGTCCAGGTTGATCTTCCAGTCGGTGCCCATGTGGCGCTTGACCGACCGGATGGTCCTGTCGACGTTGGTGACCGCCTGGCGCTTGGCCACCTCGCCGACCAGCACCTCGCCGTTCTTGGCGAAGGCGACGACGGACGGCGTGGTCCTGGCGCCCTCGGCGTTGGTGATGACGGTGGGCTCGCCGCCCTCCAGAACGCTGACGACGGAGTTAGTCGTGCCCAGGTCGATGCCGACCGCACGTGCCATGGTTGATTCCTCCAGCGACTTGAGTGGAACGGACTCAAGTGTGCACGACGACCCGGAATGGGTCAACAGACCTGAGCCAAGCGGACTCAACTCTTATCCGTTCCTTACACGCAAGGGCCGCCGCACTTCTCCCCTGACCTGCACGGACGCCCGTGCGGCCGGTACCGCGCGCGCCCCCGCCCCCTTGACGCACAGCAGCCCGAGGACCGCCACCGCCCCGCCCCCGGCCACCCACCACACGGCACCCGCGTCCACCCACCCCCCGTGCACGAGCACCCCCACGAGGACGCTCGCGAACGTCCCGGCACCCACCACCACCGTCGCACCCCGCGAGGTGAGACCGAGCCGCCGCAGCCGGTGCCCCAGGTGGTCGGGGCCGCGCCGGGTCACCGGCCGCCCCGCCAGCCGACGCGCCAGCACCACCAGGACGGCGTCCACGCTCACCACGCCGGTCAGCGCGAACAGCACCCCGGCCGACGGCACGGCGTCGTACCCGGTGCGCACCAGCACCGCCGCCGACGCCAGCACGAACCCCGTGAACAGCGCCCCGCACCCGCCGAACGCCACCCGCGCGGGATGCCAGTTGTGCATCAGGAACCCGGTCAGCGCCGCCGCCAGCACGCTCAGCAGCACCGCCACCCCGTCCAGCACCTCGACCGCCGCGCACGCGCCCACCCCGAAGGCGGTCACCACCCCGACCGTCCCCGCCAGCCCGTCCGCGTGGTCCAGCGCCCGGAACGCCCCGGCCACCACCGCGACCCACGCCGCCGCCAGCACCCCGCCGACCACCCCGGTCACCCCTCCGCCCTCGTACGGCACCACGCACAGCGCCGCCACCGCCGTACCGGCGAGCGGCACCCGCGCGCGCAGCCGCCACACGTCGGCCACCAGCCCGAGCGCGGCGACCCCGGCCCCGGCGCCGAGCAGCGTCCCCACGCCCGGGCCGAGCGGCGCCACGCCGGTCCACTCGCCCGCCCCCGCCACCAGCACCGTCGCGAGCACCACCGCCATGCCGCCGACCACCGGCACCGGCCGGGCGCGGCGCCGGTCGACCAGCCCGAGCCGCAGTCCGGGCACCCGGAGGAGTCCCGCGAGCAGGGCGGCGAGGAGCAGGGCGGCGATGGCGGCGGCGATCCCGTAGAGCACGGGCCTAAGCTAAGTCCGAACGTCATGTTTTGGTATGAATGGCGCGATAAGCGCGGCGCGCCGCGCCCGTCCCGGCCACCCCCGGTACCGGACGGGGGGTCAGGGGAGGCTCAGCGACACAGATCACCGAGCCGGTAACTACAGTGCGGGGCATGATGCGGGTACTCTCGAACGAACTGCATTAAGTTACCGCTTAGTAATCTCCCTCGCAGGCCCGAGGAGCCCCGGAATGCAACTTGCCTCGATCATCGTGTCGATGGTCCTGACAGTGGTCGGCTCGGCCCTGTTCGCCCGCGTCATCGCCCAGTTCGTCACGTTCTTCAGGCTCGGCCAGCCGTTGCCGGCCGGGGTCCGGACCGACAACCCCTACCAGCGCAGTGTGACGCTGGTGAAGGAGTTCCTCGGCCACACGCGGATGAACCGGTGGGGAGTCATCGGCATCGCGCACTGGTTCGTGGCGATCGGCTTCCTGACCCTGATCCCCATCCTGGTGCAGGCCATCGGCCAGCTCTACGTCGCCGACTTCACGCTGCCGATCATCGGCGGCTGGCTGCCCTGGGAGATGTACGTCGAGTTCATCACCGTGATGACCACGGTGGGCATCGCCACCCTCATCGTCATCCGGCTGCTCAACCTGCCCCTGCGGGCGGGCCGCAAGTCGCGCTTCGCGGGCTCGACGCCCTGGCACGCGTACTTCGTCGAGTACATCATCCTGACCATCGGCACCGTGATCTACGTCCTGCGCGGACTGGAAGGCGCGATCCACCACGTCGACCACTACGAGGCCGCGTTCTTCGCCTCGTACCCGCTGGTCACGGTCTTCGACGACCTGAGCCTGTCCTCGCTCCAGACCCTGGTCTACCTGTTCGCCGGGATCAAGGTCAGCGTCTCCTTCATCTGGATGATCGTCGTCTCGCTGAACGCCGACATGAGCGTGGCGTGGCACCGGTTCCTGGCCTTCCCCAACATCTGGTTCAAGCGCAACGCGACCGGTGAGAGCGCGCTGGGCGCCCTCCAGCCGATGACGTCCGGCGGCAAGGCGATCGACTTCACCGACCCCGGTGAGGACGACGTGTTCGGCGTCTCGCAGATCGAGCAGTTCTCCTGGAAGGGCCTGCTGGACTTCTCCACGTGCACCGAGTGCGGTCGCTGCCAGTCGCAGTGCCCCGCCTGGAACACCGGCAAGCCGCTCTCCCCCAAGCTGCTGATCATGTCCCTGCGCGACCACTCGCACGCCAAGGCGCCCTACCTGCTCGCCGGGGGGACCGGCCCGGAGACCGAACGGCCGCTGGTCGGCACGGCCGAGGAGAACGGCGTCATCGACCCGGACGTGCTGTGGTCCTGCACCACCTGCGGCGCGTGCGTCGAGCAGTGCCCGGTCGACATCGAGCACATCGACCACATCGTGGACATGCGCCGCTACCAGGTGATGATCGAGTCGGCGTTCCCGTCCGAGGCCGGGACGATGCTCAAGAACCTGGAGAAGAAGGGCAACCCCTGGGGCCTGGCGAAGAAGCAGCGCCTCGCCTGGACCAAGGAGGTCGACTTCGAGGTCCCGGTCGTCGGCAGGGATATCGAGGACCTGTCCGAGGTCGAGTACCTGTACTGGGTGGGCTGCGCGGGCGCCCTGGAGGACCGCGCGAAGAAGACCACCAAGGCGTTCGCGGAGCTGCTGCACATGGCGGGCGTCAGCTTCGCCATCATGGGCGGGGACGAGAAGTGCACCGGCGACTCCGCCCGCCGCCTGGGCAACGAGCCGCTGTTCCAGGAACTCGGCATGGAGAACGTCGCCGCGCTGAACATGGCGTTCGGTGAGGATGACGAGGACGAGTCGACGAAGAAGCCGAAGTCGGCGAAGAAGATCGTCGCGACCTGCCCGCACTGCCTGAACACCCTCGGCAACGAGTACCCGCAGCTCGGCGGCGACTACGAGGTCATCCACCACACCCAGCTGCTCCAGCACCTCGTGGACGAGGGCAAGCTGGTCCCGGTCACGCCGGTCGAGGGCCTCATCACGTACCACGACCCGTGCTACCTGGGCCGCCACAACAAGATCTACACGCCCCCGCGCGAGATCATCGCCAACGTCCCGGGCCTCCGGAACGAGGAGATGCACCGGCACAAGGAGCGCGGCTTCTGCTGCGGCGCCGGCGGTGCGCGGATGTGGATGGAAGAGCGCATCGGCAAGCGCATCAACAACGAGCGGGTCGACGAGGCGCTGTCGCTCAACCCGGACATCGTCTCCACCGCCTGCCCGTTCTGCCTGGTCATGCTGACCGACTCGGTCAACGGCAAGAAGAACGACGGCCAGGCCAAGGAGTCCGTCCAGGTCGTCGACGTCGCCCAGCTGCTGCTGGAGTCGGTCAAGACGCCCGCCGACCCGCAGGACGCGGCGGAGTCGGAGAGCGCGCCGGAGCCCGAACCCGTGAAGTAGTCCGCCCCGCACGCCCTCAGCACCGCCAGCGACGCCCCGCCCGCCCGGTTCACCCCGGACAGGCGGGGCGTCGCTTTCGCACAGGTGGAACACCAAAGCAGCACATCAGACGCCCAGTTCGCACTTGACAGTCGATAAATGATCTTGGCGGCTGGCTCCGCGAGGCCGACCGGGACGGACAGGTCATCGTCGCCGGGCACCGCAGGTTCCGGCACGCGGGCGGCCTGGCCGACCTGCCCGACCGTGACCTGCTGATCGTCAACGAGTCCTACCTCGCCGCCCAGCCCGTCCGGGACGCCACCGGCCACCGCCTCCCCGCGACGACCGGCGACGACACGCGGGTCCGGCTGCTGGTCCCGGCGGAGCTGACGCCGTACACCGACCGCCTCGCCGCCCTCGTGCCGGAACTGCTCAACCCGGGCGAGCCACAGCGGGTCCCCGCCGACCGGATCACCCCGCTCACCACCCGGGACGGGCAGCGCCTGTTCACGTACAACCCGCGCGGCCGCCTCCAGGCCGCCACCAACCCCGACGCCGACGAGTCCTTCGCCGACGACCCGGTGGTCGTCGTCTACCCGGACGGGGCGCCGTACCTCAGCGAGCGGGGCTACATCGCCTACGCCTCCCAGCAGAGCCTGGTCTTCAAGGACCCCGACGACGTCACCGCCGGGATCGAGGAGCACCACCTGGAGACGTACGTCACCGGTATGAGCCCGGTCGGCCAGAACGCCGCCCTCAGGCTCCGCGACCTCGTCGCCGACTTCCGGCTCCAGCTGTTCAACCTGGGCGTGGCCGTGCTGGTCCTGCTGATCACCGGGGTGGGCGCGTGCGTCGTGCACTCCCGCAAGAACGCGCAGGCCGTCTTCGCCCGCCACCTCAGCGGCTGGCGCTTCACCGCCGTCCACCGGCCCCTGCTCGCCGTGGAGGGGGTGCTCGCCGTGCTGCTCGCCGCCTGGGTGCCGTTCCAGGTGTGGTGGCGGAACAGGGAGCTGGCCGAGTACCGGGCCAACGGCGTCAAGCCACCGGCCGAGCCCGTCCAGATCACCGGCCTCGGACTCACCGCCGACACCGCGCTCGTCGTCGTGGAGGTCGCCGCGGTGCTGGTCGCGCTGGCCGTGTTCCACCGCCGGATCGTGAAGGAAGGGGCGGCGGAGGCGTGATCCCCCACCCGACCCGCACCCCCCGCCGTCCCCAGGGAGCCACGCTGTGATCGAGATCGAGAACCTGAGCAAGTCCTACGGCCCGCGCACCCTCTGGTCCGGCCTCGACTTCACCGTGCGCGCGGGGCAGTTGCTCGCGCTGGTCGGGCCGAGCGGTTCCGGCAAGCCGACCCTGCTCAACTGCCCGGGCCTGCTCGACACCCCGACCTCCGGGGCGATCCGCCACGAGGGCCGGGACATCACCGGCTTCGGACCGCGCGCCGCCCGGCTGTACCGGCGGGACGTCCTCGGCTACCTCTTCCAGAGCTACGCGCTGATCGACAACGCGACCGTCGCCGCCAACCTCGATGTCGCGCTGAGACCCCGCCGGAAGCGGGTGGGCGCACCGACCGTCGCCGAGGCGCTGGAGCGGGTCGGGCTGGCCGGACGGGAGCAGGAGCGGGTGCACCGGCTCAGCGGCGGCGAGCAGCAGCGCGTCGCCCTCGCCCGGCTCCTCGTCAAGCAGCCCTCGCTCGTCCTGGCCGACGAACCCACGGGCGCGCTCGACCACGACAACACCACCCTCGTCGTCGACGTCCTCCGCGCGATGAGCGAGGAGGGCCGCGCCGTCGTCATCGCCACCCACGACGACGCCGTACGCGACCGCTGTGACGCCGTCCTGACGGTCGGCGGCACGACCTCACCCGTACCAGCGAAAGGCAAGCAACCCGCATGAAGATCCGACTCGGTCGGGCCGTACCCGTCGGCCTCCTCACCGTCGCCACGATCGCCGCCTTCGCGGTGTACGGCACGCACACGTTCACGATCCTGGGGCGGATCGGGGGGACGGTGTTCTGACGGCGGTCTGACAGTGTCTGACGTGGTCTGACGGTGTCTGACGTGGTCTGAGCACGTTCAGGCCGAGCGCCGGGGTGCCCCACTCCGCGGGGCACCCCGGCGCCGGACTACTTCGGGGACGCCTGCTGGACCACCTCGAAGGACCAGAGCGTCGACCCGGACGCCGCGGGCTTCGGCCGCTCGCCGCCACCCTCGCCGCCCTGCGGGGCGCTGCCGCCCTGGTGGGCCGACTTCATCGGCCCCTCCATCCACGCCTGGAACGCCGCCTCGTCCCGCCAGCGCGTGTAGACGAGGTACTGGTCGGTCCCCTCGACCGGCCGCAGCAGCTCGAACCACTCGAACCCGTCGGAACCCTCGACGGCGTGCGCACGCGAGGCGAACCGCTTCTCCAGCACCTCCCGCTGCTCGGCGGGAACGGTCAGCACGTTGATCTTCACTACGCTCATGCCCCCATCCTGCCCGCTCCCCCCACCGGACCGGGCGGGACACCCCAGTCGGCGCGGGCGCGGGGGTGCCGAGGCTTCCCGAACGCGTGCGTCGTTGCTGGGGCGTTGTCGTGGGGCGGAGCCTGGTCGCGGGTCCGCCGGGTACTGGTGTTCTCCACCGCGGAGTTCCCCTAGGGGATGTCACAGCTCGGCCGCAAAGCCGGGCCCGTACACCAGGGCCCGGCACACCGATCTCCCGGCTCAGGTACGTTCGAAGACGTGGCTGGATTCAGGATCGGACGCGGCGGCAGGGACGACCGCGCCCCGCAAGCGCACCCCCCGTACGGACAGCAGGCGCCGCAGGGACCGTCGTACGGCTACCCGCCCGCGGCCCCACAGCCCCCGGGCTACGGCGCCCAGGGCGGTCATGGGGCCCACGGCGGGCATGGCGGGCATGGCGGGCACGGCGGGCATGGCGGTGCTCACGGAGAGCCGGAGTACTTCGGAGACGGCGGCTACCCGCACGGACCGGCCGGGGGCCCCGTCGGCCCGGACCCGTACGCGGCGAACAACCCGGGCCACACCCAGGCGTTCTCGATCGGCGAGGACCCGTACTCCCAGGGCGAGACGTACCGCGCGGGCACGGCGAACCAGCCCCCGCCCGGCCCGGTCGGCCCCCGGCTGCACTGGAAGGACCTGCTGCGCGGCATCGTGCTGTCGCCCAGCCAGACCTTCCTCCGGATGCGTGACTACACGATGTGGGTCCCGGCCCTCGTCGTGACCTTCCTCTACGGCCTGCTGGCCGTCTTCGGCTTCGACGGCGCCCGCGACGACGCGATCAACGCCACGCTGTCGAACGCCGTCCCGATCGTCCTGACCACCGCGGTCGCGATGGTGATCAGCTCCTTCGTCCTGGGCGTGGTCACCCACACCCTGGCCCGCCAGCTGGGCGGCGACGGGGCGTGGCAGCCGACGGTCGGCCTCTCCATGCTGATCATGTCCCTGTCGGACGCGCCCCGACTGGTCGTCGCGATGTTCCTCGGCGGCGACGCGCCCTTCGTCCAGATCCTCGGCTGGGCCACCTGGGTCGCGGGCGGCGCTCTCCTCACCCTGATGGTCAGCCGCTCCCACGACCTGCCCTGGCCGAAGGCGCTGGGCGCGTCGGCGATCCAGCTGATCGCGCTGCTGTCGATCGTGAAGCTCGGCACGTTCTGACCACACCGTATGAAGGGAGGGCCCCGGCGTCCGGCCGGTACCCTCCCTTCATTCTGTTCACGCTGCCCGCACGCTCAGGCGTCGAGGACCTGCCCACTCCGCCGCACCACAGGGGGCTCGACGGACCACGGGAAGTCGATCCACTCGTCGGTCCGCTTCCACACGTACTCGCACTGGACGAGGGAGTGGGACTTCTCATAGATCACGGCGCTACGCACCTCGGCGACGGCGTCGAGACAGAAGTCACGCACGAGCTTGAGCGTCTTCCCGGTATCGGCGACGTCGTCGGCGATAAGAACCTTCTTCTCCGAGAAATCAACGACATTGGGAACGGGAGCAAGCATGACGGGCATGTCGAGAGTGGTCCCGACCCCCGTATAGAACTCCACGTTCACCAGATGGATGTTCTTACACCCGAGCGCATAAGCAAGCCCGCCGGCGACGAAAACCCCACCCCGGGCAATGCTCAACACCAGGTCCGGCTCATATCCGTCATCGGCGATGGCCTGCGCCAACTCCCTTACGGCGCCGCCGAACTGCTCGTAACTGAGGTTCTCGCGCACGCTCACACCCGGGTCCGGTGGAAGTTGAGGAAGGACCGGGACGCGGTGGGCCCACGCTGCCCCTGGTACCGCGACCCGTACCGCTCACTGCCGTACGGCGACTCGGCGGGCGAAGTGAGCCGGAACATGCACAGCTGCCCGATCTTCATCCCCGGCCACAGCTTGATGGGGAGCGTGGCGAGGTTGGACAACTCCAAGGTCACGTGCCCGGAGAACCCCGGATCAATGAACCCGGCGGTGGAATGGGTAACGAGCCCGAGCCGCCCGAGGGAACTCTTCCCCTCCAACCGCGAGGCGAGATCATCAGGCAGCGAGATCACTTCGTACGTGGAGGCGAGAACGAACTCCCCGGGATGCAGAATGAACGGCTCGTCCCCCTCGGGCTCCACCAGCCGCGTCAGGTCGACCTGCTCCACGGAGGGGTCGATATGCGGGTACCGGTGATTCTCGAACACCCGGAAATACCGGTCCAGCCGCACGTCGATGCTCGACGGCTGCACCATGGATTCGTCGTAGGGATCGATCCGTACCCGCCCGGCGTCGATCTCGGCCCGGATGTCCTTGTCAGAGAGAAGCACGCCCCGAGGATACGCAAGTGGCGCGGGCCCCCACACAAGGGACCCGCGCCAGACCTTCCGCTCCCGCTCGCTACCGCTTCTCGAAGCTGACCGGCACGACACTGCGAAGCCGCGCACAACGCGGACAACGCATGAGCCGACCAGGACCAAGCCGCTCGGCCTGCTGCATCGGGAACGAAGCGGTGCTGAACACGTGCCCATCGGCACAACGGACGACGGTGCGCTCCATCAAGTCCAAGAGTCCCTTCCCCAAGAGCCGCGTCTGGCTGCCACTGCCGTGACGACGAACCCCCACATTACGGGACGAACCGAACGCCCTTCCAGGCGGCACTCCGACTCCCGCACCCCCCGACCGAGCCCCCGAAGCCCACGCCAGCGAACCCCCAAGACCCCCACCCGGAACACCCCCACCGTACGCCCCAACTCCCGCCCCCCGCAGCCCCCACCCCACCTCTGAAACACCATCAGGCCCCACGGCCTGAGCACCGGGGGCCTGACATGAGGTAGAGTGAGCGAGCATTCGGACACCGACTCGGTCGGCGTCTTACGCGGGTGTAGTTTAATGGTAGAACATCAGCTTCCCAAGCTGAGAGCGCGAGTTCGATTCTCGTCACCCGCTCCATGATTAAGGCCCAGGTCAGAGACCCGGGCCTTTTTGCTGTCCGTGGTGATCAGCGGTCGCGTGCCAGATCCGTGCCAGAAGGCCGCTCGGGCCCCTTCTTCCTTGCCCCAGCCCGAGCCTTCCGCACGGTCGCGTCCAGCCCGGCGGCGACCTCTTCCTGACGCTCGTCGTCGGAGTGCTGGTAGATCAGCGCCGCCTTCTCCGAGGACTGCCCGGCCCGGACCATGGTGTCCTTGAGCGTGGCACCGGAGCGCGTGGAGAGCGTGTGCCCGGTGTGCCGAAGGTCGTAGAACCGGAAGCCCTCAGGCATCCCCACGACCTCCCGCGCCCGCCGCCATCTCCGCCCGAAGGTGCTGCGCCGGAACGGAGCACCCTTCTCCCCTGACGAAGACCAGCCCGTCCGGGCCTGGCTCGGCGTAGCTCTCCAGATGCCAGCGCAGCTCCCGGCGGAGGAACACGGGAAGAATCACAGTCCGGGTGCCCGCCTCCGACTTGGTGTCGCCCTGGACGCGTCGCCCGTTCATCCGCTCGGGCTCGGCGAGGCGCACGCGGACTCGACGGTTGTCGAGGTCGATGTCTCGGCGTCGGAGGCCCGCCAGCTCCTCCGGACGCATCGGACCGTACGCGCCGAGGTAGACCATGAGCCGCCACCGCATCCCCACCGCTTCGGCGAGGGCATCGACCTGGGCGACGGTCGCGATGCGCCGCTCAGCCGCCTTCTCCTTCCCCGCGCCCTTGATCCGGCATGGGTTGCGGGTGATCAGCTCGTCATCCACGGCCGTTTCCATGATGGCTTTGAGGAGCCGGTACGCCTTTGCCGTCATCGTCTTGGCGTTCGTGGCCCGCAGCCGATCGGCCCGCCACTCCCGGACGCGCGGAGCGGTGATCTCGTCCAAGTCCACGTCAGCGAAGGCGAACAAGTGCTTGTCGAGTAGGTAGCGGTAGAGGTCGCGCGTGAGCGGCGCAAGTTCCCGCTCGTCCACCCACTTGTCGGCGTAGGCCCGGAAGCGCACCGCGCCTGCGTCCGGGTCGCGCCACTCTCCCCGCCGGATCTCGGTCTGTTTCTCGGCAAGCCAGTCGTCGGCGTCCGCCGTCGTCTCGAAGGTGACAGGAGCCGGACGCATCACGCCGTCAGGGCCCGGATAGCGCGCCTGGTACCGGCCGGACGGAAGTCGCCTGATCGCGCCGAAACGGCGGCGCCTGCCCTTGCTGTTGGCCATCAGGCAGCAGCCCTCCCGAAGCGAGACCGAGGCCGCCGCAGCGGCTCCACGGTGCGAGAGGCGAGGTAGTCGCGAAGGGCGCTCTCGGGGATACGGACGTGTCGGCCGACCTTGACGTACCGAATGCGCCGCTCCTCGATGAGCCGCCGGGGGAAGCGGACCGTCGTGCCCAGCAGCTCGGCGACCTGGTCGACGGACAGGTAGCGGTCGTTCATGTGGTCGGCTCTCCTTCCGTTCCGGGAGCGGGTTCGAGGGATGCGGCCAGCCAGGTTTCGCCCGCGCTGAGGCCCGTTCCGGCGAAGACCCAGTGAGCGAGGACGAGCGTGGTTTCGCCGTCCTGGGGTTCGGGCGGGGCCGCCTGCGTGCGGCGCCACTCGGCGCGGGCGTCGCGGAGTGCGCCGAGGGTGGTGGAGTAGCGGCGGGACTTGGTGGAGAAGTGGCCGCGGAAGCCGAGCATGTGCGCCCAGGCCCGTAGGCGGAGGTCTGCCAGTTCGGGGCGTGCGCCGAGGGTCCAGGCGGTTCGGATCATGCGGCGGGCGTGGTCGGTGATCCGGGCCCCTGCCAGCTCGGCGAGGAAGCGGATCGGCCGGTCAAGGGTGCCGGTCGCGGTCTCGGCGCCCTTGGTGGCGTACTTGGCGATGTACGCCGCTACGGCTCGCTCGGTCAGCTCCTGGCCGTCGTCGAAGTCGGCTGAGCGGATCGGGCGGACGTCGAGCTGACGGCCGAAGACGAAGGAGTGCGTCCGGCCGTCGACGGTCGGGCCGTGGACGCGGGTGGCGGCGGCAGCGGCGTGGATGGCGTCGCCCAGCAGCTCGGCCGTGGCCCAGGCCGGGGGCGAGGTGTCGCCTCCCTCAGGACCGTCGAGTCGGATGACCGCGTGGAAGTGGACGGCCCCGCGCTTCTGGTACTCGGCGACCTTGGCGAAGGAGACGCGGGCGTGGTCGCGGAAGGCCCGTTGCGTGAGGCCCGCGCGCTTGGCGACCTCACGACGCAGGTAAATGGAGAACCGACGCCACAGGGCCCCGCCGTGCGCGTTCCAGAGCACGGCCGCTTCGTAGTCGTACGTGTCCGGATCGAGGGGCGTGCCGAGGGCCGGGTCTGTGGCGTCGTGCCGAACACCGCAGCGGCAGGGCCGCCCGCTGGAGGGGCGGTTGTGGACCGGGCCGAAGCTCGGCGCGGTGAAGGTGGCGAAGACGCGCGGGTGCGTGCCGACCTGTTCCGGGGTGCCTTTGCCGCCGCGCAGTCCGGCGGTGATCAGGTGGAAGGTGTCGCGGCGGTAGACCTCCGCGCAGGCCGCGCAGCGGGTGGCACGGCGGTTGTTGCAGCGGACGAGAAGGTTCCCGGCGGGGAGGGCGTTCGAGTCCAGGTGGTGCAGGACGCGCCCGACCTCACCGGTCGTCGTGTCGACGGCGTACGCGGTGCGGTGGCCGTCGAGGCGTACCGGGCGGGTGCAGCCGCCCAGGCCGGGCAGTTGGCGGGCCAGCTCGGGGAGGGTGCCGAGGGAGGCCAGCATGGAGAGTTCCGCCAGCGGGGGCGGAGTCTGCCGGGTGATGATGGGAGTTCCTTTCGGCTGTTTCGGTGGTCGGGAGGGACGGCCCCGGGGCGGCGGGATGCTTGGCGGCGTTGTTGCCGCCCCGGCGGCCGGTCAGCGCTTGTTGGCGCCGTTGACGAGGGACCGCAGGACCACGGCGGCGATGGCCACGGACACGGCCGAGACGGCGACCGCCGCCAGGAGCGCGGTGAGGACGACGCCGACGACGACCAGGGCGGCGACCGCACCGACCCCGGCCCCCACGTACGGGGCAGCCGAACGGTCAGCGGACGCGGCGGGGGCGTGGAACCGCTGTGTGGTCGGGGCCACCGGCACCTGGGGTGCGTCGGGCAGCTTGGGACGGAACATGACGGGACTCCTCACTCGTTCGTGCCGTTGATGACGTCGACCCCGGACCGGGTGCCGGACTCGACAGCCGGGGCCAGGAAGGTGTGGGAGAGCCAGAAGCCAAATAGGGCGATGACGACGGCCACCCAGAGACGGACGCCGAGGAACTTGATCGCGGCCCAGGCGATGACGCCCAGGACGAAGACCAGCGGCAGAGAGACGGTCACGGGATCTCCTCAGCGGACGGCGCAGCGGTGGGTACGGGCGGCCAGCTCGGCGGCGGCACGGCTGTCGTAGTCGGTCGAGAAGCCGCAGCGCGGGGCCGTACAGGCGGCGGTGTGCTTCTCGCGGCCACGGCCGTCGTAGTAGGTGGCGACCTGCACGGGGCCGATCCGGACGACGCGCCGGAAGCGACGGCTGGCGGGCATCAGTGCACCTCCTTGTCGGTTTCGCCGGTGAAGTCGGTGACGTGCTCGGCCAGCCAGCGCAAGATCTCGTCACCCTCGTAGCTGTCGGCGGCGAGGATCACCGGTTCGGCGATGAGCACGGCTTCGGTGAGGCGGTTCTGTCGGGTCAGCTCGGCTGCGCGCTTCAGCGCGCGGAGCGTGGACGGTCGCACGGTGGAGAGCCCTCCGGGTCAGATGAGTTGAGCTGCGATGGCTTCGGCGAGCGGCAGCGGGACGCCGAGGCGGTTGCGAAGGGTCGCGGTGTCGATGGGGGCGCCGGTCCGGGCGCGGTGGTCGTCCGCGACCTTGCGCGCGAGGGCGACGAGGGCGGGCGGAACGGGAGCCGCCGCGGGCGGAGCCGAGTCGGGGGGCGACGGTTCTTCAGTGGCGGTCGATGACGCAGGCGCGGCCGGTTGCTCCCGAACCCCGCCGTGAGCGAGGAGCGTCCCGCCCAGGAAGGCGATGGCGGGCCACCCGGCGACGACGATCCGCAGCCAGGCCGGTACGTCGTTCAGGTCGAGCAGCCCGGCGGTGGCGACGTTGGCGCCGAGCGAGGCGGTCAGGGCGACGATGAACCAGCACCACCCGGCCGCTTTCGCTCCGCCGGAGCGGAGTCGCCGCCATGCGGCCACCATCAGCAGGTCGACGGAGACCGGATAGGCCCAGGCCTTCCATCCGTGCTGTCCGGCAGCGGAAGCCAGGTCGTGCAGGTGAGCGAAGGACAGCGCGGCGGCGATCAGCGCTTGGACGAGCACGGCGTCAACGCGGACGGGCAGGGCACGCACGGCGCCACTCCTTCCGGATTCGGGCATGGAGGGGGTAGGGACTTGGCGCGGGACGGCCGCGCCGACCGTGGGAAGCGGGTACGGCTACTCGGTGACCGGGCGGGGAGTGGCTACAGTCCCGGAGTTCTTCACGGGCACTGGCGGGACGTACGGCCGGAAGGGCGTGAGCGCCGGTACGTCGGGCGCGAGGTGGGCCGTCTCACGGCAGGTGGCCGCAGCGTCGGCGAGGGAGAGATGCGGGGTACGGATGCGGGACCAGCCGCCAGAGGTGTCCCCGACGACGGCGAGACCGGGCAGCTCGGCGGCGATGGCACAGGCGGCGAAGACCGCCTCAGGGGCAATGTCCCCGAGCGCCATCTTGGCGGAGGCTTCGTCGTTGACGCGGTGACACACCCGGCCCGTGAGCTGAGCACGGAGCATGGTCGCGCCCTTGCCCAGCTCGGCGCCGAACCGCTGTCCGCAGACCTCCAGGTAGATCCCGGCGGCCCGGCCGAGCTGAGCGAGGCGGATGAGCTGGGTCACCATCTCGTCCCGCCGTTCTTCCTCCTTCCGGGTGGCGACGAGGAACAGTTCCGCCACCTCGTCGATGAACAACACGAGGGGGTAAGGGCGTTCGGACTCCCGCAGCCCCCAGATATCGGAGGTGATCTGCTCGTCCGGGGTGCCGGGTGCGAGGCCCTGCCGAGCCTTGATCAGGTCGTACCGGTCCTCCATTTCCCTCACGAGCACGGGCAGCAGCTCGGCCGCCTGATCGGCATCGGTCGCCAGCGCCGACAGTCGAGGAGCGAACGGTGCCAGCTCGACACCGCGCTTGCAGTCGATGCCGACCAGGACCACCGGTTGGACGGCGAGCCCGGTGAGCAGGTTGCGCAGGTACATGGACTTGCCGGACAGCGTGGCGCCGAGGACGAGTTCGTGAGGTACGGCGTGGTAGTCGCGGACGAACGCGGTCGAGTCCTCCCGCAGCGCCACCGGCACCCGGAGTGGGCCACCAGGGACCCGGCGAGGCATCCGTACCTTGCGGAGCACATCGAAGCCGACGAGCCGCAGCTCCACGACTCCGGGCTTGACGTCCCGCACGTACACGGCGTGGACACCCCAGGCGTGCCGCAGCCGTTCGGCCGAGGCCGCGACGTCCGCAGGTTCCTGGCCGGGGGCGAGCCGCAGCCGTAACCGCAGTCCGGTCGTGGTGGGCCGAATCAGGCCCCGGCGAGGAGGTACGGGCCGAACCTCTCGCCGTGTGGCCGCCTTGACCGCCAGCGCCCGCCAGCGCGACGGCTCGACCGTGAGGCCGCACGCTTCCATGGTCGAGGAGTACGAGGCCAGCAGGCGGACCACGGAAACGGGCAGTCCGACCGTCGACCAGTACGCCGCCGGGTGGGCGTGCCGGGCGTAGGCCGCACCGCTTATCGCAGCGAGCGACCCGCCCAGCTCGGCCCATGTCACCAGGTCGGTCATGACAGTCAGCCCGCCTGAGCCATCGGGAAGGCGCCGGGCATCACGGCCGTAGCGCGGTAGGCGATGCCGTGCCGCTGCTGGCCGTTGAACACGCTCTCCCACGGCCGAGCCACAAGGCCCGGCAGCGAGACCGGAGCACCGACGGTCAGCCCGTCCGTGACACCGCTCTCGGGGATGGTGACCTGGATCAGCGACGACTCACCCTCGTCGATGTAGACGACGCCGACCGTCATCAGGGCCTCACCGCTCACGGCGTCCTTGGCGATCTCACCGGTCTGCCGGTCGCGCACCTTGGGCGCCGGGGCCTCGGTGAGCAGGATCGTCGCGGCCGAGGCGTCGATGCGGATCACACGCACAGGTAACTCTCCTTCTTGGACAGGTGATCAACCCGCCACCTGACAGGTTGACTTAGCAAGTTTGAAGCTAGAGATGCCAGGTTGACTTGTCAAGTGAGCTTGTTGGCGAACTGGCCCCGACCGAAGGTCAGTTCAAGCGATAGGTGTCTTCAAGTTCCTGCCGGTCCCCTGGAAGGACCACGTCAGCGACTTGCAGTGCCTGCCCGGACGCGTCGAGCGCGACGACCAGCACACTCAGCACCGGCACGGCGTCCGGCAGCTCCAGGAGAGCGGCTTCATCGCTACTGGGCAGACGAGCGGAGACCCGTTCCGTGACGTGATCGAAGCGCACCTTCCTGCGCGCCTCCAGATGCTCACGCGCACTGCCGCTCAGGACTTCAGAGGCGCCAAGGTCGGTACCCTCAGCCAGATCGGCGGGGAAGTACGACGAGACCAGCTCAGCAGGTTCGCCGTCGGCCTCAACGAGAAAACGCCGCATGAGGACATGAGCCTTCTTGGGCAACCCCAGCATCGAAGCTACGCGAGCCGGAACCGGCACACGACCGGCCTCGACCAGGCGCCCGGAAGCCCGTGACTCGTCACGCTCCAGCGCCTCACGCCCCCGACGATCCTTCTGCTCGACGACTTCAGGACGGCCCCGGACGATGGTCCCGTAGCCCTGCCTCGACTCCAGCCAGCCATCCCGCTTCAGCAGATCGAGCGCCCGCACGACAGTCGGGCGGGACATGCCGAAGGCTTGCACCAGTTGGTTCTCACTGGGGACCCGGGTGCCCGGCGGGTACGTACCGTCCTCGATGCGACGCTGGATCGTCTGCGCGAGGCGCACGTACTTCGGTGCCTCCACTTCATACGCCATGAACGCCGCCCGTCGAGATTGGCCAAGTCAACTGGTCAACCAGACTAGCGGCCACTCCCCCGCCGCTGTAGAAGCGGAGCGTATTGCCCTCAAGACGGCCAGGCATCGGCCATCTCGAAGGAGACCAAGGTGCCGCCGAAGCGACTGGGGCCCGCGTACCAGGACTCGGCGAGGGCATCCACGAGGAGCAGCCCGCGCCCGTGCGCGTCATTGGCATCCGGGCGTCGCATCCGCACGCTCGCCGGGAAGCCGGGATTGTGCACGCCTACCCGCAGTGAAGCACCCCTGCGGAACCACTCGACACGCACAACCCACGTCTCATCCGCCCGGCCATAGACGATGGCATTGGTGACCAACTCCGAGATCATCAAGGCGCAGTCGTCGACCGAGCAGGCGGGATCGTACGGCGCGATGAACTTCCGGAACCACCGCCGAGCCAGCGGCACCGATTCCGGCAGAGGGTGCAAGGTCATCGCTCCGAGGGGTACCGAGTCGCTGGGCCCGTTGCGGGCCGCGGGGATGTTGCCCATCCGTGCTCACTCCTTGCCGCTGCCGTCGCAGTCCAGGCAGCGCCGCTTCGATGTGGCACGGGCACGATCATTGGCCGTGGACAGCGCCAGAGCCGTACGGGAGCCGACGCGCTTCCAACCGCGCCCCCGGCATCCCCGGCAAGTGGACTGCGCGCCCCCATCCGGCCGCTGACTCATCACGCCGTGCCCCCTTCCAGTAAGTGGCCTTAGCCACTTACTGGATAGTGGCATTGGCCACTTGCGGAATGCAAGCGGTAAGCCTCAACTGACAACCCATCAGGTGAGCGGGTACCCCTGCTCGAAGGCCCACCGGTGGGGCGGGTAAGTCGCTTCGGCGAACTCCAACGGCCGGTCCTGAAGGTCGTAGACGACGTGATGGACGACCAGGACTGCCGAGCCGGGTTCAAGCCGAAGGTCGGCCGCCTCCTCCTCGGTGGCCTGCCGGGCGCACATCCGATCCTCGGCGTAACTCCCCTGCCGCCCGGTCATCTTCTCCACGTACATCAGCGTGCCCTCTTGGATGCGCTCAGGGTCGGTGAGCTTCGGCGCCCGCTGCCCGACGTCCGGGGCGAACCAAGAGGTGGAGAGCGTGATGGGCCCGTCCTGGTTGTTGGTCACCCGTCGCCGATGCACCGCTTGCCGGTCCTTGGCCAGCCCCAACGCCTCAGCGACATAGTCCGGAGCCTCCAGCCACCCCGCCGAGGTGATGACCGCGTACTCGCCGGGCGTGTAGATCTTCCCCGTCTGCCGAGCGCGCCCGTACAACTCGCGTGCGCGCCTGTTGACTTCCAGACTCCGCACGTACGTGCCCGACCCCTGACGCTTCTCGACCAAGCCCTGGTGACTCAGCGCCTCAAGCGACCGTGCAGCCGTGGGCCGGGATACCTTCCAGGTCGCGGCGAGCTGCCGTTCCGACGGCACCTCGTCGCCCGGCCGCAGGTCGCCCCGAAGGATCTGATCGCGGATGTAGTGCGCGATCTGGAGATACTTCGGCTGAGCCTCCTCAATCTGGGGCATCCGCCCTCCTTGTCCAAGTGGCTATGGCCTCTAGCCACTATAGGGTGAATGGCCAATGCCCGACCCCGTAGGCTGACCGCATGACGCGGTTGATCGTCGCAGCAGGAGGAGGGGGCGACGCGGTCGCCGCCGCAATGCTTCACGCCGCCCTCTACGGCGACGAGGACCAAGCGGTGATCCTCACGTACGCATGGGACCGCCTCCTGATTGACCCGATCCCAGGCCCACGAGGCCCACAGGACTTCACTGGCCTCGAACAGCTCACCCCAGCGGTATGGACAGTCCCAGCCGAGGCCCGCCCAATCGCACCAGCAGGCTCCACGCTCCCCCGCCTGGCCGCGGAACTCCCCCACACCTTCGCACTGATCGACCCGCACCAAGGCGCCCAGGGCATCACACGCCAACTGGAGGAGCTGGTGGAGCACTTGGCGCCAACGTCCATCGACCTCCTGGACGTAGGCGGCGACATCCTGGCCCGAGGCGACGAACCAACCCTCAAGAGCCCGCTCGCCGACGCCCTCACACTGGCCGCGTGCTGCCAGGTGAACGCCCCGGTCCGCCTCCTAGTGGCAGGCCCAGGCCTGGACGGCGAGTTGCCGCCCGAAGACGTACTCGACGCAGTCGGCCCGGCGACCCACACCTTCACGGCGAAAGACGTGGACCCCATCAGCTCAGTCCTGGAGTGGCACCCCTCCGAAGCCACCGCGATGCTCGCAGCGACGGCACGAGGAGTACGAGGCACCTGCGAGGTACGCGACGCAGGACTACCCGTACCCCTGACAGCCGAAGGCCCGGCAGTCCACGAGGCCGACATGGACGAGGCCCTGAGCCGCAACCAGCTGGCCCGCGCGATCCTGCACACCGCCAATCTCTCCGAGGCGGAAGCACACAGCCGCGAAATCTGCGGCTACTCCGAGATCGACTACGAACGCAACAAGGCGGCATGGCTCACCGAACAGGCACCGTTGGACCTGAACCCGGAGACGGTTTTGGTCAGGCTGGACGATTTCGAGGCCGAGGCCCGCAGCCGCGGAGTCACCCACACGACGTTCCGCCACCTCACCGAGGCCCTGAACCTCAACGGCACCCAGCGCCAAGACCTACGCGAGCTACTGATCAACAGCCGCCCAGAGCAATACGACGCACCCTTGTGGCGCATCACAACCACGCCTGAGTAACAACTTTCTTCACGGGTTCAAGGCGGCTCGCTCCGCTCACCGCGCGCGGCCCGGCCCTCGGCCGGGCCTGCGCTCCTGTCTCCGCCCCGCTCCAGCCCGGCCGGTGTCCATGCCGCGCGCACAGCAATCAGCCACTTGCCGTTGAAGGGGTACGTCGTGGCTGGGACGGTCGGCTCCACGGCTTTACGGAGCCACTTTGGCGCGAGCCTCGAAGATCACGGCCCCAACGTCGTGCTTTAGGCAGGTCCACTACCTGCCCGACGCGCCGAAAGCTTACGGGGCCATGATCACTCGCGCCAAAGCAGCGCCACCCCAAAGCCGCTCCACCGACCTTGCTGCTACCCTCCAGCGCCAGTAGATATGCAGAGGGGGAGGCCAACTTGGACAAGTTCTACGCCGCTTTCACGGCGGCGGTGCTGATGCTTTTCTTGACAGTAATTATTCATCCCATATCGAAGCGACTGGAGGCCCTCTCGCGAAGGTGGTACAGAGTTCAAGCGGTAAGCGTCCATGTCGAGAAGGATCCTTCCATTGCCTGGGCTGGATTCCCTAACTGGATTGCTGCGTCAGCTTGGCTACCAGAACTTCCTGCAGGTGCACCGCAGCATCCAACGGATTGGTCAATGTGGGCGAAGGGAATCGGTGGAGCGGATGCCGCCATGACCTACCTCAAGATCACTGTGACGTGTCGAGAGATGACCACCGTTGTTGTCGACCCGCCTAAACTTCGCTTCGAGCAGCTCCCACTCGGCAAACCGCCAAAAGGTGTTGTAGTTACCTGCCGGGCGGGTGGTGCCGCTGTCGAACCTCGCCGAATTCAAGTGGACCTTGACTCGGGTACGACCAGGTGGGTAGGAGCCGATGGCGAGCCAATGCAGTCGCTAAGCCTCGCGTTGGATAAAGGTGAGACTGAACAGTTCTACCTTTTCGCCTCAGCTGGTGAGGGTCGCCATAAATGGCACCTTGAACTGCCGATTCTAGTTGACGGTAAGCGTGAGGTAATTCGTATCGACGATGATGGCGCTCCGTTCGTTACGTACGGAACCGATGGGTTCACTGAATATCTATGGATTGACGACGAGTGGATCAGGCGAGATTCCTTGTGACGTAGATGAGCGGTCCGATCGTAGAGTAATGCGGCCGACAGCGGCCTTGCCCATCGAGGTGATCCGTGGATTGGGATACGTACCGACTGTTGCGCGGCAACGCGCCCGAAGGCGTCGACCCGCACCGCGTGACAGCGTGGGCTGTCGCAACCAGTGAGGCCGGAGGGCGGTCCCCGTCTCAGTTTCCGTCTCATTCAGCCCCGTTCAGGGCCGTTCAGGCAAGACCACGAGTCGGCTGCAGCCCACGAACGGGCCGCCCATGAACGCAGGTGAACGCCCCCGCACACACCCCGTGCCCCCACCACCACAGTTGGAAAGCGTGTTGGAGGCGCCGAAGCTCCGACAGGCATCGGGCCGTGGGATGTCAGGGCTCGGGTGGGGTCTGCCGAACGCCGGTGCATGCCACCAGAGCGTTGCCGTCCTGGTCGAGGAACAGCATGAAGACCCACGATCCGTCAGCAGCCCTGACCTGGCCCAGTCGAACCGGTCGGCCGTGTCGATCGAGGCGGTGCACGGCCTGCTCCAGGCCGGTCGTCTCGATGCCCTTCCGGAGGGTGTGCCTGAGGCAGCGTCCGTAGATTCGGGCGAGTGACTCGGCGGACGTCGTGCCGTCCCACACAATGTAAGAAGCGCCAGCACGGAGCGCAGCTCGAGCAGCCGCCGACGTTTCGTCGTCACCCCCCAGCAACTGTTCGATTCGATCCCGCTCCATGGCCTCACCCCTGACCAGGATCGTGCTGTACAGCAGCGAAGTACAGCAACCCCAGCAACCGGCAGCACCCAACCGAGGCCCTCATCGGCCTCCCGGCGGCCTGTATGACCTTCAACGACCGATCTCTGTAGAGCTACGGATCAGAAGCCTTCTGACATCCACAGCTGACATCAACGACGCCGGACAAGGGCGTACACCAGCGACTCTGTCCGGCCGTCACACCAGTCGTTGGCCCCAGTCGTAGCGGGCTCGGATCGAACTCCTAAAGCGGTGCTCGCACAACGCCGCGGCTGACACGGCAGCGGCAGAGTGCTAGGGGGGCTCAGTCCTCGCCCACCTGTAGCAACACCACGGTGAAGGACCCGCCGTTCCCCGCAACAACCCCATCGAAGGTATGCCGGGTGACCGGGTTCCATGCCCGTGCTCCGAGCGAGAGGTCGATGATGTTCGTGTACCAAGCGGTCTCGTAGCCCAGCAAGCGAACAACACGTTCCGCTGCTCTACGGGCGTGGGCGCGGTCTCGGCGTCCTGAGCCCGGGAACACGAGGTCATAGGTCGCCAAGTAGGTCAAGAGCTCCGCTGCGCGCTCAGCGTCGATCTGCAAGAGTGCGTCGTCGACTTCTACTGGTGTGTCCGGGCCGACTGCACCTTCCACTGCGTACTGCTTCCAAGCCTCTTCGGCCTCGGCGGCCACTTGGCGAACGATTTCCGGAACGGATCCGCCGGCCTCGTCGACGACACGTCCGAAGACCCCGTCTTCTCGCGACAGAGAGCCCGTAAGAGCGCACAGTTCCGCAGCTACGTCCACTATGCCATTCTCTACTGGGCCAGCCCCAGACCCGGCCACGGCTGTGCGGCATCGTGCGATCGGGCGGTGAGTGTCTAACTGCGTGACAACGCCGACGGACAGCGGCGGACGAGCACGGAAGCCCGCGGACCATGGCCGCAGGTGAATGGCGCACTCGCCGCAGGTCGAGCCTCCGCCCAAGTTGCTTCGGGACGAAGAGCCAGGTGCGACCCATCGGGTCGGGAGTGTTCAATGATCGGCGGATCCGATGATCAAGGAGACGCCTCATGAGCGACACCACCATCGAGCAGATAGCGGGCGCGGATGTCGA